>NZ_JBIDAU010000008.1:0-43507 GCF_043202655.1 Streptomyces sp. NPDC048171
AGCGCCATCACGCCGCCGATGCAGAAGAACGCGAACGACGTCACCAGATACAGCGTGCCGATCGTCTTGTGGTCAGTGGTCGTCAGCCACTTGATGCTCTTGAGGTTCCTCACGCCCCGCCTGTGTCCGAGCCCCGCGGGGACGTCACACTCGTACGACGAGACGAGCGTCACGAAACCACCTGTGACGATCACGAGGGTGCCGGACACGAACACGACATGAGCAACGACGAGATCTTCGCCGCTGCCTACCGCGAGCACTACTGGGCGGTCAGCCGCTATGTGGCGCGACGGCTGGACGGGCGCACCGGCGAGGTCGAGGAAGTGGTGGCGGAGGTGTTCACGGTGGCCTGGCGCCGCCGCGCCGAGCTGCCGCACACCCCGCTGCCCTGGCTGTACGGGGTGGCACGCAACTGCCTGGCCAACGCGGTGCGCGGCCGCGGCCGCCGACGCCGGCTCCTCGACCGGATCGGCAACGACGACGCCGCGCACGGCCGGCACCTCACCTCCGGACCCGAGGCCGAATCGCCCGGCGGCTGGGTGCACGAGGCGCTGGCCAGGCTCTCCGAGAAGGACCAGGAGGTGCTGCGGCTGACCGCCTGGGAGGAGCTCGGCGTGGACGAACTGGCCGTCGCCCTCGGCTGCGGCAGCCGGGCCGCGTCGATGCGGCTGCACCGCGCCCGCGCCCGGCTGAGAACGGAGATCGACCGCATGGGCCGGCCCTCCACGGCCGTCCCGCACGCCGCACGGCGGCCCCCGCACCCGGCGACCACCGCCGACGCCATCCCCGCGAAGGAACACGGCCATGGCTGACGAACTCGACCTCCTGTGCCGGGCCAACCCGGTCCCCGCCGACACCCCGCACCTCGGCGACGGCCCTCTCGGCCCCCGCGCCGAACGCCACCTCGAAGGGCTGCTGCACGGGCCGGCTGCCCCGGACCGGCCGTCCCGGTGGTGCGCGCGGCCCGCCCGGCGCCGCGTCCGCGTGGCCTGGGCCCTGGCCGCCGGCGCCGTCGTCGCCGTGACCGTGTCTGCGCTGCTGCTCGGCGGCCCCGGCACCGCGCCCGCCGTCGCCGCGCCCCGCCCGCTGGCCGTGCTCGCCGACGCCAGGCCCCTGCCGCTGGACCGGCTCGCCGAGCGTGCCGAACGGGCCGCGGCGGACGGCGGACCCGCACTGCGCAAGGGCACGCACGTGCGGTCCTGGAGCCTGGGCATGTCCGACGACGCACCCCCGGTCACGCTCCCCGAGGAGCGCGTCGTGCGCTGGACGGCCGACGGCCGTCACACCGAGCTGGTCGTGGCGACCGACCCGCGCCACCCGGGACGCCCGGTCCTCGGCGAGGACGAGGACGGCACGCCCCGCCTGGTCGAGGACGGCCACGTGATCAGCCGCCGGACCCACCCGCCGAGCTGGAGCGACGCCCCGCCCGAGTCGCCGCCGCCGCACGACGCCGCACGCCTGCGCGCGTACCTGGAGGAGGCACAGCACAGCGAGACCCTCGACACCCCTGAGCTGCTCGACGCCATCGCGCTTCTGCTGGACCACTGGACCCTGGGCGCCCGCGAGTCGGCGGCGCTCACCCGGCTCCTGGCGGACGAAGCAGAACTGCGTCCGGCCGGACGGGTCACCGACCGCCTCGGCCGGCCCGGCCACGCCTACGTGTACGAGGGGACCGGCGTGCGCCGCATGCTGATCGTGGCCCCGGCCACCGGCGCCGTCCTCGGCCTGGAGACCACCTTCACCGCGGACCAGCCCGAGTACGGCGTGCGGGCCGGCGACGTCATGGAGTACCGCGCCTGGACCCGCTGACCCGCGGTGCCCCGGGCTACTCGTCCCAGGCCTGGACGGTGGTCTGCTCCACGATCTCCCCGTCCCGCAACGACAGCATCGACTCGGCGAGGACCCGCACACCGTCCGGATACGTGCACTCCTCGGTGAACGCGACGTTGTCACCCTGGACGACACAGCGTTCCATCCGGTGGGTCATGTCCCGGCTGTAGACGTCGTCGAGCATCTCGGCGATCTCCTGCCGGCCGTGCAGCACCTTGGGACGGCTCGGCTGGTCGTACCGGTCGACGATGCGGACCCGGGCGTCCCGCGCGTACAGCGACACGAGCGGTGCCGCCGAGTCTCCTTCGATGCCCCGGCGCAGCGCTTCCGCGTCGAAGCCCCGGCCTGCGGTGGTACCCATGACGACCTCCTCGGAGGGACCGGGCCCGAAGGGAGAACGGGCCGTCGTGGCCCTCACCTCCGAGCTTCCTCCGTCCGGGCTCCCGGGGCAATCGCGGCCGGACCACTGCTCCTCACGAGTGAGCGGAGTGGGCCGCCCGTGTCCGCCCGCGGCCCGTCGGCGTTGCGCACGGCATGATCTCCACACGACGTATCGTCGCCGTTGTCGGGCTCGCCGCCGGTGTCACCGCTCTCGCCGCCCCGATGGCGAGCGCGGCAGGCGGCAGCCCGCTGGGCACCGAGAAGCTCAGCGTGACCAACACCCTCGACTCGCTCGCGGTGGGCGACATGCCCGCCGAGGACCGTGCCCAGGTGCCGCTCCCCTCCCAGCAGCTGAACCGGCTCAACGACCTCGACCAGCTCCAGCAGGTCACCGACCTGGTGTCGCCGCTGTTCGGTGCCGTCCCCGCCCTGGGCTGACCCCCTCCGAGGCCGGCGCGCTCAGCCGCCGGCCGCCAGGAACTGGGTCGCCGCCAGCTCCGCGTACAGCGGATCCGCGGTGACCAGTTCCCGGTGCGTGCCGACCGCGCGGACCCGCCCCGCGTCCATCACCACGATCCGGTCGGCCGTCGTCACCGTGGACAGCCGGTGGGCGACGACCAGCACCGTCGTCGTCCGCGCCACCTCGGCCACCGTGTCGCGCAGCGCCGCCTCGTTCACCGCGTCCAGCTGCGAGGTGGCCTCGTCGAGCAGCAGCAGCCGGGGGCGGCGCAGCAGCGCGCGGGCGATCGCCACCCTCTGTCGCTCCCCTCCGGACAGCTTGGTGCCGCGGTGACCCACCAGCGTCTCCAGACCGTTCGGCAGCCGGGCGACCAGAGCGTCGAGGCGGGTGGTCCTGAGGACCGTACGGACGGCGTCCTCGTCCGCCTCGGGACTGCCCAGCAGCAGGTTGTCCCGCAGCGAACCGGACAGCACCGGGGCGTCCTGCTCCACGTAGCCGATCGAGGCGCGCAGCGAGGCCAGTTCCCACTCCGCCAGACTCCGGCCGTCCAGCGTGATCTCCCCGGAACCCGGGTCGTAGAACCGCTCGATCAGCGAGAACACGGTGGTCTTCCCCGCCCCCGACGGGCCGACGAACGCCGTCAGCCCGCGGCCCGGCACGTCGAAGGTCACCCCGTGGTGGACGTACGGCAGATCGTCGGCGTACCGGAAGCGGACGTCGCGGAAGGAGACGGACGCCGGTTCCGCGCCCGGCGAGGGCAGCGGAGCGGGGTGGAGCGCCGGCTCGGCGGGCAGCCGCATCGCCTCGTGGATCCGGGCGAGCGCCGCCCGGCCCGTCTGGTACTGCGTGATCGCGCCGACGACCTCCTGTATCGGTGACATCAAGTAGAAGACGAACAGCAGGAACGCCACCAGCGTGCCGATGTCGATCGCGCCCGTCGCCACCCGCGCCCCGCCCACCGCGAGCACCGTGATGAACGCGATCTGCATCGCCAGCCCCGCCGTGTTGCCCGCGGCGGCCGACCACTTGGCCGCCCGCACGCTCTGCCGCCACGACTCCTCGGCGGCCTCGTGCAGCGCACGCTCCTCCCGGGGCTCGGCGCCGGACGCCTTCACCGTGCGCAGCGCCCCCAGGATCCGATCCAGCGCGGCGCCCATCACCCCGACCGCGTCCTGCGCCTGGCGGCTCGCCCGGTTGATGCGCGGCACGATCAGGCCCAGTACCAGTCCGGCCCCGACGACCACGGCCAGCGTGACCCCGAGGAGCACCGGGTCGACGACGCCCATCATCACCAGCGTCGCCACCAGTGTGAGCCCGCCGGTGCCCACGCCGATCAGGGAGTCGGTGGTGACCTCGCGCAGCAGGGTGGTGTCGGAGGTGATCCGGGCCATCAGGTCGCCGGGCTCGGTGCGGTCCACCGCCGAGACGCGCAGCCGCAGCAGATACGACGACAGTGTGCGCCGCGCCCCGAGCACCACCGACTCGGCGGTGCGCCGCAGCACGTACGAACCGAGCGCCCCGAGCGCCGCGTTGGCGACCACGAGCCCCGACATGGCCAGCAGCGCACCGGTGATGGCCCGGTCGTGGGCCAGGTCGTCGATCAGCTCCCGCGCCACCAGGGGCAGCAGCAGCCCCGTGCCGCCGGTGACCAGCGAGAGCAGGGCGCCCGCGAACAGGGCGCGCCGATGCGGCCGTACGTACGACAGGAGAAGCCGCCAGGCGGGCGGACCGGCTTCCGGATCGGCGGCGCTCACGGGACTCCTTCGGCAGGCGGACGACGCCTCAGGCTACGTGGACCCCGCAGGGCGCCGAAGCGCCCCTCACCGATCTGTTGCGCGTAGGGTCGGGAGGAACGCTGAACGGCCGAGGAAAGGGTCACAAGCATGGCGCAGGAAGTACGCGGCGTGATCGCACCGGGCAAGGACGAGCCGGTCCGGATCGAGACGATCGTCGTGCCCGATCCCGGCCCCGGCGAGGCCGTGGTCAAGGTCCAGGCCTGCGGGGTGTGCCACACCGACCTACACTACAAGCAGGGCGGCATCAGCGACGACTACCCCTTCCTGCTCGGCCACGAGGCCGCCGGTGTCGTGGAGTCGGTCGGCGCGGACGTCACCGACGTGGCCCCCGGCGACTTCGTGATCCTCAACTGGCGTGCCGTGTGCGGCACCTGCCGGGCCTGTCTGCGCGGTCGCCCCTGGTACTGCTTCGACACCCACAACGCCGAACAGAAGATGACCCTCGCCTCGACCGGGCAGGAGCTGTCCCCGGCCCTCGGCATCGGCGCCTTCGCCGAGAAGACCCTGGTCGCCGCCGGGCAGTGCACCAAGGTCGACCCGGCCGTCTCCGCACAGGTGGCGGGTCTGCTGGGCTGCGGGGTGATGGCCGGCATCGGCGCCGCCATCAACACCGGCAACGTCGGGCGCGGTGACACCGTCGCCGTCATCGGCTGCGGCGGCGTCGGCGACGCGGCCATCGCCGGCTCCCACCTGGCGGGGGCCGCGAAGGTGATCGCCGTGGACATCGACGAGCGCAAGCTGGAGACCGCCCGCTCCATGGGCGCCACCCACACCGTCAACTCCCGCGAGACCGACCCCGTCGAGGCCGTCCGCGAACTGACCGGCGGCTTCGGCGCCGACGTCGTCATCGAGGCGGTCGGCCGTCCCGAGACCTACCGGCAGGCCTTCTACGCCCGCGACCTGGCCGGCACCGTCGTCCTGGTCGGCGTGCCGACGCCCGAGATGAAGCTGGAACTGCCGCTGCTGGACGTCTTCGGGCGCGGCGGTTCGCTGAAGTCCTCCTGGTACGGCGACTGCCTGCCCTCCCGGGACTTCCCGATGCTCATCGACCTGCACCTCCAGGGCCGCCTGGCGCTGGACAAGTTCGTCACCGAGACCATCCGGCTGGACGAGGTCGAGCAGGCCTTCGACCGGATGCACGCCGGTGACGTGCTCCGCTCGGTGGTGGTGCTCTGATGACCGCGCGCATCGAACGCCTCGTCACCTCCGGCCAGTTCAAGCTCGACGGCGGTACCTGGGACGTCGACAACAACGTCTGGCTGGTCGGCGACGACCACGAGGTGGTCGTCATCGACGCCGCCCACGACGCCGACGCGATCGCCGAGGCGGTCGGCGACCGGCGCCTGACCGCCATCGTCTGCACGCACGGCCACAACGACCACGTGGGCGCGGCGCCCGCCCTGTCCGACCGCACCGGCGCCACCATCTGGCTGCACCGCGACGACCTGCCGCTGTGGCGGCAGACCCACCCCGACCGGGACCCCGACGCCTGGCTGACCGACGGCCAGGTCATCGAGGCGGCCGGCGCCGACCTGACCGTCCTGCACACCCCCGGGCACGCCCCCGGCGCGGTCTGCCTCTACGACCCGGGCCTCGGCACCGTCTTCACCGGCGACACCCTCTTCCAGGGCGGCCCCGGCGCCACCGGCCGGTCCTACTCCGACTTCCCGACCATCATCGACTCGATCCGCGACCGGCTGCTGGTGCTCCCGCCGGAGACCGAGGTCCGCACCGGACACGGCGACGCGACCACCGTCGGCGCCGAGGCCCCGCACCTGAAGGAGTGGATCGACCGGGGGCACTGACCCCCTGCGGGACACGCGGAAAAGGTGACAGAAGATGTCCGGCTTCCCGGGCACCCTCGGACCCGACAGCATTCGTGCGGGAGAGGAACGGGAAGCCGGACATGGCACAGGAACCGAAAAGGCCGCTGACGGGCAGGGTCGCACTCGTTGCGGGAGCCACCCGGGGCGCCGGACGCGGCATCGCCGTCGAACTGGGCGCGGCCGGCGCCACCGTCTACGTCACCGGCCGCAGCACCCGCGCCCGGCGCTCGGAGTACGACCGCCCCGAGACCATCGAGGACACCGCCGACCTGGTCACCGAGGCCGGCGGGCACGGCATCGCGGTCCCCGCCGACCACCTCGAACCGGAGCAGGTCGCCCGGCTCGTCGACCGCATCGCCCGCGAGCAGGCCCGCCTGGACATCCTGGTCAACGACATCTGGGGCGGCGAGAACCTCTTCGAGTGGGACAGGCCCGTTTGGGAGCACGACCTCGACAAGGGGCTGCGGCTGCTGCGCCTCGCGGTCGAGACGCACGCCGTCACCAGCCACCACGCGCTGCCGCTGCTGCTGCGCGGGTCGGGCGGACTGGTCGTCGAGGTCACCGACGGAACCGACGACTACAACCGCGACCACTACCGCAACTCCTTCTTCTACGACCTGGCCAAGACGTCCGTCGTGCGCATGGCCTTCGCCCTCGGCCACGAACTCGGACCGCGCGGCGCCACCGCCGTGGCACTGACCCCGGGCTGGCTGCGCTCCGAGATCATGCTCGACCACTACGGCGTACGCGAGGACAACTGGCGCGACGCCCTCGACCGCGTCCCGCACTTCGCCATCTCGGAGACGCCCCGCTACGTGGGCAGGGCCGTGGCCGCGCTGGCCGCCGACCCGGACGTGGCGCGGTTCAACGGCCGCTCCTTCTCCAGCGGGGGGCTCGCCCAGGAGTACGGCTTCACCGACCTCGACGGCAGTCGCCCGGACGCCTGGCGCTACCTCGTCGAGGTCCAGGACGCCGGCCGTCCTGCCGACGTCACCGGGTATCGCTGACGGGCGGCAGCGCCCACCGGGCGCCGTGCCCCGGCGGCAGGGCCAGATCCTCGCGCACCGCCGCGTAGTAGTCCTCCCGCGCGGCCCGGTGCCGCTCCAGGAGGGCCTGCCAGGCGGCGGGGTCACGCGTCTCCTCACGCAGGAAACGCTCCATGTCGAGCACCGCTACGACCCACACCCGCGCCTTCTCCACCACCTGCCTGCTGCCCAGCAGCAGCAGCGCCTCCCCGGCGGGATCCCGCGACACCGCCGCCTCTGCCTGCGCGGCGGCGGCATCGCGCGGGTCGAGGGGGTGCGGGTGCGGGTCGTTGCCGAGGTGGGCGGCTATCCGGTAGGCCAGCGTGACCGAGGTCTTCAGGACCCGCGCGTAGTCGGCGTACACCGCCAGCCTGCGCTCCTCCCAGCGGGCCTCGGTCTCCCGCCGCAGCCGGGCCCGGTCACTGCGGACCACGGCGAGATACGAACCGAGCGCGCCGATCACGACACCCAGGAGCGCGGGGAGTTGCTGCAGAAATGCGGACATGGCGGCACCGTAGCCGCCCGGTGATCGCCCCGGCACTACGGTCGGGCCCATGACGGACATCAGGCGTTTCACGGACCACGGAGTACTCGTCACCGGCGCGGCCCGGGGCATCGGCGCGGCCACCGCACGCCGGCTGGCCACCGAGGGGGCGAAGGTGCTGCTGACCGACATCGACCTGCCCGCGGCCCGGCGCACGGCGGACGCGCTGACCGAGCAGGGACTGACCGCCGAGGCGTTCGCCTGCGACGTCGGCGACCGGGCGTCCGTCGAAGCGGCCGTCGCGCACGCAGTGGACACCTTCGGCGCCCTCGACGTACTGGTCAACAACGCCTACGCCTGCACCCCCGACGCCCCGCTCTTCGAGGACGAACCCGACGAGGTCTGGGCCCGCGACCTCGACGTGACCCTCACCGGCGCCTACCGCTGCTGCCGCGCCGCGCTGCCCCACCTGGCCGCCACCGGACGGGGCGCGATCGTGAGCGTCGGCTCGGTCAACGGCGTCCAGGACTTCGGCAACCACGCCTACAGCGCCGCCAAGGCCGGCCTCGGCTCGCTGACCCGCACCCTCGCCGGACACGCCGCCGCGCGCGGCGTCCGCGTCAACCTCGTGACGCCGGGCACGGTGCGCACCACGGCCTGGGAGGGCCGGGACGAGGAACTGGCGGCGGTACGGGACCTGTACCCGCTGGGCCGGGTCGGCGAGCCGGAGGACGTCGCGGCGGCCGTCGCCTTCCTGGCCTCGCGCGACGCGTCGTGGATCACCGGCACCACGCTGGCGGTCGACGGCGGTCTGACCGCCGTCAACACGGGGTTCCGGCAGGCCATGCGGGCGTGGGGCGGGACGGACTGAGGGATGGCGGAAACCCGATGGCGTTCGTCACGCTTTCGTGGCGAGTGGGCGCGGCAGGGCAACCGAATCCGCCCGGCGGCTGTCTATCAGGCAGGGGGACGCACCACGGCGACCTCCCACCACCTCACCGCTTCGCGAAAGGCCGGCCATGGGGGACATACGCAGACGAGCAGTCGTCGCACTCGGGGTCACCGCACTGGTGGCACCGCTCACGCTCGTGCTCACGGCCGCGCCGGCCCAGGCCGCGAGCTGCACCGCGACGACGGGCCCGTACCAGAAGAAGGTGGAGAAGTTCCTCGGCCGTCCGGCCGACGGCAAGCAGTCCACCGCCGACTGCAAGGCCATCCGCGCCTTCCAGACCAAGCACGGCATCACGCCGAACGCCGGCTATGCGGGACCCATCACGTGGGGCGTGATGGACCTGATGACGAAGCAGAAGGCCGTCGGCAAGAACCCGAACAAATCTGGCAAATGCCCGGTCAACAAGGGTCGTATCGCCTGCGTCGACCTCACCCTCCAGCTCAGCTGGATCCAGGACGGCAAGAAGCTGGTCTACGGCCCGGTGCCGGTCCGCACCGGCCGCAACGGCTACGAGACCCGTACCGGCCTGAAGAAGGTCTACTGGCGCAACCTCAACCACCACTCGACCATCTACGACGTGCCGATGCCCTACAGCCAGTTCTTCGACGGCGGCCAGGCCTTCCACTCCGTCGGCGTCAGCGTGTGGAGCCCGCCCGGCTCGCACGGCTGCGTCAACATGACGAAGACCGACGCCAAGAAGTACTGGTCGCTGCTGAAGAAGAACGACGACGTCTACGTGTACGGCCGCAAGCCGGGCACCTGAGACCGGCGGGCACCCGGCTCGCGTGGCGGCCTCACGGCCGCGGCGCGTCCCCGAAGTCCGGGATCTCCAGCCTGACCCCGCCCTGCCGCGCGGACTCGTGCGCGACGATGCCCGGCAGGGTGTAGCGGGCGGCGACCCACGCGTTCACGGACGGCAGTGTCCGGGAGTTCACGGCGGTCACGAAGTCGTCCACCAGGAAGTGGTGGCTTCCCTCGTGCCCGTTGTGCAGGTGGTCGAAGGCCCGGGGCAGCCGCGCCCGGTCGTGCACCGGTGCCGAACCCGAGGTGAAGGCGGCCCGCAGCTCCGGCGCGATGTGCTGGAGCGAGGGGTCGTCCGGCGCCATGGTCGGCTTGGGCTCCAGCAGCTCGCTGATGTCCTCGACCCCGGTCTTGTCCTGCCACAGCGCCACGGTCGCCAGCTGCTCCATGCTCGCCTCCGTGCCGAAGAACCGGAAACGGGACTCCCGGATGTGCGAGGGGTAGCCGACACGGCGGAACTCGTTGGTGCGGAACGACCCGCCGCCGGCCACCTCGAACAGTGCCGTCGCGTTGGACACGTCGTTGTCGAACCGGCTGACCGACCGGTCGAAGACGCCGTCGCCGCGCTCGTCCACCACACCGAGGGCCGAGACGCTCACCGCGTGCGTCCCCCACGCCCCCAGCACCCCGCCCACCGAGTGCGTCGGGTACAGCAGCGGCGGATAGCTGGCGGTGGCCTTCCACTCCTCGCCGCCGCTGTACTGGTACGCCTCGTAGAACCCCAGGTCCATGTCGTGGACGTAGTCGCCCTCGGCGTAGAAAAGCCGTCCGAAGGCCCCCTCGGCGATCTTGTTGCGGGCGTGCACGGTCGCCGGGTTGTACTGGCTGGTCTCGCCCATCATGTACGTCAGCCCGGTCGCCTTGACCGCGTCGATGATCTCCGCGATCTCCTGCGTACTGATCGCCATGGGGACCGCCGAGTACACGTGCTTGCCCGCGCCCAGGCCCTGGAGGACCAGCGGGCCGTGGGTCCAGCGCTGGGTGAAGACCGCGACGGCGTCGACCGCCGGGGACTCCAGCATCGCCTCGTAGCTGGGAAAGGTGCCGGCGAGACCTTCGGCGGCGGCGAGCCGCTCGGCCCGCTCCGGCAGCAGGTCGGTGACGTACACGTCGCGCACACCTGGGTGGGCCAGGAACAGCCTGGCGAACTGGCCGGAGAACTGGCCGGCACCGACGATGCCGAGGGAGAACGTCATGGATGGGATGCCCTTCACTGGTCGAGTCACCGGCCGAGTCACCGGCCGAGGATGAGATTGATCTGGTCGTTGGTCGCGTCGAGGCTGCCGACCGGCTTGCCCCCGCCGTAGACGTCCTGCATGGCGGGCTGCATGAGGGCCAGCACGTCTGCGGCGTTGTCGGTGATCGGATAGGTGAAGGTCAGGAAGTCCTCCGGGTCGTCGACGGGCCGCGTGAAGGCCGACACGTCGACGCCCTTCTTCTCGTACGCCGCGACGGCCGCGTCGGTGCCCTCCGGCGTGGCCGGGAAGACGATGCCGTACCGGCCCACGGTGCGCTGGCAGTCCTCGGAGGCCAGGTACTTCACCCATTTCAGGGCGCCCGGCTTGTTGCGGGCGTTCTTGGTGACGGAGTCCGCGAGGCCGTTCATCATCGTGGCCCGCTCGCCGGTGGGGCCGGCCGGGTTGACGGCGGTGGCGATGTCCATGTCCTGGAGACCGGCGTAGGTCGAGATCATCCACGCCCCGTCGAAGGCCGTCGCCGCCCGGCCCGCGGCGACCTGCGCGTTGGCCGGGTTGGACTTGGAGCTGTAGTCGCTCAGCGGGGCCATGTAGCCCTTGTCCGCCAGCCCGAAGTACCAGTCGACGACCGACTGGAAGGTGGCGTCGTCGTACCGGTACTCGGTACCCCACCGCTCCTTGTCGGTGTAGGTCCAGCCCGCGGACGCGGCGAAGTGGCTCCAGGTGGTCTGGCCGTCGCCGTCCCCGCCGCCGCCCGAGGCGAGGCCGTAGACCTTGACGTTGTCCTTGTCGAAGCCGGGTTCGTCGCCCCGCCTGCCCCGCTCGTCCACGGTCAGGTGCGCGACGGCCTTCTCGAAGCTGCCGCCGTCCTCGGGGTTCCAGGAGAGCCCGTTCAGCTCGTCGGCGCTCAGTCCGGCGTCCTTCGCCATCCCCTCGTTGTAGAAGAGGGCGACGGTGTCCCAGTCCTTCGGGGCGCCGTAGCGGTGACCGTCCCGGCCGAGCCAGCCGGCGGCCAGGCCCGGCTGGTAGTCGGCGTCCTCGATGCCGAGGCCGTCCAGCGGTTGCAGCACCTCCAGGTCGGCGAACTGGCCGAACTTCTGGACGTGGTCGGTGAAGACGTCCGGCTGGGTGCCGGCGATGAGACTCGCGGTGAGCTTGGTCCAGTAGTCGTCCCAGCCCATCTGCGTGATCTTCACGTCCAGGCCCGGGTTGCGCCGCTCGAAGTCCTTCGCGCACGCCTGGTACGCGGGCAGCTGGTTGGCGTCCCACAGCCAGTACGTGACCGTGTTCCCGGAGCCCCCGGTGGAGCCGCCCTGCGCGCAGCCGCTCACCAGGGACAGTGCCAGCGCCCCGGTCAGCGCCGCGACCGTACGAAATCGCATGACCGTCCCCTCACTTGATGCCGGTGAAGCCGATGGTGCTGACGATGCGGCGCGCGAAGGCGCCGAAGAGCAGCAGCATGGGCAGGGCCGCGATGAGCGTGGCCGCCATCAGCCCGGACCAGTCGGTGCCGCTCTGCGGGTTCTGGGCGCGGAAGACGGCCAGCGCCACGGTCAGCACGCGTGAGCTGTCGCTGTAGGAGACCATCAGCGGCCAGAAGTAGTCGTTCCAGGACGTGATGTACGTCAGTACGGACAGCGTCAGGACGGGTGTCGACGCCATCGGCAGCAGGACCCGGAAGAAGATCCGCACCTTGCCCGCGCCGTCCAGCAGGGCCGCCTCCTCGACCTCCCGGGGGACGTTCATGAAGAACTGCCGCAGGAAGAACACCGCGAAGGGCGTCATGAACATCGTCGGCAGGGCGATGCCCAGCAGCGAGTCCACCAGGCCGAGTTCCTTGATGAGCACGAAGTTCGGCAGCAGGGTGAAGATGGCCGGCACCATCAGCCCGGCCAGGAACAGGGCGAACACCGCGTCCCGGCCCCGCCAGCGCAGCCGGGCGAAGGCGTAGGCGGCCATCGCGGAGAAGAGGATCTGGCAGACGGTGACCAGGGTCGAGACGAGTACCGAGTTGAGCAGGTACCGCCAGAACTTCAGCCCGCCGCCCGCGCCGCCCTGCGCGATCGCCTCTTCGGCGGACTGCAGGCCCAGGGCCCGTTCGAAGCCGCCGGTGGTCGGGTCGACCGGCAGCGGGTCGGCCGGGTGCGCGGCCAGTCCCGTGTTGGTGGACAGCGCGGTGCGCAGGATCCAGTAGAACGGCAGCACGGTGATGAGCACGATCGCGGCCATCACCGTCCAGGCCGCGATCCGCCCGGGGGAGAGGCGGCGCTTGTCGCGCCGTGCCGTCGCCGGGCCGGCCGCGGGGGCCGTCCGGGTCACCGGGGGCGGGCCGGCCACGGAGGTCGTCTCGGTCATCTCGGTCTCCTCCCGGTCAGCCGAGGTCGGTCTGTCCGGCCCGGGTGATCCGGTACTGGACGAAGGTGATGGCGCTCAGCACGACGAGCAGCGCGACGGACATGGCCGAGGCGTAGCCGAACTGGAAGCGGCCGAAGGCGGCGCCGTAGATGTAGTACTGGAGCACGTTGGTGGCGTTGGCCGGGCCGCCGGCGGTGGTCACGGCGACGGTGTCGAAGACCTGGAACGAGCCGATCACCGTCATGATCAGGACGACGGCAAGGACCGGTCGCAGCAGCGGCATCGTGATCCGCCGGAACATCCGCCACTCGCTCGCGCCGTCCACCTTCGCCGCCTCGTACATGTCGTTGGGGATGGCCTGGAGCCCCGCGAACAGCAGCAGCGCCGTGTAACCCACGTGCCGCCACACGTTGATCAGGGCGATGACCGGGACCGCCCAGGTCTCGTCGGCCAGGAACGGGATGCGGTCGAGTCCCAGGCCCGCGACGATCTCGTTGCCGATGCCGAGCTGGGTATCCAGGATCCACAGCCAGACGACGCCGGCCACCACGTTGGACATCAGGTACGGCGTGAGCACGATCCCGCGCAGCACCGAGGACTGCGTCAGCCGCTGGAGCAGGACGGCGATGGCCAGGGCCGAGACCGTCTGCACCCCGATGTTGACGACCACGTAGACGACGGTCACCCGCAGCGAGTCCCAGAAGATGGGGTCGTGGACCATCCGCACGTAGTTGTCCAGGCCCACCCACTCCGCGGGAGTCAGCAGGTTGAAGCTGGTGAAGCTCAGATAGACGCCGCGTAGGGTCGGCCAGAGGAGGAAGACCACGAAGCCCAGGAGCGCCGGTGCGACGAACAGGGCGGCGAGGCGGCCGTCACCCCGTGGGCGGGACGGCGGACTGTTGGAGACGACGGTCATCGGGGGACTCCCTCGCAGGGGCGGCGGCTCGTCCTGGCGCCACATACTTTTGAGGCGGAACAATTAAGCCGTCAAGGGGCGTGCAAACATCTTTTCCGGGCCAGCTGTCCGGTCGTAGTCTGGCCAGGTTGTTTCCGGTACGGAAAAAAAGGGGTTCGATCTTCATGGCCGCAGCCGCTTCCAGCTGGCCCCCGCTGAGCCCCGGTGAGCGTTCCGTGGCGATCGAGGTACTCGTGCACGGCCCGTTGTCCCGGACCGAGATCGCCCGGCGGCTGGGTCTGTCGCCCGGCAGTCTCACCCGGCTGACCAAGCCGCTCATCGAGTCACGGCTGCTGGTGGAGGTCCCCGAGGCGGGCGGGGTGGCCGAGGTGCGGCAGGGTCGCCCGTCCCAGCCGCTCGACGTGGTGGCGGACTCCCGCTACTTCGTCGGCTTCAAGATCACCCAGGACATGGTGTACGGCGTCGTGACCACCCTGCGCAGTGAGATCGTCGCGCGGCACGACCGGCCGCTGACCACCCGCGATCCCGGCGAGGTCGCCGCGCTGCTGGCCCGGATGACCGACGAGCTGTCGCGCGGGCGCCCCGGGGTCGCGGGGATCGGCATCGGTGTCGGCGGACTCGTCGAGGGCCGGGCCGTGGTCGGCGAGTCACCCTTCCTGGGCTGGCGGGGCGTGCCGCTCGCCGCGCTCGTCGAGGAGCGGACCGGGCTGCCGGTGGTCGTGGAGAACGACACGGCCGCCTTCGTGGAGGCCGAGACCTGGTTCGGGGCGGGGCGCGGTCTGGACCGGTTCGTCGTCCTCACCATCGGCGCCGGAATCGGCTACGGGCTCGTGCTCGGCGGCCGGCGGGTGCCGTACGCGGGGGACGAGGACCGGGGCTTCGGGCGCCACTGGATCGTCGACCCGCACGGCCCGCTCACTCCCGACGGGCGGCGCGGCAGCGCGGTGTCGCTGCTGACCATCCCCAACATCCGCTACCAGGTCAGGGCGGCCACCGGACATGACCTGACCTGGGAGGAGATCCTCGCGGCCGCCGCCGCCGAGGAGCCCATGGCCGCCCGGGTGATCGAGGAGGCCGGACGCGCGCTGGGCACGCTGGTGGCCCAGATCGCCAACTTCGTCATGCCGCAGAAGATCCTGCTCGCGGGGGAGGGGGTGGGGCTGATGGACGTGGCCGGAGAGGTGGTCGAGGGCGCCGTCCGCGACAATCGGCACCCGCAGGCCGCACCGGTCGCCCTGGAGACCAAGGTGTCCGACTTCCACGACTGGGCGCGCGGCGCGGCCGTACTGGCCATCCAGGTACTGGTGCTGGGGGCGGCGCAGGCATGAAGTCGGCACCCGTGTGCGGTGGAACACATGGGGCGGTGACGAACTCGCAGGTGGGCCTTGACAGATGGGTCGTACGACGTGACCAGCAACACGGTCCGAAATGTCCGTTTGGCTCGCGATTACTCACATCGTCTTCACGCCCGTCGCCGTATGCTTCACAGCATGTCCACCACTGTTGAAGCCTCCTCCGAGCGATCGGCTGCCGAGGTCAACGAGGAGATCCGGGCCCTCTGGCTCCGGTCGGGCGGGACACTGAGCGTCGAGCAGCGCGCGGAGTACCAGCGGCTCGTCATGGAGTGGGCCAGCGCGGCCCCGGAGGCCGCGAAGGCCGCCTGACCGCCGTCCGAGCCTCCTCGGCGCATCGGCGCCCCCGGCCCGCGGCGTCCGCCCCACGCGGACGCCCTTCTCGTCGCCCCGGCTCAGCCCCACGTCGCCGAATAGTGCCGCCGGTACGCCTTGCGGTCCGCCTCGGCACGGATCCACCGCGTGGCCACCAGAGCCATGAGACTGCCCGCCACGACCAGCAGACCCGGGCCCACGTTGCGCCGGTCCGTCAGCCGGGCCAGCAGCGTCGAGCCGTCGACGCCCGTCACGGGAGCCGCCGCCCCCGGTGCCGCGGCGCCGGGAGCACCGCCACCGGCGGCCGGCGCCGAGGGTGCGGCGCCCGGTCCGGACCCCTGCTGCCCGGCGACGATCAGGCGGACGCCGAGCGACTCCATGGCCTCCGGCAGCGGCTGGAAGAACGTCGTGCCGCCCTTCGCGCAGTCGCCGTTGCCGCCCGAGGTCACTCCGAGCGCGACGCCCTCGGAGAACATCGGCCCACCGCTGTCCCCGGGTTCGGCGCACACGTCGGTCTCGATCAGCCCGCTGACCGTGCCCTCCGGGTAGTTGACCGTCGCGTCCAGTGCTGTGACCTGCCCGTCCCGCAGCCCGCTGGTGCTGCCGCTGCGGAACACCCGCTGTCCGACGGCCGGTTCGCCGGTGCCGGTGATCCGCACCCCCTTGCCGTCGCCCACCGCCACCACGTCGGCGCCGTCGCCCGCCTTGCCGTTCGCGTACTCCACCAGGGAGAAGTCGTCCCCGGGGAAGCTGCCCGCGACCGTCTTGCCGACCTGCCGGTCACCCCCGCCGTCACGGAACCAGACCGACCCCGTCGGTCCGCAGTGACCGGCGGTCAGGATGAACTCGCTGCGCCCGTCGGTCACGTTGAACCCCGCCGAACACCGCCCCGCCGTGGACAGGATCGGCACCGCGCCGTTCAGACGCGTGGTGAACGCGCCCTCGGTGCGCTCCATGCGGACGAAACCGCCGATGCCCTCCGCCACCCCCGTCAGCCGCGACCAGTCCGGCGTGGAGACGGTGCGGTCACCGCGGACGACCACCTCGTTCGACCGGTAGTCGAGCGCCCACGCCGTGCCCGGCACCCGGGGCGCCGAACGCAGCGTCGAGGTCGCCGACCTCAGCTCCGACATGCTGTGCCGTACGACCTTCGCCTCGGCGCCGGCCCGCCGCACGGTCTCCGCCGTGCGCTCGTCGGTGACGGCGACGACCGGCCGCCCGTCGGCACCGACCCAGTGGCCCGCCGTGCGCTCGTCGCCCAGCTCCGACACCAGGCCGGCACCGGCGCCGGACGCCGTCTGCGCCAGGGTGCGCGGCGCCGCCGACACGTCGGGCGGCTCGCTCGCCACGGCCCGGGTGACCATGGTCCCCCCGACCAGCAGTCCGCCGACGGCCGCCAGCCGTGCCACTCGCCGGACCATGCGTCGTCGTGCGTGCCTCATGCGTGCGCTCCCGAACCCCGACACGCGGTGTCACCACCGCGGGGGCCTCCGGACGTCGAGCGCCCTCCTCCCATACGGGGACGGACACGCGGGTGTTCACCGGGCCGGCGGCCTTGTTTCCCCGCTCCGGCGGGGCGGCCTATCTTGTGCCCCATGACCCGCATTCCGCACGACCGGCCCGGTGACCCCGACCCCCTGCGCGCCCTCACCCTGGACCAGCTGCGCCGCCGTACGAGCATGAAGTGGCGCACCTACCCGGCGGACGTACTGCCGCTGTGGGTGGCCGAGATGGACGTGCCGCTCGCCCCCGCCGTCGTGCGCGCGGTCACCGAGGCCATGCACCTCGGCGACACCGGCTACCCCGTCGGCACCGCCTACGCCGAGGCCCTCGCGGACTTCGCCGGCAAGAGGTGGGGCTGGGACGACCTGGCGGTGGAGCGCACGGCGATCGTGCCCGACGTGATGCTGGGCGTCGTCGAGATGCTCAAGCTCGTCACGGGGCCCGGCGACCCCGTGATCGTCAACCCGCCCGTGTACCCGCCGTTCTACCAGTTCGTCGGCCACCTGGACCGGCGGATCGTCGAGGCGCCCCTCGGCCCCGGCCTGCGGATCGACCTCGGGGCGCTGGAGGAGGCGTTCCGGCGGGCCGTGGCCGGCGGTGGGCGGGCCGCCTACCTGCTGTGCAGCCCGCACAACCCGACCGGCACCGTGCACACCGCCGACGAGCTGGCCGCCGTCGCCGCCCTCGCGGAGCGCCATGGCGTCCGGGTCGTCGCCGACGAGATCCATGCGCCGGTCGTCACCGGGGACGCGCGGTTCGTGCCCTACCTGAGCGTCCCCGGCGCCGGGCGCGGGCTCGCGCTGATGTCCGCGTCCAAGGGCTGGAACCTGGCCGGACTGAAGGCTGCGCTCGCCCTCGCCGGCCCCGGGGCCGCCGACGACCTGGCCCGGATGCCGGAGGAGGTCGGCCATGGCCCGAGCCACGTGGGTGTGCTCGCCCACACCGCCGCCCTGCGCGAGGGCACCGACTGGCTGGACGCGGTACTCGCGGGGCTCGACGAGAACCGGCGGCTGCTCACCGGCCTGCTCGCCGAGCAGCTGCCCGGGGTCGTCCACCGTGCCGGGGAGGCGACCTACCTGGCATGGCTCGACTGCCGGGCGCTCGGTCTCGGCGACGACCCGGCGCGGGTCTTCCTCGACCGGGGGAGGGTGGCCCTCAGCTCCGGCATCCCCTTCGGCACCGGCGGAGCGGGGCACCTGCGGCTCAACCTGGCGACCTCGCCGGAGGTGATCACGGAGGCGGTGCGGCGGATGCGGGCGGCCCTGGAGTGAGGGACGGGGTGACGGATGACGGTGTGAACCGGGGGCCTGGCCCTAGACTTCGGGACCATGGACGACGCGTCACTGGACCGGCTCGGCGCCGGCAAGTACCTGCTGGTCACCACCTACCGGAAGAACGGCACCCAAGTGGCCACCCCGGTGTGGGTGGTACGGGACGGCGACGCGCTCGGCGTCTGGACCGCCGCCGACTCCTGGAAGGTCAAGCGCGTGCGCAACCGCGCCGACGTGCTGATCGGCCCCTGTGACGTGCGCGGTCGGCCGACCGGCGACCAGGTGCCGGGGACGGCGGAGATCTGCGACGCGGCCACCACCGCCCGCTACCGGAAGCTGCTCGCCCGCAAGTACGGCGTCCTCGGCAGGCTCACCCTCTTCGGCAGCCGGCTGCGCCGGGGGCTGGACGGCACCCTGGGCATCCGCATCACGCCCGCCCCGCCCGGGCCCTGACCGCCCCTCAGGTCCAGGCCCGGTACGGCTCGTCGACCAGCTGGAAGACCGGCTCGCCCCGCACCGGGTCCTTGGCCGTGGACAGGCGCACCCGGTCGCCGCTGTGGATGCCGATGAGCGGGCCCATCACGCGGCCGCGCAGCACGAAGCCCTCGGCCATCTCTATCAGGGACACGTTGCGCGCGGCGGGGCTGTTGCGGTGCACCACCGTGGCGTGGCGCACCGTGCCCGTGCCCTCGCTGCGTTCGGTGCGCAGCTCACTGCCGCGACAGACCGGGCACAGCACCCGGTGGTACATCGCGGTGCCGCACCAGGTGCAGCGCTGGAAGAAGACGGCCTCGGTGTCTGGCGCCTGCGGGTCGAGCACGCCCGTCGGGGAGCCGGCTGTCCGCTGAGCGACGTTTCCTGAGTGGTGGTACACGCTGGTCAACTCCCTGCACTCGGGCCGGAATCCCGCGTGCGCGGTCGCCGGGCACGCGTGTGCGCGGCTGGTCCGTGCCACCGTGCACGCGACTGAGCGTATGGCACTCAGTGTCACACGTAAAGGCACTCCGTACCCTCAATTGGGCGTGCGGTCGTCCGTGAAGGCCGTCTCGATCTCCCGGAGGACCTGCCACAGCGGCGTTCCGCGCCGCGTGGCCACGACCACCAGGTCCTCGGGCGACCCGCCCCGGGGTGCCGGCGGGACGTCGCCGAACGTGGCCTGGGCGTAGCCCAGCGCGTGGTCCACCGCGGCGCCCGCGTCATCCCGCCCGTCCGAACGGAGCCAGCTCCGCAGGGCGTTGTTGTGCGCCGCGACCACCGCGGCAGCGATCACGTCGGCGCGCAGCCGGCCGTCCGGCCGTCCGCCCAGGCGCCCGCGCAGATACTCGGCGAGGGCCCGCTCGTAGCGCCACACCACCGACAGCTCGTAGGCGCGCAACCCGGCGACCTGCTTGGTGAGGTGGTAGCGCTGCACCGAGAAGTCCGGGTTCTCGGCGTACATGCGCAGCACCAGACGGGCGGCGTCGCAGACCCGCCGCACCGGGTCGGCGTCCTCGGGCGAGGCCGCCAGGAAGGCCGTCATGTCGGCCAGGCAGCGCTCGTGGTCCGGGAAGACCACGTCCTCCTTGGACGGGAAGTAGCGGAAGAAGGACCGCCGTCCGACGCCGGCCAGGGCGACGATGTCGTCGACGGTGGTCTGTTCGTAGCCGCGCTCCAGGAACAGCCGGAAGGCCGCCGCGACCAGCGCCTCCCGCATCGGCGGCCGGGCACCCGCCGCGTCCGTCCCGTCCCCGCGGCGGGGCGCCGCACTGCTGGTGCTCATGAGGGGGAACGTAGCAGTTCACCGCCGTGCATGGCACTGAGTGCAGCCCTGAGAGGGAACTGAGTGCGCTCGTTACCAGGCTGTCCCGGTCGCATACGATCACTTCCGATCAGCAACGAGGAGTCCGCATGCCGTCCGCCCGCCCCCGCCTCCTGTACGTCACCGACCTGGCCTACGAGGCACGCGGACGGCGTTACTGCGACGAGGACATCTTCCTGACCTCCCGGCTGCGCGAGGAGTTCGACCTGGCCCTGTGCCACCCGCGGGACGCCGCCGCACTGCTGGACGCCTTCGACGCCGTCGTCGTCCGCAACAGCGGTCCGGTGCTCGGCCACAAGGACGCGTACGACGCCTTCCGCGAGCGGGCCGCAGAGCGCGGAACCCTCGTCTACAACCAGCTCACCGGCCGGGCCGACATGGCCGGCAAGCAGTACCTGCTCGACCTGACCGCTGCCGGCTTCCCGGTCATCCCCACCGCCGACCGGGCCGAGGACCTGCACCTGCTGCCCGTGGCCGACGAGTACGTCGTCAAGCCCAGGCGCGGCGCGGACTCGGCGGGCCTGCGGATCGTGCCCGCGAGCCGGGTGCGCGAGGCGCTGGCCACCGGCGCCGGGGATCTGCTCGTCCAGCCGCGCGTGGACTTCGCCTACGAGGTGTCCTTCTACTTCGTCGACCACGACTTCCAGTACGCCCTGTACGCGCCGCGTCCCGAGTGGCGCTGGCAACTGGAGCCGTACGACGCCACCGTGGCCGACCTCGGCTTCGCGCGGCGGTTCGTCGAGTGGAACGGCGTCGACCACGGCGTCCAGCGCGTGGACGCCTGCCGGGCGCCCGGCGGTGAGCTGCTGCTGGTCGAACTGGAGGACCTCAACCCGTACCTGTCGCTCGACGCCCTGGACGAAGCGGGCCGCGACGCGTTCGTCGGCGCCCTGCGCACCGCCCTGCGGCGCCTCCTGGCGACCCGGCCCGCCGAGGCCGACAGGACCTAGCATGGCGGTCATGGCCGCCATGGACGTCTTCCTGCACCGGCTCGACCCCGACATGTGCGTGGTGACGGCCGCGGCGGGCGGGGAACGGGCGGGGTGCCTGGTCGGGTTCTCCTCGCAGTGCTCCATCGACCCCGTCCGGTACGTCGTGTGGCTCTCCGAGGTCAACCGGACCTACCGGGTGGCGTCCTCCGCCGACGTCCTGGCCGTGCATCTCCTCGCCCGCGACCAGCGCGGGACCGCCGAGCTGTTCGGCGGACGGACCGGCGACGATGTCGACAAGTTCCACGGGGTCCGTCGGCGCGAGGGGTACGGCGGGGCCGTCGTGCTGGAGGACGCGGAAGCGTGGTTCGTTGGGCGGGTGGTGGCGCGGGCACCCGGGGGCGACCACGTGGGTTTCGTCCTCGAACCGGTCGAGTGGGGCGGGCGCGAGGCGTCCGCCGGACCGCTGCTGCGCCTCGACGACGCCCGCGCCATCCGCCCCGGCCACCCGGTGGACTGACCCGGGCGCGGGGGTCAGCGTCCGGCGGAGCCCCGTTCGACCAGGGCCTCGGTGACGGCCCGCACGCTGCGCGCGATGTGCTGCAACTGGAGCACCTCCGCCGCGTACAGCTTGATGGTGTGCTCGATGACCCCCTCGTGCAGACCGAGCCGCGGCAGGTCCGCCCGCGCGGTCTGCAGCGCGGTGCGCGCCACCCGGATCTCGTGCTGCACCTGGATCTGCGCGTGGCGGGCGAGCAGCACGGGGTGCCGGATCAGCGCCGGATAACCGGCGTACCGGGCCGGCACCAGTTCGCGCAGCCACTTGGCCGCCGAGCGTTCCCAGTCGTAGCTGCCGGGGGCCTTGACCTGGCAGGGCCAGTCCGGGCTGATGCGCGTGGTCGTCAGGGGCATGATCATCGCTTCCGGGTGTGCGGCGTCGACGGGGTGGGCGACGGGTGGGGGCGGTCCCGGTCCAGGGGACGACCGGGACCGCCGCGGGCGCTCGCGCTGGCGATGCCCGACCGGAACATCCCGGTGCGCCGGAGCGGGTAGGAATCGGCGTCCGGAGATGTTCGCGGCAGGTGTGGACGCGGTCCGGGACGGCCGGGTCGCGATCCGTGAGCAGTATTTATATATGCCATCTGCTTTGCAAGACGTATGAAAACATTCATGCCTGCTTTGCCGTGGATGGCCCCCGTATGCGCCGACCAATCTCCACGCCGCCCCCTCGTCGAGGAGACGACCCGTCCCCGCGGCTCAGTCGCGCAGGAAGAAGTGGTGCTGGTCGGCGACCTGCTCGTACTCCTCCAGCCGCGCCTGCGTCCGCTCCGGATCGGCGTCGGTCATGGCCTGGAGCAGCGCCGCGCACATCACGCCCGGGGCGGCGTAGGAGTCGAAGACCAGCCGCGAGCCGGTGCCGGTGGCGAAGGTGACGTCGGCCTCGTCCACCACCGGGCCGAGCGCCAGGTCGGTGATCAGCGCCACCTTGAGCCCGGCACCGCGTGCCACGCGCACGGCGCCCAGGGTCTCGTGGGCGTGCCGGGGCATGGAGAACGCCAGTACCCAGGTGCCGCCCGCCTCCCGGGACTGGAGCAGGGCGTCGTAGGCGACGGTGCCGCCCCGGGTCACCAGGCGTACGTCCGGATGGACCCGGCGGGCCGCGTAGGCGAAGTACTCGGCGAGCGAGACGGAGATGCGCAGCCCGAGGACGGTCAGCGGTGCCGAGGCGGCCAGCTTGCGGCCGACGTCGATCACCCGGTCCGCGTCGGCGAAGTCGCGCCGCAGGTTCTCCAGGTTCTCGATCTCGGCGTCCACGGCCGCCTGGAGTTCGTTGCCCCGGTTCTCCTCGGCCGCGACCGTGCCCCGGCTGCCCAGCGCGATCGACTGGAGCCGCTCGCGCAGCGCCGGGTAACCGCTGAAGCCGACCGCCGACGCGAACCGCGTCACCGAGGGCTGGCTCACCCCGACCCGGTCGGCGAGGTCGGTGATCGACAGGAACGCCGCCTCGTGCAGGTGCTCGATCAGGTACTGGGCGATGCGCCGCTGTCCCGGGGAGAGGCGGGGCCGGTCGAACAGCGTCCGGAGCCGGGAGGTGGGGGAGGCCGCCGCCTCCGGGGCCGCCCGTCCCGAGGTGATCGCCGATGCCTGGGCGCGTGCCTGCTGCGGCGATGGCACGGGTGCGCATCCTTTGTCTCCCACGAAGGTCAACATAGCTCACCCCCCGTGGTGGGCACGGCGGTCCGGCGAGCCCGCCCGGCGGGGGATAGCGGCGCGCCGTCCGGGAACCCGCCGCGTCGGAAGGTCCCGCCGGCCCGTGCGGCCCGCGGACACGAAACAGCACGCGGACACGGACGAGGAGCCCCAGTCATGACCGTCCCGGAAGAGAACCGGCCGAAGACCGACACCACCGAAGCAGCCCCGGACCGGCGCGAGGACGAGCCGCCGCGCCCGCCGGGCGGCACCGGCCGGACCCTGCGCGAGGCCCTGGAGGAGGCGCACGTCCGCCCGGACGACTACGCCGAGGAGTGACCCGCCCGCCGGGGCGAGCGAGGCGGGCGACGACGGGAACGCCGGACGGGCCTGGGGGTGTCGTTCGGATCCGGCACCGCGCAACGGCGCCTTGCAAGCGGCCAGACCCCGCGACCCGGCAAGATCCGAACGACACCCCCTAACCGCCCAGCACCTCCGCCGATACCACCAGGTCGGCCCGGTGCCCGCTCGCGGCGACCAGGTCCGCGTTGGCCTGGTCGGTGCCGAGGGCCCAGGCGCGCGCCTGTTCGGGGGATTTGCCGAACCGCTCGTGCCGGGCGATCAGCCGGCGGATCCGCTCCGCCTCGGTGAGCCCGCAGAACCACACCTCGTCGAGCCGGGACCGCACCCGCTGCCACGCGCCCGTCCCGAGGAGCAGGTAGTTGCCCTCCGTCACCACCAGCCGCGCCGACGGCGGCACGGGCACGGCCCCGGCGAGGGGCTGCTCCAGCACCCGCTCGAAGCCCGGCGCGTACACGATGCCGTCGCCGTCCTCCTCGCGCAGCCGGCCCAGCAGCGCCGCGTACCCGGCCGCGTCGAAGGTGTCCGGCGCGCCCTTGCGGTCGCGCCGGCCCAGCCGGTCCAGTTCGGCGTCCGCGAGGTGGAAGCCGTCCATGGGGACGTGCGCCGCCCAGGGATCGCCCGCGCCGTTCAGCTCCCGCACCAGACGCTCGGCGAGCGTCGACTTCCCGGCGCCGGGGGAGCCGGCGATGCCCAGGACCGCGCGCCGTCCGCCGGACGGGAGGGCGCGGGCACGGGCGAGGAGGTCGTCGAAGGTCAGCGGCACAGCGCACAGTGTGTCACCCGATGGGACGTGCCCCGGCGGGGAAGTGTGGGGTGTATGAGTACGCAGCTGGGACTTCCCGACGCCATCCAGGCCTGTCTCTTCGACCTCGACGGGGTCGTCACCAGGACGGCGGTGGTGCACGCCGCCGCCTGGAAGGAGACGTTCGACGCCTTCCTGCGAGAGCGCGACGGCGCGGACTTCCGCCCCTTCACCGACTCCGACTACGACGAGTACGTCGACGGCCGCCCCCGCGCCGACGGCGTCCGCTCCTTCCTCGCCTCCCGGGGCGTCGAACTGCCCGAGGGCGGACCCGACGACCCACCGGACGCGCCCACCGTCAACGGCGTCGGCAACCGCAAGAACGAACTGCTCCTGGCGAAGATCCGCACCGACGGCGTGGAGCCGTACGAAGGCACCCTGCGCTACATCGACGCGGTCCGCGCCGCCGGGCTCGCCACCGCGATCGTCTCCTCCAGCGCCAACACCCGGGACGTGCTCCGCTCCATCGACGCCGAAGGGCTGTTCGACGTGCGGATCGACGGCGTGGTCGCCCGTGAACGGAAACTGCCGGGCAAGCCCCACCCCGACACCTTCCTGGCCGCCGCCCGCGACCTCGGCGTCGACCCCTCCCGTGCCGCCGTCTTCGAGGACGCGCTGGCCGGCATGGACGCGGGGCGCTCCGGACACTTCGGCTTCGTCGTCGGCGTCGACCGCGTCGGCCAGACCGACGCCCTCTACGCCCACGGCGCCGACCGCGTCGTCAAGGACCTCGACGAGCTGGGAGGCCGCGCGTGATCACCAACCGGACGTACACCGTGGAACCGTGGCGGGTGCGCGAGACCTCCATCAACCTCGACCTCCTGGCCCAGAGCGAGTCCGTCTTCGCCCTGTCCAACGGGCACGTCGGCTGGCGCGGCAACCTCGACGAGGGCGAACCCCACGGCCTGCCCGGCAGCTACCTCAACGGCGTGTACGAACTGCACCCGCTGCCGTACGCCGAAGCGGGCTACGGCTACCCCGAGGCCGGCCAGACCGTCATCAACGTCACCAACGGCAAACTGCTGCGGCTCCTCGTCGACGACGAGCCCTTCGACCTGCGCTACGGACGGCTCCGCAAACACGAACGCACCCTGGACCTCAGGCGCGGCGTCCTGGAGCGGACCTGCGAGTGGACCTCCCCGGCGGGTACGACCATCCGGGTGCGCTCCACCCGGCTGGTCTCCCTCGCCCAGCGCGCCATCGCCGCCGTGGAGTACGAGGTCGAGCCCCTCGACAGCCGCACCCGGGTGGTCATCCAGTCGGAACTCGTCGCCAACGAGAGCCTGCCCCACCCCGACGGCGACCCCAGGGCGGCCAAGGCCCTCCAGTCCCCGCTGGAGCCCGAGGAGCACATTGCCCTGGGCACGCGGTTGCTCCTGGTCCACCGGACCCGGGAGAGCGGGCTCAGGGTCGCGGTGGCGGCCGACCACGTGGTGGACGGCCCCGACGGAACCGGCACCAGCGCGGAGAGCGTCGACGACGTCGCCCGGCTGACCATCACCTCGGTCCTCGAGCCGGGACAGCGGCTGCGGGTGCAGAAGACCGTCGCCCACGGCTGGTCGGGCGCCCGCTCCCGGCCCGCCATGGGCGACCAGGTCGACGCCGCGCTGGCCGCCGCCGCGCACGGCGGATGGGACGGCCTGGTCGCCGAACAGCGCGCCTACCTCGACAACTTCTGGGCCAGCGCGGACGTCGAGGTGCACGGCGACGAGGAGATCCAGCAGGCCGTGCGCTTCGCGCTGTTCCACGTGCTCCAGGCCGGGGCCCGCGCCGAGAAGCGCGCGATTCCGGCCAAGGGACTCACCGGTTCCGGATATGACGGGCACGCGTTCTGGGACACCGAGATGTTCGTGCTGCCCGTCCTCACCTACACCGCCCCCAAGGCCGTCGCCGAGGCCCTGCGCTGGCGACAGGACACCTTGCCCGCCGCCCGGGACCGCGCCACCCAACTCGGGCTGAGCGGCGCCGCCTTCCCGTGGCGCACGATCGACGGGTCGGAGGGCTCCGCGTACTGGCCGGCCGGCACCGCCGCGTTCCACGTGGCCGCCGACATCGCGCACGCCGCGGTCCGCTACACGGCGGCGACCGGCGACACCGACTTCGAACGCGACACCGCCCTGGAACTGCTGGTGGAGACGGCACGCCTGTGGCGCTCCCTGGGCCACCACGACCACCACGGCGTCTTCCACATCGACGGCGTCACCGGCCCGGACGAGTACAGCGCCATCGCCGACGACAACACCTACACCAACCTCATGGCCCGCTCGAACCTCCTCGCCGCGGCCGACGCCTGCGAACGCCACCCGGACGAGGCGACCCGTCTCGGTGTCGACGACGAGGAGAGCGCCGCCTGGCGGGACGCCGCCGAGTCCATGCACATCTCGTACAACGACGAGATCGGCGTCCACGAGCAGCACGCGGGCTTCACCCGCTACCAGCGCTGGGACTTCGCCTCGACGGCCGCCGACCAGTACCCGCTGATGCTGCACTTCCCCTACTTCGACCTGTACCGCAAGCAGGTGATCAAGCAGTCCGACCTGGTGCTGGCGATGTACACCTGCGGCAGCTGGTTCGACGCCCACTGCGACGAGGACCAGATCGCCGCGAACTTCGCCTACTACGAGCCGCTGACCGTGCGGGACTCCTCGCTGTCCGCGTGCTGCCAGGCCATCGTCGCCGCCCAGACGGGACATCTGCGCCTGGCCTACGACTACGCCGCCGAGGCCGCCCTGATCGACCTGGCTGACCTGGAGCACAACACCAGCGACGGACTCCACATCGCCTCGCTGGCCGGCACGTGGATGGCCCTGGTCGCGGGGTTCGGCGGCACTCGCAGGGAAGGCGACTGCCTCCGGTTCACCCCGCGCCTGCCCGAGAAGTTCAGCCGCCTCGCCTTCCGGCTCCAGTTCCGCGGCCGGTGCCTGAGCGTGGAGATCGACTCCGACCGGGCCACGTACACGCTGCTGACCGGTGATCCCCTGATCATCCGTCACCTCGGGACGGAGGTCCACTTGAACGGGGACGGTCCCGTCACCCTCCCCGTCCCCGCGCCGAAGCGGCGCCCCACACCCGAACAGCCCCTGCACCGGCGCCCCAACGAGCCCTGACCGGAGGGCGGCGAGCCCTCGGACACCGTGACGCACGACACTGCCCGACTGGCCGAGTTCTATCCGGCACTTCGCCGGGCCGCGGGTTAGTTTGACCTTGATTTCCGGGTTTCCGGGCTCCCGCCACGGGCGGCAGGAGGTGAGGACCGAGCGGCCCCGCGAGGTGCGGGGGTGAGGGGTGCACGATGGCCGGCGGCGCGAACGCCATTCTCGTGGGCAGACGGCGGGGCGAGACGGCGATGTCCGGCACCCCCCGACGCCTGCCCGTGGACCTCCTGCTCGCGGCGGTGGCCGCCGTCTTCACCGTCGCCCAACTGGTCCTGGTTCACCCGTCGATGGGCCTCGGCTGGGACGAGACGGTCTACGTCAGCCAGGTCACCACCCATCACCCCGCCGCCTTCTTCAGCGCACCGCGTTCCCGGGGCGTCCCCCTGCTGGTGGCGCCCGTCGCCTCCTGGTCGGCCTCCACCGAACTGCTGCGCGTCTACCTGGCCGTGCTCTCCGGGCTGGGTCTGTATCTGGCCCTGCGGGCCTGGCGGGGCCTGTTCCCGTCCCACGTCCTGGCCACGGCCGGAGCCTTCTTCGCCACCCTGTGGGTGACCCTCTTCTACGGTCCGCAGGCCATGCCCAACTACTGGGTCGCCATCGGCGCCCTGATCTGCGTGGGCTGCTTCCTCCGGGTCCTGCGGGGCGAGTCCGGCCGGCGTGCGCTCTGGGGCGTGGCGGCCGGCGCCCTCCTGATGGCCCTGATGCGGCCGACCGACGCCGTCTGGGTGGCCGTACCCCTGCTGCTGCTCGTCCTCCTGCGCCGCCACTGGACGCTGCTGCTCGCGCTGGCGGGGGGCCTGGCCGCCGGGGGACTGGAGTGGGTGATCGAGGCGTACGCCTGGTACGGCGGCCTCGGCGAGCGGCTGTCCAGGGCCTCCGAGATCCAGGGCGGCCTCGGCTGGAACTTCGCCGTCGACGACCAGATGCGCAGCCTGGGCGGACGCGGACTGTGCCGCCCCTGCACCGGAGCGATGCCGAACCCGCTGGTCACCCTGTGGTGGGTGGTGCTCCCGCTGGTCGCCGCCCTCGGCGTCGCCGTCGCGGTCCGGGCCCGGCGGACCTCGACGGCTCTGGTCCCCTTCGCCTGCGCCGTGACGTCCGCGCTGCCGTACCTGTTCATGATCGGGTATGCGGCGCCCCGCTTCCTCCAGCCCGCCTACGCCCTGCTGGCCGTCCCCGTCGCCGACGCGCTGTGGCGCCTGGTCAGGAACGGGCGCGGCCGGTGGCGGCCGGTGCTCGCGCCGCTGGTGGCACTCGCCCTGGCCGGGCATCTCGCGGCCCAGACGGCGGTTCTCACGGGCACCGTGAACCGCAATGTCGACAGCCGCCAGGACTGGACCCGTGTCGCCGACGAGCTGCACCGGCTCGGGGTGCGCCCGCCCTGCCTGATCACCGGCCACGAATCGATCCCCATCGGCTACTACACCGGCTGCTCGTCCGGCGAGACCAGCGGCAACAACGGGAACACCACCGCCGCCGAGATCGTGGACACCGCCTCCAGGATCCCGGTCGCCGCGATCACCGGCCCGGGCGGTACCGCGCCCGGCTACGCCCGCGACTGGACCCCGCACCGCATCACCGACCTGAGCATCCGCGTCGCACCCCCGGGTTAGAGATCGCGTATCGGGAAACGCGAACCGGGCAACGAGACGTCCGACGCAGCGCGAGAGGGAGGCAGCGATGGGCACCGACCCCATGGCCGACGACGCCTACCAGCCCACCGGAACCAACGAGGAGCAGGCCGACGCCGCGCCCCTCGACCTCCAGGACGCCGTCGACGAGCGGACCTACGACGACACGCTCGACGAGGGCTACTCCCCGCCGGAGAAGCCCCTCGGAGTGAACCGGCACGGCACCACGGCCGCCGAGCAGCACGACGGCGAGAGCCTCGACGAGCGGCTCGCCGAGGAGGTGCCCGACGTCGCGGTGCCGGACGGCGACGGCGTGGGCGACCAACCCGGCGGCGAGGGGGAACCGGTCGACCCGGAGGCGGGCACGGAACGCTCGGGGCGCCTGGTCGCCCCCGACGAGGGCGTACGCGGCGACACCACCAAGGAGACGGTCGCCGAGGACGTGGGCATCGACGGCGGGGCCGCCGGCGCCGAGGAGGCCGCCATGCACGTCGTACCGGACGAGCCGGAGCCCGCCGGCCCCGAGGACGACGGGACGGTCCCCGGCATGACGGGCTGACCCGCCGGGGCCGGGCGAACCCGGGCCCGCAGGGTCAGGGCAGCAGCTTGTCGAGGGCCGCGGGGCCCTCGTCGGCCAGCTTCCGCCTGGCCCATTCCAGGTTCTTGGGCGTGACGTCCCGGCCGGCCGCCAGGACGAGGTCCTCCGGGGACACCTCCGTGCCGGTGCGCGCGTGGAGCAGGTCGTCCGGGGTGGCGCGGTCGTCGCCGCCACGGGCTTCGGACGGTCGGGAGGCGTCGGGCTGTGAAGTCGACATATCGGTGCTCCTCGGATCCGGATCGCTGCTTCGGTGCCGTGCTGTTGTCGGTCCCGAATATCCCGATAACACCATTCAATGCGGATTCCGCCCGCGCATCCGGAGTGCCGGACGGTCCGACGTGCCGCCGAGGGAGCCCCGGCGTGTAATGGAGGGCACGCGACATCGGACCGATCGAACCTGTCGCCCGGCAGAAGGACCACGGCCATGGCACGAAGGCGCACCGGCGCCGCGGGACGGGGGAGAGGCGGCGGGGGAGGGCTGCGGCGCTGGGGCGAGTGGTGCGCCCGGCACGGAGTGATCGTCGTCGTCGCCTGGCTGGCCGCACTGGTCGCGCTGACCCTGACGAACCGCTCCTTCGGCGGCGACTACGCCGACGACTTCAACCTGCCCTCCTCCCAGTCCCAGCAAGGCCTGGACGTCCTGGAGCGGCACGATCCGGCGGCCGGCGGCTACAGCAGCCAGATCGTCGTGCACGACGACAAGGCGCTGACCTCGTTCGGCTCCCAGATGTCCACCACGGTGAGCGATCTGGGGAAGCTCCCGCACGTCCTGTCCGCCCAGAACCCGCTCACCGCACCCCCGCAGTCCGGTTCCTCCCAGCAGAACGTGGGCCCCGTCTCGACGGACGGCCGCACCGGATACATCACCGTCCGATTCGACATCCAGCCCGCCCAGCTGGGCGACGGCTACCTCGACGGCGTGGACGACGCCGTCGCCCCGCTGCGCTCGGCGGGCGCCGAGGTCGAGTACGGCGGATCGCTCGGCGAGCTGGCCCGTCCGGCGGCCGACGACCGGGTGAGTGAACTCATCGGCTTCGGCGTCGCCGTCGTCGTCCTGCTGATCGGCTTCGGCAGCGTGATCGCCGCGGTCGCGCCCCTGGTCACCGCGCTGATCGGGGTGGTCGGCGGGCTGGCCTGCCTCGGCCTGCTCGCGGCGGCGTTCACCTTCGCCACCGTGTCCCCGACCCTGGCGACCATGATCGGCCTGGGTGTCGGCATCGACTACGCCCTGTTCCTGATCACCCGGCACCGGCAGAACCTCATGGACGGCGCCGACCCGGTGCGGGCGGCCGGTCACGCCACCGGCACCAGCGGCCGGGCGGTCCTCGTCTCCGGCTGCACGGTGATCGTCGCGCTCCTCGGCCTGTACGCGTCCGGGGTGTCCTTCATCGGCAAGCTCGGCATCGCCGCCGCGGTGACCGTCGTCTCGGCCGTCCTCGGCGCCCTCACCCTGGTGCCCGCCCTGCTCGGGCTCGTCGGCCGGCACATCGACCGGCTGCGGGTACGCCGCCCGGTCGCCGAGACCGACGCCGAGCCCGGCACCGAACCCCACGGCACCTGGCACCGCTACGCACGGCGGGTGGAGCGGCGGCCCTGGCGCTTCCTGGCCGCGGGCGTGGCGGCCCTCGTCGTGCTGGCCGTCCCCGTGTTCTCCCTCCAGCTCGGCCACATCGACGACGGCGCCGACCCCACGTCCTTCACCGACCGGCGGGCCTACGACCTGATGTCCGACGCCTTCGGGCCCGGCTCCAACGGCCCGCTCACCGTCGTCGTCGACCAGAGCGGCGTGCCCCAGTCGCAGCGCTCGGACCTGTCCTCGCAGGTCACCAAGAGCCTCGACGGCGTCTCGGGCACGGCCGCGGTGACACCGGTGACTCCCACCCAGGACGGCGACGTGCTGCTCGCCACGGTGTACCCGAAGGAGGACCCGCAGAGCGCCGCCACCACCGACCTGGCCAACCGGCTGGTCGACAGCACCCTGCCCGGCGCCGTCGCCGGCACGGACGCCGAGGGCTACGTCACCGGGGCCACCGCCTCCCAGGTGGATTTCCGGGACATCGTCGCCGAACGCCTGCCGCTGATCATCGGCGTCGTGGTCGCGCTCGCCTTCCTGATCATCCTGGCGGTCTTCCGCGGCCCGCTGGTCGCCCTCAAGGCCGCCGTCCTCAACGTGCTGTCGATCGCCGCCTCCTACGGCGTGGTGGTGGCCGTCTTCCAGTGGGGGTGGGGCGGACCCGCGCTCGGGGTCTCCGGCACCGTGCCCATCGAGAGCTACGTCCCGATGATGATGTTCGCGATCATCTTCGGACTCAGCATGGACTACGAGATCTTCCTGCTCTCCCGGGTCCACGAGGCCTGGCTGCGCACCGGGAACGCGAAGGACTCGGTGGCCCACGCCCTGGAGATCACCGCGCGGGTCATCACCTGCGCGGCGCTGATCATGGTGAGCGTGTTCGCCGCGTTCATCATCAGCGACAACATCGTGGTCAAGATGCTCGGCCTCGGCCTCGCCGTGAGTGTGCTCATCGACGCCACGATCGTCCGCCTGCTCCTGGTGCCCGCCGTGATGACGCTGCTCGGACGGCACGCCTGGTGGACGCCCCGGTGGCTCGACCGGATCCTCCCGCACATCGACGCGGAGGGCGAGCACGAAGGAGGCGTCAGCCCCGGGCGGGCGGCGCGGGGGTGAGGACGAGCATCGTCACGTCGTCCTGCACGTCCGGGCAGAACCGCAGGAGGTCGGCCCAGACCAGCCCGGGGAGCGCGGACGGATCGGCGCCCGCGAGCGCGGCCAGCCGTTCGGCCAGCGGATAGAAGGCGCCGCCGTCGCCGCGGGCCTCGACCACGCCGTCGGAGGCCAGGAAGAGACGGTCACCGTGGCGCAGCGGCACCGTGCACACCTCGATGGCTCCCGCGTCCGCAAGTCCGAGCCCGAGCGGCGTCCACGGGGCCACCTCCAGCTCCGTGGCCCGCCCGTCCCGCAGCAGCAGCGGCGGCGGGTTGCCGCAGACCACGACGCGCACCTCCAGGCCGTCCGCGGAGAACTCCAGCAGCGCGGCCGTCGCGAACAGCTCCGCGTGCCGCGCGTCCGCCGAGTCCACCAGCAGCCTGCGGTCCATCCGCCCCGCCACCGACGCGAGGTCCGGCCGGTCCAGCACCGCCTCCCGGAACGCGCCCAGCAGCGAGGCGACCGTCGACACCGCCGACAGCCCGTGCCCCTGTACGTCCCCCGTCACCACCCGTACGCCGAACGGGCCGTCCCGCACGTCGAAGAAGTCGCCCCCGACCAGCGTCCCGCGCTGCGCCGCCCGGTACAGCCCGGCGCAGCGCACCGCCCCCACCCGTTCGGGCAGCGGGGGCACCACCGCCCGCTGTGCGGCCTCGGCGACCGCGCGCTCCAGCCCCAGCTGGGCGTCGCGCCGGCTGCGCACGAAGGACACGAACACGCTCAGCACCGCGACGAAGACGACGGTCAGCAGGTCGGCGTCGCCCGGCCGGTCGAGCTGGAACACCGGCACGGTCAGCAGCGTGATCACGGCGCCGCACAGCGCGGCCGTCGCCAGCGGACCGTACGACAGCACGGCCAGCGGCGGGATGGCGCCCAGCAGGAAACCGATGTCCAGACGGTCGTCACTGAGCAGCGTCGCCAGGCAGATCAGCAGGATGAGGGCCGGCGGCAGCAGCCGCACCCAGCGGGGCGGCGGGGCCCCGCTGAGCCAGCTCCGCCGGTCCTCACCGGGGTGCAGCGGCGGGCCGGACACCATTCGCACACCACCACGCTCCTACGCCGCCCCGCCGCCCGCACGCCGAACCGCGCCGGCCGCGCCCGCGGCGCGCGGCTAGAACGCGGTCAGCGTGAGCCGGAAGCCGGTCGGCGCCGTGTCCTGGATGTACGAGGCGAAGTCGGCCACGTCGTCGAAGGCGAAGCCGTACGCCCTGCCGTCCTCGGTGGCCGCGTGCACCGCCCTGGAGTAGTGGTTGGTCAGGCCGGTCCCGTAGAACGTCGCCGGGTCGGTCGTGGGCTGCTCGGCGGAGGACACCAGCGTGGAGCGGTTGAAACCGGCGCCGAGGACCGCGGCGACGGGGCCGGTCGTGCCGTCGTTGGGCGCGGCGAGGGCACCGTCGCAGAACAGCACGTCCCGGGTGGACGGCCTGGCGAAGGACACCTGGGCGGGACCGTCGAAGGTCAGCCGCCCGCCGCGCACCCGGCCGGTGAAGGTGCCCGCGTTGGTGGTGATCCGCAGGTCCTTGCCGGTGTAGGTGCTCCAGACCTCGTCGATGTACGGGGCGAGGTAGTCCTTCGCGAACAGACCGGCGTCCAGCCCGTGCCCCGGGGCGATCACCCGGGTGTCGTCCACGACGAGCGGCGCGAACTCCTCCACCCGGCGCAGCGCGTCGAACACCGCCGCCCGGCCGCCCGGCCGCACGGTCCCGGTGGTCTGGTCCTTGGCGCCGGTCAGCCGGATGGCGAGCGGCACGCTGAACATGTCGACCATCGTGGTGTTGCAGAACATGCCGGAGGAGTTGTAGGTGAATTCGGCGCAGTCGTGCAGCACGCCGTGGTTGGGGTCGGACTCCACCCAGCCCGCCGGGTACTGCAGGGCGGGGTTTCCGGCGCCGTCCGCGACCACCTTGAACTTCAGCTTCTCGCCGAGGGACACGTAGATCCGCCCGGAGAGGTACGGCAGGTTCAGCTTCGTCTCACCGCTGCCGGCGAGGCCGATGGCGTAGTCGGTGTATCCGTCGGCGCCGTTGTCCGACAGCGCCACCGGGGCGACGGTCCCGTCGGGGGTGACGCGCACCTGGCGGCCGTCCAGGTTGCCGACGATGTAGACGTGGACGTCCGCGTTGCGGAAGGTGCCGGTGCTGTTGACGATCGTCAGCGGCAGGGCACCGGCGGCCTTGGCCGCGGGGGAGTCCGCGGCGTCGTCCGAGCCGACGCCGGCGAGGGCGTGCGGGGCGACGGCCGCCGCGACGGGCGCGGCCACGACGGCTCCGCCGAGGGCGACGAGCAGCTTGCGACGGGCGAGCGGACGCTGGTGACGAGCAGTCATGTGGGGGGTCTCCAGGGTGATCGGGACATGACGGCGTGGGAGTGGGGATCCGGCAGGGCTCCTGAGAGCGCTCTCACGCGGTGCGCCGATGGTACGCACGGGGGACGGGCCGGCCAACCGGCTCCGTGTGCCCCCAAGTGCGTTGCGCCTGATGGGACTTGGTGGCCCGGTCGCCGGGGAGGAACGCTTAACCGGTGCTTAAGGCCCGCTTAATCCCGCCTCGAAATCCGATGGCCCCTCGCGGACGGCTCCCGTACCGTACGGCCGACGCGAGACCGTCCGGGTCACGCGAGCGCCCGTCGCACCCCGGAGGTTCCGTGACCGAGCCGGTCATCCGCACGCTCGACGAGAGCGACGTCGCCCTTTTCGACGCCATGCCCGACCCGCTGGGCGCCCGTGAGGGCCACCGGCTCACCCGGCACCGCCCCGACTGGAAGCGGGTCGCTGTGCGCGACGGCACCGTGGTCGCCCGCGCCGCCTGGTGGGGCGGGCCCGACGACACCGAACCCGTCAACGTCAACTGGTTCGACGTGGCCGAGGGCGAGGAGGACGCGGGAGCCGAACTCCTGCGCACCGCCCCCTGGCAGGTCGAACTCGAACTGAACGCGCCCGGCAGCTGGCGCGAGGACCCCGCCCGGCGGGCCGCCGTCGAGGCCCGCCTCACCGCGGCCGAGGCGGCCGGTTACGCCCCCCTGGCCGAACGCTTCCTGTACCGGTGGACCCCGGAGTGCGGGCTCCCCGCCCGCCCCGGACGCCTGGAGTTCCGGCCCGAACCGGACGACGCGGTGTTCCTCGACGCGCTGCGCCGCATCCACTCCGCCACGCTCGACGCCCACGCGCTGAGTGAGATCGAGGAGCACGGCCTCGACCGGGCCGCCCAGGCCGAGCTGGACTTCTTCCACTGGTGCCCCTCGCCGCGCGCGTGGTGGCAAGTGGCGTACACGGCCAAGGGCGAGCTCGCGGGCATCCACATCCCCGCGCACAATCCGTCCGGCCCGTGCGTCGCCTTCATCGGCGTCCTGCCGGAGCACCGCGGCCGGGGGTACGCCTACGACCTGCTCGTCGAGTGCACCCACGTCCTCGTCGAGCGGGGCGCGGAGTTCGTGTCCGCCGCGACGGACCGGGGGAACCACCCGATGGCCGCCAACTTCGCCAAGGCCGGCTACCCCGTGGTGCGCGAGCGGATCAACTTCCGACCGCCGGTGGCGGGCCGGTGATCGCCGGAGTGCGTGGCGGAGACGGTGCGGGGTTCGACGGCGAGACCTGGCAGGTGCGCTCCCGCGACTCCGGTGAGGGGGCGGCGGGCGCCCTGGTCGGGGAGATCCTGATCGACGACGCCGACTTCCCCTGGCTGTCGGGACGGTTCCGGCCCGGACCGGCCCACGCCGCGGTCCAGGACCTGTTCGCCCGCGAACTCGCCCTCGTGGAACGGGACGACGCGGGCCACCGGGCGGAGTGGGAAGAGGTCTGCGCCGAGATCGAACGGCGCGTGCGGCTGCTCTCGCCGGACGGCCCGGTCGCCGAGTTCCTGCTGCACATCGAGGGCGACCGGGCGTGGTTCCGGTGGAGCGACGAACCGTTCGAACGGGCGGGCGACGACGGCTGAGCCGGGTCACCGGCGGTCGGTCAGCAGGGCCTCCGCGTCGGCGAGGATCTCCGTGACCCGCAGCCCGAACGCCGCGTCGCACGGCGACGGCCGCCCACCGCCCGCCGCTGCGAGCAGCGCGTCCGCGGCCCGCCGCAGCGCGGGCACCGGCCCCTCCACCGCCTCCGGCAGAAGCGTCACACCGGCCCGCCCGCGCAGTTCCACCGTCGCCCCGGCCGCGGCGGGCGGCGCCGTCAGGCTGAGCGTGAGGGTGCTCGACGCCCCGCCGGAGTGGTCCAGGACCAGATGGACCGTGTCCCCGGGACCCGGCACCGCCGCCGACACGCGCCGGACGTCCCCGAGGACCGGCAGCAGCACGGACAGGGCGTGCGGACCCACGTCCCACAGGGCGCCCTTATCCCGGCGCCACGGCGAGTGCGCGAAGGGACTGTCGTCGCCGCCGAAGACGGAGCCGAGCCACTGCGCCCGCGCGGTGAACCAGCCCTCCTCCTCGGCCTGTTCGGCGATCCACGTCTCGGTCTCGGGCTGGAACCGGGTGGTGAAGAAGACGACCGAGGCCACGCCCGCCGCACGCACCGCCTCCACCACCACCCGCCCCTGCGCCACCGTCGGCGCGAGCGGCTTGTCGAGCAGGAGATGGCGCCCGGCCCGTGCCGCGCGCACGGCCAGCTCGGCCTGCACGCCCGGGGGCAGCGCCACGGCGACGGCCTCCACGTCGGCGAGCAGGGTGTCGACGTCGTCGTAGGCGCGGGTGCCGTGCCGCTCCGCCAGCTCCTTGGCGGCGTCCGGACGCCGCCCCCACACCCCGACGAAGTCCAGGCCGTCGTGCCCGCCCAGGGCCGGGGCGTGTGCCATGGCGGCCCAGGGGCCGGTGCCGAGCAGTCCGATGCGCATGCCGTCGCCTCTCCACGGTGCCGGACCCGCTCGGGGGCCCGCCGACGTTCCACATGACGACCGGGGTGTCACAGCCCGGCCGACGCCGAGCGTGTCACACCGGGCAGGCCCGCGGACAGCGTGCCGACCCGAGCCCGGCGCGGGGCCGCCGCGGGCCCCCGGCGGCCCCGGCCCGCCCCACCGCGTCGCCCTCACGCCGGCCGCGGGTGGCCCTCGGGTCGCCCGCCGATCGCCCCTCGCGTCGCACGAGACCGGTGATTCTGCCGATCCCTCTCGCCGCACCGCCCCTCGACAGTGGCACCGCCAGCTCATCGGCGACGCCCACCGGCGGATGTCCCGGGACGCGACCCCACGTGTACCGGAACGTGTGCGACCACCGGCCGGGCCGCTCGCCACGACAGAGAGGACCACCCCTCGTGCAGCAGAACCCCCACACCCACGCCGCGCCCCGGTCCCGGAGCACCCGGCGGCGGCTCGCCGGACTCGCGGCGGCCGTGACCGCCGTCCTCGCGCTCGGCACCCTCACCGGGCCCGGCGCCCAGGCCGCCGACAACCCCTACGAGCGCGGCCCGGCCCCCACCGTGTCCAGCATCGAGGCACTGCGCGGGCCCTACTCCGTGGCGGACACCAGCGTCTCCTCGCTCTCGGTCACCGGCTTCGGCGGCGGCACCATCTACTACCCGACCAGCACCAGTGACGGCACGTTCGGCGCCGTCGTGATCTCGCCGGGCTTCACCGCGTACCAGTCCTCCATCTCCTGGCTCGGCGCGCGGCTGGCCTCGCAGGGCTTCGTCGTCTTCACCATCGACACCAACACCACCCTCGACCAGCCCGACTCCCGCGGCCGGCAACTGCTCGCCGCCCTGGACTACCTGACCGGACGCAGCTCCGTGCGCGGCCGGATCGACAGCAGCCGGCTCGGCGTCATGGGCCACTCGATGGGCGGCGGCGGCAGCCTGGAGGCCGCCAAGTCCCGGCCGTCGCTGCAGGCGGCGATCCCGCTCACCCCCTGGAACACCGACAAGAGCTGGCCCGAGGTCAGCACACCCACGCTGATCTTCGGCGCCGACGGCGACACGGTCGCCCCGGTGTCCTCGCACGCCGAACCGTTCTACTCCGGCCTGCCGTCCGGGACGGACCGCGCCTACCTGGAGCTGAACAACGCCACGCACTTCTCGCCGAACACGTCGAACACGACGATCGCGAAGTACAGCATTTCCTGGCTCAAGCGGTTCATCGACAACGACACCCGCTACGAGCAGTTCCTGTGCCCGCTGCCCCGCCCGAGCCTGACCATCGAGGAGTACCGGGGCAACTGCCCGCACGGTTCCTGACGGTCCGTCCGGTACCGGCCGGCGGTGGTCGCGGGGACGTCGCGGCCGCCGCCGGTTCGCTGTGCCGGGGCACGGCCCCGGCCCCGGCCGGCTGGGCGCCGGCACACCGGTGCAGGTGGCAGGGCCGATGAGCCGTCCGGCGACTGCGGACCGATGCCTTCCGCACCAGGTTACGCGCGCGTAACCTCCCGGGGATGACCGGAGAGACGACCGTTCGTACGGCCGTGCGGATCCACGGCCGGAGCGCACAACAGGACGCGGTGCGCGCGCTGTTGGACGGGCTGCCCGCCCGGGGCGGCCACCTCGTGGTGACCGGAGAACCCGGACTGGGCCGGACCACCCTGCTCCAGTGGGCCGCCCGTTCCTTCCGGGCCGGCCCCGTACTGCGCCTCGGACCCGGACCGGACGCTCCCGCCACCGCCGAGCACCTGCTCGACACCCTGAGGGAGGTGCCCGGCCCCGCCCCGGTGCTCGTCTGCGCGGACGACGCCCACCTGTGGGACACCCCGGCCCGGATCGCGCTGAGCCGCGCGACGCAGCGCCTGCGACCCGCCGGCCCGACCGGAGTCCTCCTCGCCGTCGCCGGACACCGGGCCGCCGATCCGGACTTCGCCCACCTGCCCGCCGTCCGCCTGGACCCGCTGAGCCCGCCGGTGGCCGCCGACCTGCTCGACGACCTGACCGACGGCGCCGTGGCGCCGGCCGTCCGCGAGCGGCTCCTGGCCGAGGCCGAGGGCAACCCGGCCCTGCTGCACGCCCTGGTCCGCCGGCTGTCACCCGCCGAACTGCGCGGGCACCTGCCCCTGCCCGGCCCCCTGGCCGACGCGGCGACCCTCGCCGAGGTGGCGGGCGATGCGCCGGCCGGCCCCTGCGGCGACGCGCGGGACCTGCTGCTGACGGTGGCGGCCGCCGTGCGCGCCGCGGACGGGCCGGACGCCGACGCCGGGCTGGTCCTCGACGCCGTGCGCCGCCTGCGCCCGGAGCCCGGGCCGGGCCCCCGTCCGGCACCGCTGCCCGAGCAACTCGCCCTGGCCGGCGACCGGCTGCGCTTCCACGGCGCGCTGGTCCGCCGCGCGGTCCTCGCCACCGCCGCGCCGGACCGGCGCCGCGCCGCGCACCGCGCGCTGGCCGACGTACTGGAGCCGGGCGGCGACCTGCTCCCGGCGCTGCTGCACCGGTCCTGGTCAGTGGCCGGACCGGCGCCCGCACCCCGGCTGGCGGACCGGTTGGCGGCGGCGGCCGACGGCACGGTGTCCGCGCCGTACGGGCTGCGCGCGACGGCGTACGCCCGTGCCGCCGAGCTGACGGTCGACGCGGCCACGCGCGCCGAGCGGTACACGGCCGCGGCCGAGCAGGCCCTGCTCGCCGGCCGCCCCGAGCGGGCCCGCCCGCTGCTCACCGCCGCCCGCGACACCGCCGCCCCCGCCGCTGTGCGGGGCCGGGCCGAACTGGTGCGGGGACTGACGGAACTGCGGGACGGCCCCGTCGGCGACGCCCACCAGTCCCTGCTGCTCGCCGCCTCCCTCCTCGCCGCCGACGCCCCCACCGCCGCCGACACCGCCACCCTGGCCGCCGCCGACGCGGCCTGGGCGGCGGGCGACCTGCCGGCGTGCCTGGCGGCACTCGCGCCGGAGCCGCGGAACACGCTCCCCGGCCACCTGAACCCCGCACCCCCGCGCGCCGCGGGACACCTCGCAGCCGCCGTGCGTGAGCACCGCGTCGGTATGCGGGCGATGCTCGAAGGGCGGATCGACCGGGCCGTCGCGCCGCTCGGGCAGGTGGTGGAGCGGGGGAGGACCGACGACCGCCCCGAAGGGCTGCTGCGATCGGCGGCGGCCGCGCTGCTGCTCGGCGACGTGGACGCCGCCCGCCGGGGCGGGGCCCGGGCGCTGGCCGCCGCCCGCCGGCTCGGGTCGGACGCACTGGTGCCGCAGGCGCTGGAGTACCTCGCCTACGCCGAACTCCGCGCCGGGCGGCACCCGCAGGCCCGCACCCACGCGGAGGAGGGACTGCGTACCGCCCTGCGCGCCGGACAGCGCAACACCGCGGCCCACCACCGGGCGATCCTCGCCCTCGCCGCGTCGATCGAGGAGGAGCCGGACGTCGTCGCCCGGCACGTCACCGCCGCGCTGAACACCGCGCGGCGCCACGGGCTGGCCCAGGTGGCCACCCTCGCGGAGTGGGCGACGGCCCGGGCCGACCTCGGCCGGGGACGCCCCTTCGACGCCGCCGACCGGCTCGGCCTCCTCGTCCTGCCGGGACCCGGACGCGGTCACTTCGCGGTGTGGCGGCTCGCGGTCCCGTGCTTCGTGGAGGCCGCCGTCCTCGCCGGACGCCACGAGGAGACCCGCGAGGTGCTCACGGACTTCGCGGGCTGGGCGGCGTTCGGTGCCGACCCGCAGGCAGCCGCCCAACTGGCCCGCTGCCACGCCCTCCTCGCCCCGCCGGACCGCGCGGACGGCCTCTACCGGCACGCCCTCGCCCGGCACGACGAGGCGGGCGGCGACTTCGAACGGGCCCGCACCGCGCTGCTCCACGGCAAGTGGCTGCGGCGCCGCCGCAGACCCCGCGAGGCCCGCGGCCGGCTCGGCGCCGCGCTGGCCGGCTTCGACCGCTGCGGCGCCGGCGTCTGGGCGGCGCAGGCGCGCGGTGAGCTGCGCGCGCTGGGGGCGCTGTCGGACGGCGCGGACACCGGGACACTCACCCGTCTCACGCCCCAGCAACTGCGCATCGCGCGGCACGTCGCCGAGGGCGCCACCAACCGGGAGGTCGCCCTGACCCTGGCGGTCAGCACCCGCACCGTCGACTACCACCTCCGCAAGGTCTTCGCCGCGCTCGGCGTACGCTCCCGCCTGGAGCTGGCCCGCATGGTCGAGCAGGCCGAACAGGCCGAACCCGTCGAAAAGACCGGTGCACGCCCCTAGGGACCGACCGGACGGTATGCCATCCTTCGGGGCAGGACGAGTCAGGGGGCAGGCCCGGCGCGGGCGGGACGGTCCGCCGCGGGGCACCTCCGCGAGCCCTGCCCTGGGGAGGACCGCGATGCAGCACGCCGTACGGTCACGAGCAGCGATCCGCATCGGGCTGACGCCCGTGCCACGCCCGCGGACACCGAGCGTCGCGTCGTTGATGGACGCCGACGCCGTACGCGTCCTGCACCGGGCCGCCCGCGCCCTGCTCGACGACCTGCCCGACCTCACCGACCGGCTGGTGGCCCTGCTGGAGGAGCAGGAACCGGCCTACCGCACGGCCCTCACCAAGGATCCCTCGGCGACCTGGCAGGAGGCCCACCGTTCGCTGCGGCACAGCGTCGCCTCGCTGCTCGACCCGCGCGGCGCGCGGGACGCCGCCCGGCGCTGCTCCTGGCGGATCGGCGCCGCCCGTGCAGAACAGGGCCTCCCGCTGGACGCCCTGCTGCACGCCTTCCGCCTCGGCGGCTCCCTGGTGTGGCAGCGGCTGGTCGAGGAGACGTCCAGGACCGCGCCGGAGGACGTCCGCCTGCTCGTGCACGTGGCCGCCGACGTGTGGAACTTCGTCGACGAGCACTGCACGCTCGTCGCGGACGCCTACCGGCAGACCGAGTGGCAGCTCGGCCGGCGCCGCGAGAACCGGGCCCGGCTGCTGGCGGCCGGCCTGCTCGACGGCACCAGCCGCATCGCCGACCTGCCGGAGGCCGCCCAGGCGCTGGGCCTGCCGGAACAGGGCCGGTACGTCGTGGTCGCGGTCGCCGGAGGACCGACCGTCCGTCCCGACGCGGCCCGCGCCGCCGCCCTGCCGCCGGGCACCCGTGTCCACTGGCACGCGGGGGCGGAGGTCGACTACGGCATCGTCCTGACGGACGCCGCCGACGGGCTCCCCGAACCGCACAGCCCCTTCCCCGGCCTGCGTATCGGAGTCGGCAGCCCGGTCGACGGGCTCGCCGCCGTCGGCGACGCCCGCCGGTTCGCGGACACCGCCCTGGAGATCTGCCCGCCGTCCGGCGGCACGGTGCTGCTGGCCGACGAGCTTCCCGCCGCCCTGGTCGTCTCCAGCCCCGAGCTGGGCCGGGCGCTCGCGGACCGGGTGCTCGGCCCCCTGCTCCGCCTGGAGGCAGCCGACCGCGAGGTGCTGCTCGACACCCTCACCACGTGGCTGGACTGCGACGGTTCGGCCCAGCGGGCCGGCGAACGCCTCTACTGCCACCGCAACACGGTCCTCAACCGCCTCCGCCGCTGCGAACAACTGACCGGCCGCTCCCTGGCCCGCCCGGCCGACGTCGTCGAGATCAGCCTGGCGCTGACGGCACGACAGGTACTCCACGACTGACCCGGGCGAGCCCGGGCCCCGCACGGACGGTGGGCGTGGCGGCGGCGTCGAGCGTCGACCCGCGTCCCACACGCACCGGCACCAACCGTTACCCCGAGGCGGACCCCGCCCGCCGCCGCGCGCGGCGGGCGGGCCGTCGCGCGCCGTGTGGAGCGGCGACCCGCTCCCGCCGCGCGAACGGGTACTCCGTCGCCCCGCGGGGCAGGCCTGCCCCGCTCACCGCCCGGGCGCCCCGACCCGCTCCCGCCCACGGGTGTGCCCAGCCGGCCCCGACCGCAACCGGACTCCCGCCCGCTGCTGTGGTCCCGTGGGTTGCTGGGTTTTCGTCGCGCGGTGGGTCAGGTTGCGGCGGTGCGACCGGGCTCCTGCCCGCTGCTGTGGTCCG
>NZ_JBIDAU010000008.1:43604-516914 GCF_043202655.1 Streptomyces sp. NPDC048171
CCGCCCGCTGCTGTGGTCCCGTGGGTTGCTGGGTTTTCGTCGCGCGGTGGGTCAGGTTGCGGCGGTGCGACCGGGCTCCTGCCCGCTGCTGTGGTCCTGCGGGTTGCCGGGTTTTCGTCGCGCGGTGGGTCAGGTTGCGGCGGTGCGACCGGGCTCCTGCCCGCTGCTGTGGTCCTGCGGGTTGCTGGGTTTTCGTCGCGCGGTGGGTCAGGTTGCGGCGGTGCGACCGGGCTCCTGCCCGCTGCTGCGGTCCTGCGGGCTGCCGGGGTTTCGTCGCGCGGACGGCCGAGCCGCGCCACCGCGTTCCCGCCCGCTCCCGCAGCCCCACCCGCCCCACCACCCCGCACCCCTGCCGCCTCCCCGCCTGGGCATCCGCACAGACTCTCCGCCCCCGGACTGGGACGCCGCAGCGACCCGGCCCGGGTGCCCTGTACGGGCACCCGTGTCCGTGCTGTCGTGAGCTCCCCCCATTCACCCGTCACCGTGCCGATTCGGCCGGTCCCAAGGAGCCGCGATGCCCGCAGCACCACCGGACGGTGCGCCCGCGCTGCACGTCGAGAGCCTCGACGTGACGTACGGGCGCGCGCTGTCCGCCCTCCGCTCCGTGTCCCTGACCGTCCCGCACGGCGCCGTCGTCGCCCTCCTCGGTGCCAACGGCGCCGGCAAGACGACGCTGCTGCGGGCCGTCTCGGGCACACTGCGCCTGCACCGAGGGGCGATCACGGCCGGCCGTGTCCGCTACGGCGACACGGAACTCGACGGCCGGGACCCGGTCGCCGCCGTACGCGCCGGAGTCGTCCAGGTGCCCGAGGGCAGGCGGGTGTTCGCCGGACTCACCGTCGACGAGAACCTGCGAGCCGGCGGGCTCGGCCTCGGCCGACGCGCCCCGGCCCAGGTCCGCGAGGGAAGGGACCGCGTCTTCGCGCTCTTCCCCCGGCTCGCCGAACGCCCCCGCCAGGCCGCCGGCCTGCTGTCCGGCGGGGAGCAGCAGATGCTGGCCATCGGCCGCGCCCTGATGGCCGCGCCCCGCCTGCTCCTCCTGGACGAGCCCTCCCTCGGCCTCGCCCCGATGATGGTGGACCGCATCGCCGGAGTCGTCCGCGAGATCAACGCCCAGGGCACCGCCGTCCTGCTCGTCGAACAGAACGCCGGCATGGCCCTGTCCCTCGCCGAAGAGGCATACGTCCTGGAGGTCGGCGAGGTCCGGCTCTCCGGCCCCGCCGCGGAGCTCGCCCGGACCGACGCCGTACGCCGCCTCTACCTGGGCGAGACCACCGACGACCAGGGGGCCGCGTGACCGCCCCCGAAGCGCTCCACGTCCGGGGCGTGACCGTGCGCTTCGCCGGACTCGTCGCCCTCGACGACGTCTCCTTCACCGTCGCCCCCGGCACCCTGCATGCCGTCATCGGCCCCAACGGCGCCGGCAAGTCCACCTGCTTCAACGTCCTGTCGGGTCTGTACCGCCCCACCACCGGCACCGTACGGCTCGGCGACGCCGAGCTGACGCGCCTCGCCCCGCACCGCATCGCGGCGCTCGGCGTGGCCCGCACCTTCCAGAACATCGTCACCACCCAGGGCACCGTCGCCGACAACCTGATGCTCGGCCGCCACGCCCTGTCCCGCGCCGGTTTCGCCGCCAGCGCCCTGCGGCTGCCGCGCGCCGTGCGCGAGCAGCGCGAGCATCTCGCCAAGGCCCGGGAGATCGCCGAACTCGTCGGCCTCGCAGCCCACTTCACCTCGCCCGTCGCCCTGCTCTCCTACGGCGACCGCAAGCGCGTCGAACTCGCCCGCGCCCTCTGTCTGGAGCCCCGTGTCCTGCTGCTCGACGAACCCGTGGCCGGCATGAACGCCGCCGAACGCGCCCGCATGACCGAGGTCGTCCGGGAGATCCGTGCCGAACTCGGCCTCTCCGTCGTCCTGGTCGAACACGACATGGGACTGGTGATGCGGCTCGCCGACGAGGTCACCGTCCTCGACTTCGGCAAGGCCATCGCCCACGGCACCCCCGACGAGGTCCGGCGCGACCCCGAGGTGCTGCGCGCCTACCTCGGCACCGGCACCACCGGGGAGGACGCGGCATGAGCGGCTTCCTCGACAACCTCCTCAACGGCCTCGCCCTCGGCTCCGTCTACGCCCTGATCGCGCTGGGCTTCGTCACCATCTTCAAGGCCTCCGGCGTACTGAACTTCGCCCACGGCTCCCTGCTGCTGCTCGGCGGCTACCTCGTCGCCGTCCTCCACGACGACCTCGGCTTCGCCGGGGCGCTGGCCGTCGCGGTCCTCGTGACGGCGGCCGTGGCGGGGGCGCTGGACCGGCTGCTGCTCCAGCCGGTCGGCGGCGGCGACCCGCACGCCGCGCACGTCCAGACCATCGTCACCATCGGCATCGACATCGTCCTGGTCACCGACCTGGCCCGGCGCATCGGCGGCGACCTGCTGCCGCTCGGCGACCCCTGGGGCGACGCCGTGACCGACCTCGGCCCGGTGACCGTGGCCGACAGCCGCGTCGCCGCGATCCTGGTCTCCGCCCTCGCCATCGGCGGCGCCTTCGCCCTCTTCCGGTTCACCTCGTGGGGACTCTCGCTCCGCGCCGCCGCCGAGGACTCGGAGGCCGCCGCCCTGATGGGCGTACGGCTGACCCGGGTGCGCACCGCCGCCTGGTGCCTGGCCGGCGGACTCGCCGCGCTCGCCGCGGTCTTCCTGGTCGCCTTCCCCGCGCCCGGCCTGGAGCGCACCACCGGGCAAATCGCCCTGAAGGCCTTCCCGGCCGCCATCCTCGGCGGCATGGCCTCACCGGTCGGCGCCCTCGTCGGCAGCATGCTGATCGGCCTCACCGAGGCGTTCGTCGCCGGCTACCAGACCGACCTGCACGTCCTCGGCGAGGGCTTCGGCGACGTCGCGCCGTACGCCGTGATGGTGCTGGTCCTGCTGGTGCGGCCCGCCGGACTCTTCGCGGCGAAGGGAGCGGCCCGTGTCTGACCGACTCTCCGGCCTCCTCCGACGCGGCGGCCTCCTGCTGCCCGTCCTCCTCCTGTGCGCCCTGCCCTTCTACCTGGACGCCTTCTGGCTGCGCATCGGCCTGTTCTCCATGGCCGCGGCCATCGGGGCCGTCGGGCTCGGCCTGCTCAGCGGCACCGCCGGACAGCTCTCCCTCGGCCACGCCTTCTTCCTCGCGGTCGGCGCGTACGGCTACGTGTGGCTGGCCGGCGAGCCAGGCCCCGGGCTGCCGCCCTCCCTCGCCGCGCTGCTCGCCGTGCTCCTGGCCGGCGCCGCCGGAGGCCTGTTCAGTCCCGTCGCCGGCCGGGTCAAGGGCATCTACCTGGGCGTGGCCACCCTCGCCCTGGTCTTCCTCGGCCACCACGTCCTGCTCACCGCGGACTCCGTCACCGGCGGCTTCAACGGGCGCTCGGTGCCGCCGCTGGAGCTGGGCGGGTTCACCTTCGCGGAGACCGACCCCGAACTGACGGTCCTGGGCGTGCCGTTCGGTGCCGAGGAACGGCTCTGGTACCTGGGCCTGGTCCTGTTCGCAGTCACCTGGTTCACCGCCCGCGGACTGCTGCGCGGGCGTCCGGGCCGCGCCCTGGTCGCCCTGCGCGACAGCGAGACCGCGGCGTCGGTGATGGGCGTGCACGTGGCGCGGTACCGCTCGGCGGCGTTCGTCGTCTCCTCCATGTACGCGGGCCTGGCCGGCGTCCTGCTCGCGCTCTCCTTCCGCCGCGTCGTCCCCGACTACTTCTCCCTCGCCCTCTCCGTCGACTACCTCGCCATGATCGTCATCGGCGGCCTCGGCTCGGTCGCCGGAGCCACCGCGGGAGCCGTCTTCGTCACCGCGCTGCCCCTGCTGATGACCCGCTACGCCGACCAGTTGCCGCTGGTGGCGACCCCGGGTTCCGGCGGCGGATCGATCGGCCCGACCGAGGCGTCCCGCTACCTCTACGGCGCCGCGATCGTCGTGATCCTCCTCTACGCCCCCGACGGCCTGCACGGACTGGCCCGCCGCACCCGCGCCCGCCTGCGCCGCCGGCCGTCCGCCGCCGGCCCGCCCGACGGCGGGTCCCCGCTCACCTCCCCGACCACCACCGCCAACGCCGCACGAGCCAAGGAGCACACCCCGTGAACGTCACGCACCCCAGGCCCCGCACCGCCCGGACCGCCGCCCTGGCGGCGGCACTGGCCGCCGTGCTGCTCGCGGGCACCGCCTGCAGCTCCAAGGCGGACGGCGGAGGCACCGACGACGCCGCGGACGGCGTCAAGACCGGCCCCGGCGTCAGCGAGAAGACCATCAAGCTGGGCGCGCTCACCGACCTCACCGGCCCCTACGCCACCCTCGGCAAGAGCATCGTGCAGGCCCAGCAGATGTGGGCCGACGAGACCAACGCCGCGGGCGGCATCTGCGGAAGACAGGTCGAGATCGTCGTCAAGGACCACGGCTACGACGTGCAGAAGGCGGTCACCGCCTACGCCGACATCGCCCCGGACGTCGTCGCCCTGCCCCAGGTCATCGGCTCCCCGGTGGTCGCGGCCCTGCTGGACGACATCGAGCGGGACCACATGCTGACCTTCCCGCAGGCCTGGGCCGCCTCCCTGCTGGGTCGGGACTCCGTCCAGGTCCTGGGCACCACCTACGACCTGGACATGATCGCCGCCGTCGACTTCCTGACCCGCACCAAGAAGCTCGCCAAGGGCGACACCATCGGCCACGTGTACTTCGAGGGCGACTACGGGACCAACGCCCTGGAGGGCTCCGAGTGGGCCGCCGAGGAGGCGGGGATGAAGGTGGTCGGGCAGAAGATCAAGGCCACGGACACCGATCTGTCCGCACAGGTCTCCGCGTTGAGCAAGGCCGGCGTGAAGGCGGTGCTGATCAGCGCGGGCCCCGCGCAGACCGCCTCGCTGGCCGGCGTGGCCGCCGCCCGGGGGCTGAAGGTGCCGATCGTCAGCAGTGCCCCCGGCTACGCCCCGCAGCTGATGAAGACGCCCGCGGCGGCGGCCCTGGCGGCCATGGTCCACGTGGTCAGCGCGGCACCGGCGGTCAGCTCCGACCTGCCGGGCGTGAAGAAGATGGTCGCCGACTACGGAAAGAAGTACCCCGGGGAGCTGGTCGACTCCGGCGTGCTCTCCGGCTACAACGCCGCCAGACTCATGGGCGCCGACCTGAAGAAGGCATGTGAGGGAGGCAGCCTCGCCCGCGCGGACGTCGTCAAGGCGCACCGCTCGCAGAAGAACGCCGACACCGGTCTCGGCACCCCGCAGGACTTCACCCTCGTGACCGCGCCCGCCAGCCGGGAGACGTACGTCCTGAAGCCCGACGCGAAGGCCGTCGGCGCACTGGTCGGCGTGGAGGAGGCCCACAAGGCCCCCGGCGCGGACGCGTACCTGGCCGCCCGCGGCTGATGGATCGGGTGGCCGTCAACTCCGCTGTCCGGCAATGGGTTTGACGGCCACTTGATCAGCCCCCTGGTTTCGCTGACCACCCGGTCCCTAGGATGTACTCTCAGTCAGGCCAGTCCAGTTGGCGCCCGTACGGAGCTGGGGGAACGATGCAAGCCGACAAGCAGGTGTCCACGGAAATCGACGCCAACGTGCCCACAGCCGCACGGATGTACGACTACTACCTGGGCGGCAAGGACAACTACGCGGCCGACCGGGCCGCGGTCGGCGAGCTCGACAAGGTCGTGCCCAGCACGCGCCGCCTCGCGCTCAACAACCGGCGCTTCCTCCAGCGGGTGGTCAGGACCCTCGCGCAGGAGTACGGCGTCCGGCAGTTCCTCGACCACGGATCCGGCCTGCCCACACAGGACAACGTGCACCAGGTCGCCCAGCGGGTCGCCCCGGACTCCCGCGTCGTCTACGTCGACAACGATCCGATGGTGCTGGTCCACGGCCGGGCCCTGCTCGACCAGAACGAACAGACCGCCGTCATCCACGCCGACATGCGGTCGACCGAGGAGATCTTCTCCCACCCGGATACCCAGCGCCTGATCGACTTCTCGCAGCCGGTCGCCGTGCTGTTCAACTCGGTATTCCACTGCATCCCGGACAGCGACACCGACGGTCCCCAGGCGGTCGTCCGCCGTGTCACCGAGCGGCTCGCCCCCGGCAGCTACGCGGTGATGTGCCAGCTGGTCAGCGAGGACGCCGAGGTGCGGAAGTTCGTCACGGACTTCATGAACCAGGCGACTCAGGGGCACTGGGGGCGGGTCCGCGAGCCCAAGGACGTCGAGGCATACTTCGAGGGCATGGAGATCCTGGAGCCCGGCCTGGTCGAGGTCTCCACCTGGCGTCCGGACACCGAGGTCGCGCCCCGTCAGCTCACCGACGAGTGGATCGAGTTCGGCGGCCTGGGCCGCCTGCGCTGACCCGTCCGAACGGCACGGAGGAGGGGCCCCGCAGCTCGTGTGCGGGGCCCCTCCTCCGTGCCTGCCGTCCTGGCGGGTCGTGCTACTTCGCCGCGTAGCGCTCCGCCATCGTCCGGCGCAGCAGGTCCAGGGTCTCGCGCGGAGTCAGCGCCTCGTCGGCGAGCCGGTCCAGGGCGACCCGGTACTCCTCGGTCTCGTCCCGGTCCTCCAGGAAGTTGGCGCTCCTGATGTGCTCCAGGTAGACGACGTCGGGCAGGTCGGCGCCGCCGAAGCGCAGATAGGTGACGGGTATCGCGGGCGCCGACGCGTTGGTCACGTCCAGCGGCACGACCTGAAGCGTCACGTGGGGCCGCTGGGCCAGGTCGACGAGGTGCGTGAGCTGCTCGTGCATGACCTCGCGGCTGCCCAGTACGCGCAGCAGCACCGACTCGTCGATGATCGCCCACAGCTGTGGCGCGTCCCGGCGCTCCAGCAGTTCCGCGCGGCGCATGCGCAGTTCGACGCGGCGGCCGACCTCGCCGGCGGGCGCGTTCGGCAGGCCGCGCTCGACCACGGCCCGGGTGTAGGCCGCGGTCTGGAGCAGACCGGGGACGTACTGGATCTCGAACGTACGGATGGTGGCCGCGGCCTCCTGGAGGCCGACCAGGCGGTCGAACCACTCGGGCATCAGCCGCTTGTCGTACCGCTGCCACCAGCCCGGTTCGCCGGCGCGCTGCAACAGCTTGAGCAGGACCGAGGCCTCGTAGGGGTCGGTGCCGTACTTCTCCAGCAGCGCGCGGACGTCGGTCTCCGTCGGAGGCCTGCGGCCCTTGCCGGACTCGATGCGCGAGAGCTTCGCGGGGCTGAAGCCGAGAGCGCGGGCCGCCTGGTCCTGGGAGAGGCCGGCGTCCTCGCGGAAGCCCGCCAGCTGAACGCCGACGAGCATCTTCAGCAGAGTCGGAGCCGGCTCGGCCCGGTCCAGATAGGGTTCGAGACGGGAGATGCGATGCGACGCGGCGGACATCCTGACTCCCAGCAGACCGGCAGACTTGAGGCAAAGACTATCTCATCCCACTGGCTCCGGACGCATCCACCCGTAGAAAAAGGGTAGTTGGGTTCCGCTTCCCGTCGCTGCCCCGTCTCACAGCAGGTGGTCGAACTCGCCCTCCTTCGCCCCGGCGAGGAAGGAGGCCACCTCGGCGGAGGTGTAGACGAGTGCGGGGCCGTCCGGATCGCGGGAGTTGCGCATCGCGATGCCCCCGTCCACGAGGGCCACTTCGACGCAGTTGCCCTCGGCGTTGCTGTGCCGACTCTTCTTCCAGCAGGCGTCCAACAGGCTGGCCTGCACTCCGTTGCGCACTGGTGGCACCGCGGTCTCCTTGCCGTTCGGGGGAGCGGACCGAGTACTTCCGGTCCTGCGCGCTCCCATCCGATTTTTTTCGCGCAATTTCTCGTGCAATTGCACGCGAGCGCTCTCAGCGTGGATAATAGCCGTGGCGTCAACCCCTCGGTGGACGCCCGATTCTGATGTCGCATCAGGGAGATGCAGTGCCGTCACCTGCGCATCCAACGCTCCGGTCGCCCGGCGAACGCGCCGAGCGGCCGCCCGCCGCTCCGTACGCCAAGTACCCCGCACCGGGCGGTGATCGGCCGGCCTCCGCGATGCTGCGCGTCGCGTGCAGCGGGGAGGGCTTCGCCCGGGCCAGGGTGTTCACCCGGGACACGCTGCGCGCGTGGTCCCTCGACCACCGCGGTGACGACGCGGTCCTGGTGATCACCGAACTGGTCTCCAACGCCGTGGCGCACGCCGTGCCCTCGGCGGCGGCGGGCAGCGCGCCCGAGATCCGGCTGGGGCTCGCCCTGGACCCCGGTCACCTGACGCTGACCGTCTCCGACCCCGGGGACGGCGCACCCGTGTTCCAGCCGTTCGACGACTCCGCACTCCGGGAGCACGGACGCGGCCTGTACATCGTCGACGCGCTCGCCGAGGAGTGGGGCTGGACCCCGAGGCCTCCCGCGGGCAAGACGGTCTGGGCCAAGTTGCCGACCAGCCCCCTCACCTGACCCCGACTGCCGCGGAAGGGCCCCCCACCATGCGCAGCGCTCCGACACCCGAGCCGAGCATCCAGCGCACCGACCGACAGCCGCACGGCTCGCACCGCACCGCCGCCCTCCTCGCCGGACTCGACGGCGTGCCCTGGGGAGAGATCCAGGACTCCAGCGGCTCGGCCGCCGCCATTCCCCGGCTGCTGCGCAAGGTCGCCTGGGGCGATGCCGAGACCGCCCGAGCGGCTCTCAACGACCTGCGGAAACGCATCTGCCAGTACGGCTTCGTCGTGGAGCAGGCCACCGCCGCGACCGTCCCCTTCCTCTGGGAGCTCGCGCAGCGGCCCCAGGTGAGCTGCCGGGCGCAGATCATCCAGCTGCTCAAGAATATCGCGGACGCCCGCCAGTGGGAGACCACCGCCACCGCCTACCCCAAACTGCTCAACCACCGTGAGAACCCGGTGGCGTGGGAGCGCGCCGCGCGGCAGGCGGTCCGCGCAAGGCGGGACGGGCTGGAGCGGCTGCTGGCGGATGACGACAGCGAGATCACGCGCGCCACGACCGAACTCGCCCGCACGCTCGGAGACTGAGACCCGCGCCCTCCACGGGGGAGAAGGCGCGGGTCTCCCCTCCGGAACGCGGGATCCGGGGCACGGGAGCCGGGCGCGGGATCCAAGGCGCGGGACGGTGTGGCGTACTCCTTGCCGACGGGGTAGGAAGGCGCGCGGAGTAAGCGCTTGCCCCACTCGGTCACCTGGAGGACCACGCCGATGGCGTCGCCACCCGCAAAACCGCTCGATCACCGCTACCGGGGCGAACACCCGATACGCACGCTCGTCTACCTGCTCAGCCCCGACCGCCGCCAACTGGCCGGAGCAGTAGTCGTGTTCACCGTGAAGCACAGCCCTATCTGGCTGCTGCCCCTCATCACCGCGACCATCATCGACACCGTCGTCCAGCACGGTCCGATCGGCGACCTGTGGACCAGCACCGGGGTCATCATGTTCATCCTGCTGGTCAACTACCCGTTGCATCTGCTGTACGTGCGCCTCCTGTACGGCAGCGTCCGCCGCATGGGCACCGGTCTGCGCTCGGCGCTCTGCACGCGGATGCAGCAGCTCTCCATCGGCTACCACTCCCGGGTCAGCGCGGGCGTCCTGCAGGCCAAGGTCGTCCGGGACGTGGAGACGGTGGAGCAGATGGTGCAGCAGACCGCCGAGACCGGACTCGGCGCGCTCACCGTGCTCACCGGCGGCCTGGTCATCATCGCCGTGCGCACCCCGGAGTTCCTGCCCGTCTTCCTCGTCGTCGTACCCGCCGCCTCCCTCCTCGTCGCCCGGCTCCGGGCCCGGCTGCGCACCCACAACGAGCACTTCCGCCACGAGGTCGAGACCCTGTCCTCCCGGGTCACGGAGATGACCCGGCTCATTCCGGTCACCCGCGCCCACGGCCTGGAGGGCAAGGCGCTGCGCCGCATGGACGGCACCCTGGACCGCCTGCTGACCTCCGGCCTGCGCCTGGACCTGGTCAACGGCCGCTTCGGCTCGCTCTCCTGGGTCGTGCTCAACGTGATCGGCGTCCTGGTGCTCGCCGGCGCCGCGCTGATCTCCTACTACGGCGTCTGGGGAGTCACCGCCGGCGACGTCGTGATGCTCAGCGCCTTCCTGACCACGCTCACCACCTCCACGACCACGCTGGCCTCACTCGCCCCGGTCATCACGAAGGGCCTGGAGTCCGTCCGGTCGGTCGGCGAGGTGCTCCAGGCCCCCGAACTGGAGGACAACGAGGGCAAGGCCGAGCTGACCGGACTGCGCGGCGCCGTCACCTTCGAGGGCGTCGCGCACTTCTACGAGGGGGACGGCCGGCCCGCGGTGGAGGACTTCACGCTCGCGGTCGAACCGGGCGAGACGGTCGCCCTGGTGGGCGCGTCCGGCGCCGGCAAGTCCACGGTGCTCAACCTGGTCATCGGCTTCCTGCGGCCCACCTCGGGCCGGCTGCTCCTCGACGGCACCGACATGAGCACCCTGGACCTGCGCACGTACCGGCGGTTCGTCTCGGTGGTGCCGCAGGAGTCCATCCTGTTCGACGGCACGATCCGGGACAACGTCGCCTACGGCATGGACGACGCCGACGAGGAGTCGGTGCGAACGGCCCTGCGCGACGCCAACGCCCTGGAGTTCGTCGACCGGCTGCCCCGGGGCCTGGACACCCTGGTCGGCGAACACGGGGCACGGCTGTCCGGCGGGCAGCGCCAGCGCCTCGCCATCGCCCGCGCCCTGATCCGGGACCCCCGGGTGCTGATCCTCGACGAGGCCACCTCCGCGCTGGACACCCGCTCGGAGGCGCTCGTCCAGGAGGCGCTGGCGCGGCTGCTGCGCGGGCGCACCACGTTCGTCGTGGCGCACCGGCTGTCCACCGTGCGGGGCGCGGACCGGATCGTGGTGATGGGCGAGGGGCGCATCCAGGAGGCCGGCACCCACGAGGAACTGCTGGCCAGGGGAGGGGCGTACACGGCACTGCACGGCGGCCAGGTCGCCTGACCAGTGACTGTTTCCATCAACTCGTCGCCCCATCAGGGTGGCGGCCGGACAGCCGACGACAGAATCTCGTCAATTGCGAGCAGCGACACCCGTGATGTGATTGTTCCGACCGGGTTCGGGCATACGGAGCGAAAATCGAGAGAGGGGCGCTTCGTGCTCGAACCCGACCCGAAGGTCGTCAGGGAATTGCTGACGCGGTACGCGTCGCTGCGGATCGCTCATGCGGAGAGGGAGAGCCCGGCGACGGCGCGGGAGCTGACGGACGTCAGCTACACGCTGTGCGTGATGATGGCGACGACCGGAGTCCACGACGCGGTGGCGAAGGCGGACGTACTGCTGCTCGCAAAGGGGCGGACGGCAGCGGAGGTCCCCACGGCGGACCCCGACGAGGAGCGCGGCCTGTCGCTGGCAGTCTGACCCGCCGCGCCCGGGGCCCGCGCCGCGGACCGGACCGGAGGCACGGTCCCGGTCCGCGGCGCGGTCCCTACGGGCACCCGGCCCCGGCGGGCGGCCGCCCGTGGAACGCCGCGCGGTAGGCGTACGGGGTGGTGCCGACCACCCGGCGGAACCGCTCCCGGAAGGCGGTCGGCGATCCGAAACCGGCCTGCCGGGCGATCCGTTCGACCGAGTGGTCGCCGTTCTCCAGCAGGTACTGGGCCCGCCGCACCCGCGCCCGCAGCAGCCACTGCAACGGAGTGGTCCCCGTCTGCTCGCGGAACCGGCGGCTGAAGGTGCGCTCGCTCATGCCCGAGCGCGCCGCCATCGCGGCGAGGGTGACCTCCCCGGCCAGGTTGTCCTCGATCCACTCCAGCAGCGGCTCCAGGTCCGAGCCGCGCGGCACGGGCGGACGCTCGTGAACGATGAACTGGGCCTGGCCGCCCTCCCGTTCCAGCGGTACGACACACATCCGGGCGGCGTGCGCGGCGACCGCCGACCCCAGATCCCGGCGGATCATGTGCAGGCACATGTCCAGCCCGGCCGCGGCCCCGGCCGACGTGAGGATCTGTCCGTTGTCGACATAGAGGACGTCCGGCCGCACGTCGACGCGGGGGTGGCGGCGGGCCAGTTCCGCCGCGGCGATCCAGTGGGTGGTGGCGCGCAGCCCGTCCAGCAGCCCTGCCTCCGCGAGGACGAAGGCGCCCACGCACACGGACGCGATCCGCGTACCGGCGGCCGCGGCCTGCCGCAGCGCCGCCAGGACCCGCTCGGAGGGAGGGCCGGACTCCTCGGAGCGACCCGGCACGATGATCGTGTCCGCGCTCTCCAGTGCCTCCAGGCCGCGTTCGATCCGCAGCGTGAGCCCCTCGGTGCGCACCTCCGGCGACTCCGCGCACAGGCTCACCCGGTACGGACTGCGCCCGTCGGGCAGCCGTGTCCAGTCGAACGTCTGCATGGGTGCCGCCATGTCGAACGGCACCACGTCGTCGAGGACCAGGATCGCCACGTTGTGCATGGTCGCCACCCTAGGCGGATTCCCGCCGCACACAGAACCCCTCGTCGGGCCCCGTCCGTCCGCGCGCGGCACCGGAAACGGCCTGCTGGGGGCGTTGGCGAGAATCCGTTGGAAGCTGTCGTTTCAGCCTCTGTGCGATCAACCGCCCACTTCCTAGCGTGGCCTTCCCGTACCGCATCGACCGATCCTGCCTCCGGAGCCCCGACCGATGACCAAGATCCTGCTGTCCCTCCACGTCCTGGCCGCCATCATCGCCGTCGGACCCGTCACCGTCGCGGCCAGCATGTACCCGGCGGCCGTCCGGAAGGTGCCGGTGGCCCAGCCCGCGGGGGCGGGAGCGGGGGAGGCGGACGGCCCCGGTGACGTGAGCACCGTCCGGCTGCTGCACCGCATCTGCCGGGTCTACGCCGGACTCGGCATCGCGGTGCCGGTCCTCGGCTTCGCCACCGCGGCCGCCATGGGGGTCCTCGGCGACGCGTGGCTCATCGCGTCCATCACCCTCACCGCGGCCGCCGCCGGCCTCCTGATCGCCTTCGTGCTGCCCCGCCAGGAGGAACTGCTCGAGGACCTGGCCGGCCGGCGGCCCGTGGAACACGCGCGCACGGCGCGGCTCGCCATGTTCACCGGCCTGTTCAACCTGCTGTGGGCCACGGTGACGGTCCTCATGATCGTCCGGCCCGGTTCGACGACCGGCGCCTGAGCCGCTGTCACCTCCTGGGTGGAATGCGCACCCCCGGGGGGAGGGGCGCCTAGAATGCTCAGTCGCGCCCCCGTACGGGGGCGGACGACACGAAAGGCGCGTTGACGGGTGTTCCAGGATTCCCCCATCTACGACCGACTTGTCGCCGAACGCGGTGACGTTCCCGAGCAGGTGCGACGGGACGCCGAGCGCGTGAGCAGGGAGTTGGAGGTGGTCATGCGCCCGCTGCACGCGCCCGGTCACCTGCACGCGCCCGGTCACCTGCACGCGCCCGGTCACCTGCCCGGCACCGGGCGGCAGCCGTCCCCGGGCGCCGGCTGGCAGCGCACCGCCCTGCTGCCCGGCCCGCGCCCGCACTGACGGGCTCAGCCGCGGCACCGCCCGGACCTCACTCCAGGGCCGTCGTACCCGGGTCGTCGGAGTCCGTCGCGTCCTCCGCGCCCGGCCGCGCCAGCCACTCGGCGATGGTGCGGGCGATCGGCTGGCCGGTGTCCACCTCCACGAAGCCGAACTGCCCCGACTGGTTGCACTCCAGGAACCACCAGGTGCCGTCGCCGTCCTCGGCGAAGTCGAGGGCTCCGTAGGCGAGTCCCGCCGCGCGGAGATAGGCGCGGACCGTCTCGGCCACCCGCGGTGGCACCTCCACCGGCCGCCACGGCTCGCCGGACTCCGCGAAGCGGACGTCCACCTCGGCGGTGTCCGGTTCCGCCAGGGCACTCTTCCGGGCCGCCAGCAACTCGTCGCCGACGGCGGTCAGCCGGATGTCCGCACGCTTGGCGACCCGGCGCTGCAGCAGCGTCGGACCGTGCGCCACGGCGGCGAAGTCGGCCTCGGGGGAAACCCGGCTGGTCGGCACCGCCAGAGGCGGATCCTGGGGGTGCGCGCCCGAGACGGGCTTGACCACCAGATCCGGATACCGCTCGGCGAACTCGCGTGCCGCCCGCGGAAAGGTCGTGATCAGCGTGGCCGGGACGGGCAGCCCGCAGCGCTGGGCCAGGCGCAGCTGCCAGGGCTTGTAGCGCGCCCGGTGCGCCGCGTCCGGCTGGTTCATCCAGCGCGCCCCACTGCCGCGGAGCATGCCGTACAGCGCCTGACCGGCCTCCTCGGTCAGCCACGCGGATGGCTGGGCGGCCCGGGTGGCCGCACCGCCCGGCCTGCGCACCCAGACGGACCGCAGCCCGCCGATGCTCACCAGACGGCCGCCCGAGGACAGATGGCCCCGGAAGGAACCGTGCACGAACTCGCCGGAGAGCGCGACGGAATCGGGCAGATCCGCGGGGTCCAGGCGGACCACCGGTACTCCCGACGCGTTCAGGTGCACCACCACCATGTCCGCGGTGACGTCCTCTTCACTGGTCAGGATCAACACCGTCATTCTCAGCGGTCCGTGTTCAGTCGTCGAAGTGGGTCTTCGACCCCGCGGTGGAGGTCGTGGTCCCCAGCTCCCTCAGCAGCGCGTGGTCGCAGGCGGCGACCCGCCCGTCCAACAGCACGTTCAACTGCAGCCCGGAGTCGTAGACGTACGGAGTGGTGGCTTCCAACTCCACTGCCGGCCGTGCGTAGTTGAGCGCGAACGGTTGCATCGTCTCTCCCTAGTCGGTGCTGTGCCGATCAGTTGACGACCCCATCGCGCCGTCTTCTGGTCCGCCGACTTCCTTCGGCTTCCAGAGACTTATACGAATCGAACGGGTGATTGGTTTCCTTACGCTGCGTAATCACCGGGCGAGCCGGTGCCCTGCCGCCGGTCCGTGCCGTCCCGCCGGCCGCCGAGAGAGCCGCGTGCGGAACGCAGTGCGAGGAGCAGTACGCCGATGTCGTCCAGGTAGACCGGGTCGGGCACCAGGTCCGCGGGGAGCACCAGATAGAGGACGGCGCCCCAGAAGACCCAGCGCGGGCCCGTGGGGAGCCCGGCTCGTCTGAGGTCCCGTCGGGTGCGGACCAGCCGCACCAGGACGGCCACCGCCGCCGCGAGGACCAGCGTCGCGAGCAGCGCCGCCACCAAGATCACCACTGTCGTCGTGTCCACCGGTCCCCTCCTTCGGGCTGCGCGGCGCGCACCCACTCTCCCGGATGCCCGTTCGGGGCGGCGGCAAGACCGGAGTGTGACGTCTCTCATCCCTGTGGCCCACCCGGAGTGGCAGCGCGCGCCGGACGTGCCTAGTAATGGGCAGCACAGCGCGAGTCGCATGTCGGGGACGCAGGGCGGCCGCACCCCCACCACCCGGAGGGACCATGACCACCGGCTCTTCATCACCCCGTTCGCCCGAATACGCCATATCCGCCCTGGACCTGCCCACCGGGGAGACGACGACGGGCACGGGCACGACGCGTTCACCCGGCGGGGCTCCCGGCACCCGGAACCCTTCCGTCCGGGAAGCGGACGCCCGGTACGCGGACGTCTGGGAGTCCGACCTCGACGACCCGCGCGCCGACGGCACCGACCGCCCCGAGCCCGACTTCCCCGACTCCGACCTGATCGACGACGACCTGCTCGACGACGACCTCCTCGATCCCGACCACCCCGGGCCCGGCCGCCACGAGTCCGACCCTCGCGAGGCCGGCCGCCACGAACGCGCCGCCGACGGCACGCAGGAGCGCGCCTACGGCGACCCCGTCGGCGACCTCGTGCGCGCCGCCGTGGCCGACCGTCCGCTGGACGAGGTCGTCGACCTGATCACCACGCTGGAGCGGTCCCCGCAGTACGCGCAGGCCACGGTCGACGCGCTCCGCGCGGTCGGCGTCAACCGGTCGGTGGAGGACGTGACCCGGCTGGTCGGCCTGCTGACCCGGCCGCCCCGCCACCCGGACAGCGCCGACGAGGCGATCCGGGCCGCCGCCGAAAGCCGCTCGGTGGAGGACGTGACCCGGCTGATGGCACTGCTGCACCGCACGCCCCTGGAGCCGCACTGCGGCCGGGAGGCCGTACGGGCCGCCGCCACCGGCCGGCCCGTCGAGGAACTCGTCGACCTGATCGGCCGGCTCGCCGAGGACGGACACGAACGCCCGGAGCGGCCCGATGCACGGCAGTTGCGGGCGGCCCAGGACGCGAACGACGAGGACGACGGCCGCGAGAGCCGCGGGCGGGCGCCCGCCGACCGTCCGGCACGACGGTCCCGCGTCTTCGGCGTGGCGGACCGCCGCGGCCGGGAGCGCCGCAGGACACCGCGCCCGGCCCGCCGGGACCGCGACCGCGCGTCCGAAGGCCGCGCCCAACGCGACCGCGCCGCCCGCCGGTCCGCCCGCGGCCCGGCCTGGCCCGCCTGGCTCACCGTCGCCGTCCTGGCCGGCTGCGGCGTGGCCTTCTTCCCCCTGCACCGCGCCGATGCCCCGGCCCCCGTCTACGGCGTCGCCCTCGGCCTCTCGGCGCTCTGCCTGGTGCTGGCCCTGCTGCTGACCCTGCGGCCCGCCGTGGCGCTGCTCGCCGCGGCGGTCGTGGGGCCGGCGGCGCTGGCCGCGGCCAAGCTCTACGGCAGCGCGACCCCGTCGTCCCCGGTCTCCCGGACCGCGGACCTGACGCTGGCCCCCACCTGGGTCGCGGTGGCGGTCGCCGTGACGGCCGCACTCGTCGCGCTCACCGCCCTGTGCGTGCGGGTGGCCTCACAGGACACCACCCGACGGCACCGGCCGCCCCGCCGGATGACCGCGGCCCGCGCCGCGGACTGACCCCGTTCCACCTCGTGGTCCGTGCCGGGAGCTGCCGGCACGGGCCGTGTGCCGTCCTCACACCCCCAGCATGCCCGCCGGGTGTTCGTGTTCGAGGAGGGCGGTGAGTACCCGGTCCGGTGTGAGGGGGAGTTCGCGGATGCGGATGCCGGTGGCGTGGTGGACGGCGTTGCCGACGGCCGCGGCCGTGCCGACGATGCCGATCTCGCCGATCCCCTTGCTGCCCATGGGGTTGAGGTGGTCGTCGGCCTCGTCGACCCAGTAGGCCTCCGGGGCCACGACGTCCGCGTGCGCGGGTACGTGGTACGAGGCCAGGTCGGACTGGGTGAAGTCGCCGAACGCCGGGTCCATCGTGCTGTCCTCGGTCAGCGCCATGCCCAGGCCCATCGTCATGCCCCCGATGAACTGGGAGCGGGCCGTGCGGGCGTTGAGGATGCGACCGGCGGCGAAGACGCCCAGCAGCCGCGTCACCCGTACCTCGCCGGAGACCGTGTCGACGGCCACCTCGGCGAAGTGCGCGCCGAACGCGTGCCGGGCGTACGCACTCTCGGCGTCGACCGTGCCCGAGGTGTCGGCCTCGGCCACCAGCCCCTCCTCGGGCAGCGGCTCCGAGCGCCCGGCCAGCAGACCGGTCAGCCGGACGCACGCCGCGTGCACCGCCGACCCCCAGGACGCGGTGCCCGAGGAACCGCCGGCCACCGAGCCGAAGCCGATGTCGCTGTCGGCGATCTCCACCCGGACCGCGTCCAGCGGAGCGCCGAGGGCGTCGGCCGCGATCTGCGCGAGCACCGTCCGGGCGCCCGTGCCGATGTCGGTGGCGTTGACCCGGACCAGGAAGCCGCCTCCGGGTAGCGCCCGCGCCGACGCCACGCCGGGCCCCACCAGGACGGGATAGGTGGCCGAGGCCACCCCGCTGCCGATCAGCAGGGGGCCGGCCGCGCGGGAGCGCGGGCGCGGATCGCGCCGCTCCCAGCCGAAGCGGCGGGCGCCGTCGCGCAGACACTCCACCAGATGCCTGCTGCTGAAGGGCTTTCCGCTCTCGGGCTCGGTCTCCGGCTCGTTGCGGATCCTCAGCTCCACCGGGTCGACGCCGAGTTCGACGGCCAGTTCGTCCATGGCCGACTCGAGGGCGTACATGCCTGGACACTCACCGGGCGCGCGCATCCACGACGGCGTGGGCACGTCCAGCGGTGCCACCCGGTGGAGCGTGCGCATCGCCGGAGCGGCGTACATCACGCGCGCGGGTACCGCCGCCTGCTCGACGAACTCCTTCACCCGCGAGGTGTACGTGGTCACCTCGTGCGTCAGGGAGGTGAGCCGGCCGTCGGCGTCGGCACCGATCCGCAGCCGGTGCAGGGTCGGCGCCCGGTGTCCGACGACCGCGGGCAGGTAGCGGCGCGGCAGCGCGACGGTCACCGCACGGCCGGTCTCCCGCGACGCCATCGCGGCGAGCACCACGTCGGGGCGCGGCGTGCCCTTCGACCCGAAGCCGCCGCCCACGTGCTCCGAGCGCACCGTGATCCGGTCCTCCGGCATGTCGAACATCCGGGCGAGTTCGGCGCGGACGGCCGAGGTGCCCTGGCTGGAGGAGTGCACCGTCAGCCGGCCGTCGTCCCACCGCGCCGTACTGGCGTGCGGTTCCATCGGGTGGTTGTGCAGCGGCGGCACCCGGTACCCGACGTCGAGCCGGGCCGCCGAGGACGTGAAGGCACCGTCCGGGTCGCCCAGTTCGGTGACGGCCGGGTATCCGCCGTTGGCCGTCTCGGGGACGTACGCCTCCGGGTGCGAGGCGGTGAGCGTGACGTCGTGGCCCTCCGTCTCGTACGTGACGCGGACGGCGGCGGCACCCGCACGGGCCGCCTCCAGCCTCTCCGCAACCACCAGCCCCACGAACCAGCCCCGGTGCGGCACCCGCGGGCTCTGGAGCACGGCCAGTACGGGGTCGTCGGGGTCCCCGAGGCGGGGCGCGTTCTCGTGGGTGAGCACCGCGAGCACGCCGGGGAGCGCGAGCGCGGGGGCGGTGTCGACGGCGGTCACCCGGCCCCGGGCGACCGCCGCCGGCACGGGCCAGGCCTGGGCGTGGTCGGGGGCGTCGTACTCGGCGGCGTAGCGGGCGGTGCCGGTGACCTTCTCCCGCCCCTCCCGGCGCTCGGCGGGAGCGCCCAGGACGGTCTCGGTGGCGGTCATGGGGTTCTCCTCGGGGACGCCGGGTTCAGGTCGTGGCCGGCGGGGCGAGCCGGCCCAGTACGTCGAGGGCGAGCCGACGGGCCAGGGGCACCTTGTAGGCGTTGTCCCGCAGCGGTTCGGCGGCGGCCAGCTCCAGGTCGACGGCGTGCTCGAAGGCCGCCGTCGTGGGCGCGGCGCCGGTCAGCGCGTCCTCGGCCCGCCGCGCGCGCCAGGGCCGGTGGGCCAGCGCCCCGAAGGCGATGCCCGCCCGCACCACCACCCCGTCGTCGATGTCCAGCACGGCGGCGACGGAGGCCAGCGCGAAGGCGTACGACGCCCGGTCGCGGGCCTTGCGGTACGCCGAGGGCAGACCGGCCGTGGCGGCGGGCAGGAGCACGCCGGTGATCAGCTCGCCGGGGCGGATCTCCGTGTCCCGCTCCGGGTGCATGCCCGGCAGCCGGTGGAAGTCGGCGGCGGGCACGCTCCGGGTGCCCTCGGCGCCGGTCAGCTCCACGCGCGCGTCGAGGGCGGCCAGCGCCACCGCCATGTCCGACGGGTTGGTGGCGATGCACTGGTCGGAGTGGCCCAGCACCGCGTGGTCGCGGTGCACCCCCTCCAGGGCGCCGCACCCGGTGCCGGGCTCCCGCTTGTTGCAGGGCTTGGAGGGGTCCTGGAAGTACGGGCAGCGGGTGCGCTGGAGCAGGTTGCCGGCCGTGGTGGCGGCGTTGCGCAACTGCCCCGAGGCGCCCGCCAGCAGCGCCTGGGACAGCGCGGGGTAGCGGTCACGGACGACGGGGTGGGCGGCGAGGTCGCTGTTGCGGACCGTCGCGCCGACCCGCAGCGCGCCGTCGGGCAGCTCCTCCACCGTGTCCAGCGGCAGCCGGGTGACGTCGACGAGGGCGGTCGGCGTCTCGACCCCGAGCTTCATCAGGTCCACGAGGTTGGTGCCGCCGCCGAGGTAGCGGGCGCCGGGGTGGGCCGCGAACGCCTCGGTGGCCTCGTCGACGCTGTCGGCGCGTACGTACGCGAAGGGCTTCACGGGATCACGTCCTCGACCGCGTCGGCGATCCGCGGATAGGCGCCGCAGCGGCACAGGTTGCCGCTCATCCGTTCCCTGATCTCCTCGCGGCCCAGTGCGACGGGCTCCCCGGAGGGCGTCGCCGGGTCGGTGACGTGGGACGGGTGGCCGGCCGCGGCCTCGGCGAGCACGCCCACCGCCGAGCAGATCTGGCCCGGGGTGCAGTACCCGCACTGGTAGGCGTCGCGGTCCAGGAAGGCCCGCTGCATCGGGTGCAGCTCCTCGCCGTCCCCCGCGAGGCCCTCGATGGTGGTGATCTCGCAGCCGTCGAGGGCGACCGCGAGGAGCAGGCAGCCGTTCATGCGCCGGCCGTCCACCAGGACCGTGCAGGCGCCGCACTGCCCGTGGTCGCAGCCCTTCTTGGCACCCGCGAGACCCAGATCCTCCCGCAGGAGGTCCAGCAGGACGCGGCGGTGGTCGACGACGAGGGTGTGCGGTTTCCCGTTGACCCGGAGCGTGGTCTGCGAGCGGGCGGACTCCGGGGGGCGGGAGGCGGGGGCGCTCTCGTGCTGGCTGTCCATGGCGTCGATGACCTTCCGGGACGGGCCCTGCTGCTGTGGCCGTCCGCGTATCCATCTGACGCCGGATGACACGTGAGGGTGCCCTCAGTCGGTGGTCCCGTCCGGTGGGCGGGACGTCTCCCCGCTCTCCGTCCCGGGCGGTGTGTCCGGCGGCGTCTCCGGTCGCGATGGCTGCCGTGGAGGACGGGCGGCGCCTCTGAACCGCTCCAGCGTGCGGGTGAGTCCCCGCAGCGGGGACGCCGGGGAGGTCTCGGCGGGCGGCGGCGCGGCCGGAGGCGCCCCGGCCGACTCCCGGTACCCGGCCAGCGCCTCGGCCGCGCGTTCGGCCGCCTCCCGGTACAGGTCGCGGGACTGCGTCATGGCCTCCAGCGCCTCGGCGTACATGGCCACCAGCCTGCGCTCGCGCTCCAGCTCCTCCTGGAGGGTCAGCAGCCGCCACTCCTCCCGCAGCGAGGCGAGGTCCGCCACCGCGTCGTCGGGCAGCTGCCTGTCCAGGGCGTCGAAGGACGTCACCGCCTCGATCAGCGCGGTAGGCTCGGAGCCGTCCAGGAAGACCGTGCGGACGGAGAACGCGTCGGCGTCGTAGCCGGCCGGGGCCGGGGTGCCGGGGAGGACCACGGCGCCGCCGCGCGGCACCTGGACGCCGAAGTCCTCCAGCGCCCAGTTCACGACCCGCAGCTGCTGCGGCGCGGCGCGGTGCTCGACCACCCGGTGCCGCAGACCGGGGGGCAGCCGCCGGGCCAGCGGCACGCGGCCGCGGTGGTCGGTGGTCATCGCCTCGTGGACCACGACGTGGATGTTCCAGGGGCTGCGACCGGACTCCTTGATCAGCCGGCGTACGGCCTTGTCGTCGTCCGGCAGCGTGTTGATGCCCCGCAGCCGCAGTCCCGTGGCGGCGTCCCGGTCCCAGGTGACGTCCGGGTCGTCGGGCCAGAACATCGTGGCGGGGGAGGGCCACTCGGGATCCCATGCCTCCTCCGCCTCGGCCAGCAGCGTCCACTCCTGACCGCCCGCCGAGCCGGGCTCCAGGATCAGTCTGGCCCGTACGGTCACGGCCTCGGGAACCTTCCAGCGGGCCTCGAAGACGCGGCGGCCGGGGAGCCCGTCGGCCGGCGTCTCGTCGGGAGGCTCCAGGAAGTCGTCGAGGACGAGTTCCTTCTTCAGCCGCTCCAGCGTGTGCCGGACGGTGTCCTCGGCCGCGGAGCCGACGTGGCGGCCGCGGGCGGCCCACAGCGTGGGCGGAGTCGTGGGGCGGGCGCTGGGAGAGGGTGGCATGGGTCCATCGGGCAGCAGGGACACGGACGTAGGCAAGTATCGACGCCGCAGGTCGGCGGAGAGTATCCGGGGGGTCCGCCGGCCGGGCGGGCCGCGGCGTGGTGCGGGATGCGGCGGGGGTGGGTGGTGGGCGAGGGTGGGCAGGAGTACCGCGACCGACCGTACGGCACGACAAGGAGCGACCCGATGAATCTCGACCTCGGCGGACGAACCGCACTGGTGACCGGATCCTCGCAGGGCATCGGTGCGGCGATCGCCGCCGGCCTGGCCCGGGCCGGGGCCACCGTCGGCGTCAACGGGCGCGACGCGGGCCGTCTGGAGGAGGGCGTCGCGAAACTGCGGGCCGAGGTGCCGGACGGCGTGTTCGTGCCGGTCGTGGCCGACCTCGGCACCGAGGAGGGCGCCGCGCTGGCCATGGAGGCGATGCCCGACGTCGACATCCTGGTGAACAACCTCGGTGTCTTCGGCGCCGTGCCCGCGCTGGAGATCAGCGACGACGAGTGGCGGCGCTACTTCGAGATCAACGTCCTCGCCGGCGTCAGGCTGACGCGCGCCCACCTCCCCCGGATGAGGGAACGGGGGTGGGGCCGGGTGCTGTACATCGCGAGTGACTCGGCCGTCGTCGTCCCCGCGGAGATGATCCACTACGGCGTCTCCAAGACCGCCCTGCTCGGGGTCGGCCGCGGCTTCGCCAAGGAGGCCGCGGGCAGTGGCGTCACGGTGAACTGCGTCATCGCGGGTCCCACCCACACGGAGGGCGTCGAGGACTTCGTCTACCAGCTGGTCGACCGGGAGCTGCCCTGGGACGAGGCGCAGCGCGTCTTCATGCGCGAGCACCGCCCGCAGTCCCTGCTCCAGCGGCTGATCGAGCCGGAGGAGATCGCCAACCTCGTGGTGTACCTCAGCTCGCCCCTCGCCTCCGCCACGACGGGAGCCGCCGTCCGCGTGGACGGCGGCTACGTCGACTCGATCCTGCCCTAGCAATTCACTCCGGCTCACTTGCCCGGGGCCGCCTCCCGGTGGTCCGCGTCGTCCCAGGCCCTGGTGTCGCGCGGCTCCACGTAGGGCTCCTCCTCGGGCGGGTGGCCGCCGTCGATGACGCGCTGCCGGGCCAGTTCGGCGTCGAACTCCAGGCCCAGCAGGATGGCCAGGTTCGTCACCCAGAGCCAGACCAGGAAGACGATGACACCGGCCAGGGTGCCGTACGTCTTGTTGTACGAACCGAAGTTGGCCACGTAGAAGGCGAACCCGGCGGAGGCGGCCAGCCAGATCAGCAGCGCGACCACGCTGCCGAGGGAGACCCACTTGAAGCCCTTGACCCGGGCGTTCGGCGTGGCCCAGTACAGGATCGCGATCATGAAGGTGACGAGCACGACCAGCACCGGCCACTTGGCGAGGGACCAGACCGTCAGCGCGGTGTCGCCGATGCCGAGCGCGGTGCCCGCCTGCTGGGCCAGACCGCCGGTGAACACGACGATGAGCGCGCTGACCACGGCCAGCACCAGCAGCACCACGGTCAGGGCCACCCGCAGCGGCAGCACCTTCCACAGCGGGCGCCCCTCGGGCACGTCGTAGACCGCGTTGGCCGCGCGGATGAACGCGGCCACGTAGCCGGACGCCGACCAGACGGCGCCCGCCAGACCGGCCACCGCCAGCACGGAGCCGAGCCCCGCCCTGGCCTGCAACTGCTCCACCGCGTCGGTGACGATGTCCCGTACCGAACCGGGCGTGAGCTGCTGGATGTTCTCCAGCACCTCCTGGGTGGCGGAGGGCCCGGCTACGCCGAGCAGGGAGACCAGTACCAGCAGGGCCGGGAACATGGACAGCACGCCGTAGTAGGTCAGGGCCGCGGCGCGGTCGGTGAGTTCGTCCTCCTGGAACTCGGCGACCACGCGCTTCACCAGCGCGGTCCAGGAGCGGCCCGGCAGTTGGGTCGGGGAGTCGGGGGCGGCGCGCTCGGTGGAGGCGTCCGGACCGTAGTCCTCGGGGGGCGTCTCGTCCGGCGTCTCGTCCGCTCGGTCGTCCTTGGGGTGCTTACGGATGTGGGGAAGGTGCAGTCGGGCCATGGGGGTTCGGGTTGCCCGTCCCGGCCGGGGCACGCCCCTCGGGTGCGGACCGACGCGCGCCGGGTGTGCGGCGGGCACCCGCGACGGCGGCGGTTCACCCGTGGGCGGCACGGCTCCGGCGTCCCCACAATGGGCCCCGCGGGCAGGTCCGCCCACCATCCGCATCGGGGCGGGCCTGCCCGCGCCGAAGCCCTCGTCGGCGCGCCCTGAGGGGCCCCTGTCGGAGCCGAAATACCGCAGTATGCCGGAACGCGTGCACGTTCCTCTGGAAAATGCCAAAGCGCTCACCAGACGCGTGCACTTTCCGTAGTCTCGGCGTCACGTTCGCGGTACAGCCGTGCAGGGGGAGGGGATCCGGCGTGCCCGGAATCGACGAGAGTCTGCTGGAAGCCATGCGACTGCCCGGGGCGCGTGGCGCTTCGCTGGTCGACTGGATCAGCGGGCTCGCCCTGGGCGCCGTCGGCGAGGCACCGGGCGGGGACTGGGAGGCCACGGCGGCCGAGACCGCCGAACTGGCCCGGCACGTCGCCGAGAGCGGCTCCCTGGCCGCCGGCGAGACCGGAACCGACGCCGACCCGGGCAAGGCGCCCCCGGTGGAGGACCTGATCGCCACCACCGGCGACGCCTACCACCTGCTCCGGTTCGTCAGCACCCCCTTCGACAGCACGGTCTTCCTCCACCTCTGGCTGGGCCGCGACGACGGAAACCTCGCCCTGGCCCGCATCCGGCTGGCGGAGATGGCGGACCGCCTGGTGCTCGGATGACCAGAGTGACCACCACCTGGGCCACGCAGGAGACGACCTCGGCCGCCCTCGGTGCGCTCGCCGCCGAGGGGGCGACCGGCGCGCTCTCGGGCGAGCGGGGCATCGTCTACCTCTCGGCCGGCCGGGTCGTGCACGTCGAGTCGGCCTTCACCCCCGACCTCGGCTCGCTGCTCACCCGCAGCGGCGCCGTCCCCTCCGACGGCTGGTGGGACGCCGTCGACCGGGGCGGAACCCAGCACCGGGTGGGGCACCGGCTCGTGGACAGCGGACGGCTCTCGGCCGGCGCGCTGGAGGTCTGCCACCTGGGCGCCCTGTTCGACGCCGCGTACTTCGTCCTCGCCCACGACACGCGCGCGCACCGCTTCCGGCCCGGCGCGGTGCACTGGCTCGGCGCGGTCCGCTCCGTGCCGGTCGACGCGGTCGTCCGCGAGTCCGGACGCCGGCGCGCCCTGCTGGACCGCATCTGGCCGGACCCCGCCATCGACACCGTCCCGCTGACCAGGGTTCCGGGCACCGGGCGTGCCGACCTGCCGGTGCGGCGCGGCCGGACCCTGACGCAGGTCGACGGCGTGCGCACCGCCGCGCAGATCGCCTCCTCGCTCGCCTGCCGCACGTACCACACCCTCGTCGAACTGCGCCGCCTGGCCGCCGACGGCCTCGTCGTCGCCGCCCCGCCGCCCGTCGCCCCGCCCCTCGCACCGGGACCCGACCCGGGCGGCACCGTGTGGGACGACCCGGACACCGCCCTGCTGCGACGGCTCCGACACGCCCTGGAGGCCCTGTGATCCGCGCGCGCCGTCAGCGTGCCGAAAGGAGACTGCTCATGGCCGTCGAGAGCGACGTCCTGGACGAACTGCACCGACTGCGCAACCGCGTGCCCCAGCTGACCGGGTCACTCGCGGCCACCGTGGACGGACTGGTCCTCGCCCACGACGCGCCCGGCACCGAACCCGAGGGTCTCGCCGCGCTCACCGCCGCCGCCCTCGGCGTCGCACACCGCATGGCCGAGGCCACCTCGCGCGGCGGCTTCCGCGAGCTGCTGCTGCGCGGGGCGGACGGCTACGTCGCCACCTACGCGGCCGGTCCCGCCGCCGTGCTCACCCTGCTCGCCGACGGGCGGGTCAACGTGGGCCGGCTGCACCTGGAGGGCCGGCGCAGCGGCGCCCGCATCGGGGAGCTGGTCGCCGCCCACATCGGCCACGACCGGGGCCGCGCCCCGGCCGCCGTGGAACCCGCCCCGACCACCGCCGCGGACACCGCCCGGCCCATCGGCACCCTGCCGGTGCGCACCCCGCAGCGCCCCGCACACCGACCGACCCCCCAGGCCGGCGGCCACCGCCGGCCGACCTGACCACCGATCGCGTACCGATCACGTCCGGAAAGGAACCACCATGGCCAACCTGGAGACCTCGCTCAAGGAATGCCTCAGCTCCATCGACGGAGCGTCCGCCGCCGCGCTGGTCGACTACACCAGCGGCATGGCGCTCGGCACGCTGGGCGGGACCAAGGAGTTCAACCTGGAGGTCGCCGCCGCGGGCAACACCGACGTCGTGCGGGCCAAACTGCGCACCATGGAGCACCTCGGCCTGAAGGAGGAGATCGAGGACATCCTGATCACCCTGAACACCCAGTACCACATGATCCGCCTGCTCAGGGGGCGCGGCGGCAACGGGCTGTTCCTCTACCTGGTGCTGGACGCGAGCCGCGCCAACCTCGCGATGGCCCGCCACCAACTGCGCCGGATCGAGACCGAGCTGGAGGTCTGACGGCCGCGGGCCCGGCGGGAGATTCCCCGCCGGGCCCGGCCGCACCGGGCCGAAGCGGCCCGGTTACGACGGATCAGGCGCCGCTCTCGCGGAGCATGTCCTCGCGCTCGACGAGCTTGATGCGCTCCCGCCCGAACGGCACGCCCTGCGCCTTCTCCGCGGCGTCGAGGCGGTACCAGCCGTCCCAGGTGGTGAAGCGGACGTTCCGCTCGGCCAGGAAGGCGTCCACGGCCTCCGGAGCGGGCGAGGCGGGCGTCTGGAGACGGCCGTTCGCGTAGTCGTCCAGCAGGTTGGACACCGTCTCGTTGGCGTCGCCCTTGGTGTGGCCGATGAGGCCGACCGGGCCGCGCCGGATCCAGCCGGTGACGTACGTCGACTGCAGGTGCTCGCCGGACTCCTGGACGACCCGGCCGCCCTGGTCCGGGACCGTGCCCGAGTCGATGTCCCAGGGCAGCTTGGGCAGCTGGTCCGACAGGTAGCCGACCGCCCGGTAGACGGCCTGGACGTCCCAGTCCTTGAACTCGCCGGTGCCCTTGACGTTGCCGGTGCCGTCCAGCGCGGTGCGCTCGGTGCGCAGGCCGACCACCTTGCCGTCCTCGCCGAGGATCTCGGAGGGCGACTCGAAGAAGTGCAGGAACAGCTTGTGCGGCCGGTCGCCGACGTCGCGGATCGCCCAGTTCTCCAGGGTCTTGGCGACCATGTCGGCCTGCTTGTTGCCGCGCCGGGTCGCGATCGAGCCGTCGTCGTAGTCGATGTCCTCGGGGTCGACGATGACCTCGATGTTGGGGGAGTGGTCCAGCTCCCGCAGCTCCATCGGGCTGAACTTCGCCTGCGCCGGGCCGCGGCGGCCGAAGACGTGGACCTCCAGCGCCTTGTTGGTCTTGAGACCCTCGTAGACGTTCGGCGGGATCTCGGTCGGCAGCAGCTCGTCCGCGGTCTTCGCCAGGACGCGCGCGATGTCCAGGGCCACGTTGCCGACGCCGAGGACGGCGACCTTCTCGGCCTCCAGCGGCCAGGTGCGCGGGTAGTCGGGGTGGCCGTCGTACCAGGCGACGAAGTCGGCGGCGCCGTAGGAGCCGTCGAGTTCGAAGCCGGGGACCTTGAGGTCGCGGTCGGCCGTGGCGCCCGTGGCGAAGATCACACCGTCGTAGAAGGCGCGCAGATCGTCCAGGCTGATGTCGGTCGGGTAGTTCACGTTGCCGAAGAGACGGATCTGCGGCTTGTCGAGCACCTGGTGCAGGGCGGTGATGATGCCCTTGATCCGCGGGTGGTCGGGCGCGACGCCGTAGCGGATGAGTCCGAACGGGGCGGGCATGCGCTCGAAGATGTCGATGGAAACGCCGGGGTCGGCGGCCACCTCGGACTTGAGCAGGGCGTCGGCCGCGTAGATGCCGGCGGGGCCGGATCCGACGATGGCTACCCGCAGAGGGCGGGGCATGTTCAGGTTCCCTTCGAGCGGTAACAGATCGACTCTCGGGAAAGCCTAAGCTAAGGCAAGCCTAAGTCGGTACGCGGGTCCGGTCTATGAGGCCATAAGGGCAGCTTATGGGATCTCATGGTTGGGCTTTGCCGTCGGGTTTGAACCCCTCGTCACGGGTGACGCATGCGTGGGGCGCGGAGTGATCGCGCTCCGTGCCGCCTCACGAGGGGAGCCCGCGTGCAGCGTCCGGACGACAGCTCGGATCCGAACCGGTGGCGAGCCCTCTGGGTCACGCTGGTCGCCGGTTTCATGACGCTCCTGGACGTCACCATCGTCGCCGTCGCCCTGCCGTCGATGCAGGAGGGGCTGCATGCCTCCGCGGCGTCCGTGCAGTGGGTCGTCTCCGGCTACGCGCTCGCCTTCGCGCTGACCCTGGTGACGGCCGGCCGGATCGGCGACGCGTTCGGCCGGCGCCGCGTCTTCCTGGCCGCCCTCGCCGCCTTCGTGCTTTTTAGCGCCGCAGCCGGAGCGGCGCCCGGCATCGGACTGCTGGTGCTCGCCCGGATCTTCCAGGGAGTCGCCGCGGGCAGCCTCGCACCGCAGAACTCGGCGCTGATCCAGCAGCTCTTCCACGGGGCGGAACGGGGACGGGCCTTCGGCCTCTTCGGCGCCACCGTGGGCGTGTCCAGTGCCGTCGGCCCGGTCGTCGGCGGTCTGATCCTCGCGCTGGCCGGCCCCGAGGGCTGGCGGTGGATCTTCTACGTCAACGTGCCGGTCGGCGTGGTCGCGCTGGTGCTCGGCTTCCGTCTGCTGCCGCGGGTGGCGCCCGGCGGCCCGGGGCGGCTCGACCCGGTGGGGGTGGCGTTGCTCGGCACCGGCATCCTCACCCTGATGCTCCCGCTGGTCCTCGCCGAGAGCGGGGGCCTGACCAAGGTGTGGTGGCTGTTCCCCGCCGGAGCCGTCGTGCTGGCCGCCTTCGCCCGGTGGGAGCGGCGGGTCGCCCGGCGCGGCGGGCAGCCGCTGCTGGAACCCGGCCTGCTCACCGAGACCCGCGGGTACGCCACCGGTGCGGGTCTGGCCACCCTGTACTTCGTCGGCTTCAGCGGGGTGTGGCTGGTGTTCGCGCTCTTCTTCCAGAAGGGCCTCGGCTACTCGCCGCTGGCGTCCGGCCTCGCGGTCACGCCGTTCGCCGTGGGATCGGCCGCCGCCGCGGCCGTGGCGGGCCGGCTGGTGGAGCGGCTGGGCCGGCTGCTGACGGTCTGGGGCCTCGTCGCCGTCATGGTGGGTCTCGGCACCACCGCCCTGCTCCTCTGGCTGGCGCCCGCCGACCGGGCCGCCTGGTACGCGGTGCCCGCCCTGCTGCTCGGCGGGCTCGGCAGCGGCTGCGTGATCTCGCCGAACATCACCATGACGCTGCGCGACGTCCCCGTCCGGATGGCCGGCGCCGCGGGTGGCGCACTCCAGACGGGGCAGCGGCTGGGCGGCGCCGTGGGCACCGCCGCGCTTCCCGGCCTGTTCTACCTGACCCTGAACGCCACCCACGAGGACTACCAGGAGGCGGTGGCCCTGTCCGTGGGGTGCGGCGTCGCCGCGATGCTGTGCGCGCTGACCGTCGCGGTCCGCGACTGGCGCCGGGACCGCCCGGGCGACGAGCGGGGCTGCCCGCCGGAGACGTCCCACAGCCACACCCACGCCGGTCAGGGCTGACCGGCGTGGGTGTGGCTGTCCGGCGGGAGGGGGTCAGCGCCGCTTGCTGCCGAACCTGCGCAGCATCTGCTGGGCCTGCGCGCGCCGGCGCGGGTCCGCGGCGGCACGGCGCACCTGCTCGGCCGCCCTGCGCCCCTGCGGGCTGCGCGCGAACCGCTTGATCCGGTCCAGTACTCCGGCCATGACGTCCCTCCGAGTCGACGACGGTCCAGCTCTGTCCTGTCCGTCCTCTACCCCGGGGGCCCGCGAACACCCCTCGGCATCTCGCAGGTTTGACGCCGCTCCAGCGGGCACCCGAAGTCGCAGACCATTGCAAACGAACGCCGAGAGGTGAGTCACTGTGGCCGGCAACCAGAAGTCGAAGGCCAAGATGGAGCAGGCCAAGGGCAAGGCCAAGGAAACGGTCGGCCGGGCCGTCGGCAACGAGAGGATGACGGCCGAAGGCCGCGCCGAGCAGTCCAAGGGTGACGCCCGGCAGGCCAAGGAGAAGGGCAAGGACGCCTTCCGGCACTGACACCGGGGCGCATCCCCCGCGGCGCGGGCCGCGGAGTCCGGCATACGGCCGGCTCCGCGGCCCGCGTCGTGCCCGTCGCCCGGGGGCCCGTCGCCCTCAGCCGATGTGGTAACTGTCCCCGTACACCTGCCAGTCCAGCGGCGGGTCGAGGTCCAGGTTGCCCTCGTCGAGGAAGACGCGCTGCGCCGTGTCGACCCGGCTGGTGTCGCTGTGCGCCTCCTCCTGCTTCATCGCCCACACCCGCTCGTCGAGGAAGGCGTGCAGGTAGGTGACCTCGTCGCCGCCCTGGGCCGGCGGCCGGGCCCGGCCCAGGGCGCGCTCGCGGATGCTGCCGAAGCTCAGCCGGTCACCGCCGCCGCCGTGCATGACGATCGCGTCGTAGTACGCGAACTGACCCAGCGCGCGCAGCCCGTCCGCCTTCCCCTGGCGCACGGCCGGGCCGAAGTACACGCGGTCGCGCTCATCGTCCTGCGCGCGGCGGAACTCGGGATCGCCCGCCGCCCGGCGCCAGTCGTCGGGATATCCGGGGTCCAGCCCCTCGTGCGAGTCGGAGCCGTCGACCCGGCGCAGCGCCGGCAGATAGCGCGAGAGCACATTGCCGGGGCTGCGGTCGCTGTACAGCTCCACCAGGTCGAGCATGTCGCCGGTGCCGGAGCAGAAGCCGATGATGCCCGCGGTGTAGCCGCGCCCGTCGCCGATGTCCTCGATGTACTGGTATTGCGCCTTCCAGTCGAGCGAGGAGTTCTCCGCGCTCGACACGAGCTGCATGGCGATCTCCTTCTTCGCCGGGTCGTCGAGCCCCGCCGCGCGCACGGACGCCGCCGTGGCCCTGGAGGGGGTGAGCAGGGGGACGGTCGCCAGGGACGCGCATGTCATGGCGAGCACGCTACGGCGCGAGAGGCCCGCGCGGGGCGCGGGGTCGCTGAAGGGGTGCCTCACGGAATCTCCAGTCGGTGGTGGGGGGTTGGGAGTGCCGGGCACTGATAGGAAAGTTTCCTACCAGATGGAGGCGGCGCTGGGCACCCGTCGAGCGTGAAATTGGTACGGACCGAGGGCGGCGCCCGCCACGGTCACGGCATCGGCTGCTCCGCCCAGATGACCTTGCCGGCCGGCGTGTAGCGGGTGCCCCAGCGCTCGGCGAGCTGCGCGACCAGGAAGAGTCCGCGCCCGCCCTCGTCCGTCATGGCCGCGTAGCGCAGATGCGGCGAGGTGCTGCTGCTGTCGAACACCTCGCAGACCAGGCTGCGGTCGCGCAGCATCCGTACGTGGACGGTCTCACCGCCGTACCGGATCGCGTTGGTGACCAGCTCGCTCAGGATCAGCTCCGTGGAGAACGCCAGGTCGTCGAGGCCCCACTCGGCGAGCCGCCGGGTGACCTGGGAGCGCACCTCGCCGACGGCCGCCGGGTCGGACGGAACCTGCCACTCGGCGACGTGGTCGGGCCCGAGGGTGCGGGTACGGGCCACGAGCAGGGCGATGTCGTCGCCCGGCCGGTCCGGGAGCCGGGCGTCCAGGACGGTCCGGCAGGTCTCCTCGGGCGTCGGCCCGGCCGTCTCCAGCGCCTCGCGCAGGTGCGCCAGACCGACGTCGATGTCGTGCCCCCGGTCCTCCACCAGACCGTCCGTGTACAGCACCAGCCGGCTGCCCTCCGCCAGCCGCAGCTCGGCCGTCTCGAACGGCAGGCCGCCCAGCCCCAGCGGGGGACCGGCGGGCACCTCGGGGAACTCCACGCCGCCGTCGGGCCGGATCAGCGCGGGTGGCGGGTGGCCCGCCCGGGCCATCACACAGGTGCCGGCGACCGGGTCGTAGATCGCGTAGAGGCAGGTCGCGCCGGTGACCGGGGCGGTGCCGTCGTCGGTCTGCTCGTCCTGGTCGATGCGGCCGACCAGCTCGTCCAGCAGGCCGAGCAGTTCGTCGGGCGGCAGGTCGAGCGCGCTGAAGTTGTGCACCGCCGTGCGCAGCCGGCCCATGGTGGCCGCCGCGTGCAGCCCGTGCCCGACGACGTCGCCGACCACCAGCGCGACCCGGGCGCCCGACAGGGGCAGGACGTCGAACCAGTCGCCGCCCACCCCGGCCTGCGCGGGCAGGTACCGGTAGGCGACGTCCAGGGCGTTCTGGTCCGGCATGCGGCGGGGCAGCAGACTGCGCTGGAGGGTCACCGCCATGCTGTGCTCGCGCGTGTAGCGCCGGGCGTTGTCGATGGAGACCGCGGCCCGCGCGACCAGTTCCTCGGCGAGAGCCAGTTCGTCCTCGTCGAAGGGCTCGGGCGTCTCGGAACGCCAGAAGCTCACCACCCCGAGCACCAGCGTGCCGGCGCGCAGCGGCACCGTGATCAGCGAGTGGATGCCGTACTCCAGGACCTGCGCGGTGCGTTCGAGGTCCTGCGCCTGCCAGCCGGGCGCCACATCGAGGCGGGGCTCCAGCACCGGCGTGCCGGTGCGCAGGGTCCGGCCCTGCGGGGCGGACTCCACGTAGCGCAGCTGCCGGCCCACCGGGTACAGCGGGACATCCTCGGACGCGCCGCTGAGCGCGGTGCGGCGCAGCGTCGTGCCGCCCTCCGGCTGGCCGCCCGCCAGGACCGCGTCGAACAGGTCCACGCTGACGTGGTCCGCGAACCGGGGTACGGCCAGCTCGGCGAGTTCCTCGGCGGTGCGCGTGACGTCCAGGCTGGTGCCGATGCCCACGCCCGCGTCGTACAGCATGTCCAGGCGCTCCCGAGCGGTCTCGGCGCGGCCGGACAGGGCCCGCAGCTCCGTGGAGTCGCGGAGGGTGGCGACGCTGCCCGCGGGGCCGCCCCGGACGTCCGTGGGCCGCTGGTTCACCGCCAGCAGCCGGTCCTTGACCCGGTGCACCTCGTCGGTCGCGACCCGGCCGGAGGCCAGCAGCTCCGCTGTGTCGGCGGGCAGCCCGAGGTCGAGGACGTGCCGTCCCTCGGCGTCGGGGGGCAGGTTGAGCAGGCGCTCGGCCTCGTCGTTGGCGAGCAGCAGCCGGCCCTTGGGGCCGACGATGAGCACGCCCTCGCGGACGCTGTGCAGGACCGCGTCGTGATGTTCGTACATCCGGGTCATCTCGCGCGGTCCCAGACCGTGCGTCTGGCGCAGCAGCCGCCGGCTGACGAGCGCGGTGCCCGCCGTCGCCACGACCAGGCCGACCGCCGCCACGATCAGCACCAGCGGCAGCTGCCGTTCGGCGGCGCCGCCCACGTTCTCCGTGGTGATGCCGGCCGAGACCAGGCCCACGACCGTGCCGTCGGGTTCCTCCACCGGCACGATGGCCTGGACCAGAGGTCCGAGGGTCCCGTCGACCTCCTCGGTCACCGTCTTCCCGGCCAGAGCGGGGGCGATGTTCCCCACGAACTCCCGGCCGATGCGGTCGGGCTTGGGATGGGTGTAGCGGATGCCGTCGGTGTCGGTGACGACCACGAAGTCCACACCGGTCGCCTTGCGCGCCGCCTCGGCCCGGGGCTGGAGCACCGCCGTGGGATCGGGGGCGCGCAGCGCCGCGAGGATGCCGGGGGAGTTGGCGAACGTCTCGGCCACCGCCAGGGACCGGTTGCGGGCCTCGACGGTGCTGTCGTGCCGGACCTGGAGCACCAGCGCCACCGCCGCGGCCACCACCAGCAGCAGCACGATGACCACGTTCATGACGAAGACCTGGGCGGCCACGCTGCGTCCGGACAGCGCCCGGCGCAGTGCCGAGTCACGCCGCCCCGCGTCCGTCCCCCGCCGTGTCGGGTCCGCGTCCCTCCGGTGTCGGGCGAGCGGGCCGCTGGGACGACGGGGTGACCGTTCTCCCGATCGACCCCTCAGTCGGACCATGTGCCCATGTCTACACTGCCGGGCCCCGTGAGGCGAGGGGCACCCCCTGTGCCGACGGGGTCCGCCGGGCGGGGGGCCGCGGGTGGGGTCATCGGGGGCTCCCGGGGCGGGGACGGCGGGTGGCGAGCAGCAGGGCGATGTCGTCGGCGCGGTCCGTCGCGTGGCGGGAGGCCACGACGAGCCGGTCCGCGACGCCGGCCAGCGCCCGCCTGCCGGGTCGCGCGGCGGGCGCTCCCACCCTGGCCAGGGCGAGCCGCAGGGCGGTGATGCCGTCGTCGATGTCGCTGCCGGGCCGCTCCACCAGGCCGTCCGTGTAGAGGGCGAGGACGGCACCCGGCTCGACGCGGAACTCGGTCAGCGGATAGGGCGCCCCGGGGTCCACGCCGAGCACCACCCCACCGGGCAGGTCCAGGGCCTCGGTGCGTCCGTCCGGGTGGCGCAGCAGCGGCGGCGGGTGACCCGCGCGGGAGGCGAGGGCCCGTCCGGTGGCGGGGTCGAGCCGGATGTAGCAGCAGCTCGCGAACAGGCCCGGGTCCAGGTCGGCCAGCAGGTGGTTGACGCCGCTCATCACCTCGTCGGGCGGCCGGTCGCCGAGGGCGAAGGCGCGCACGGCGCTGCGCAGTTGCCCCATCGTGGCCGCGGCCTGCACGCCGTGCCCCTGTACGTCGCCGATGACCAGGGCCATGCAGTCCCCGGAGGCGACGACGTCGTACCAGTCGCCGCCCACCTCCATGCCCTGGGTGCCCGGCAGATAGCGTCCGGCGGTCTCCAGCAGGGGATGGGCGGGCAGCCGGCGGGGCAGCAGCACGCCCTGGAGGCCCCGGGCCAGGGCGGTCTCGGACTCGTAGCGCCGGGCCTTCTCCATGGCGTGGGCGATCAGCCCGGCCAGCGCGGTGAGCACCGAGCGTTCCTCGGTGCTGAAGCCGCGCGCGCGGTCGAAGCCGAGGATGCAGGAGCCGACCGGGCGTCCGGAGGCGATCAGCGGCAGGAAGGCGCGGGCGCCCTCCGTGGCGTCCAGCGGGATGCCCGGATACGCGGCGGCCAGGTCGTGCATGGAGTCGAAGAAGAGCGGCCGGCCGCTGGTCAGCGTCTCGACGCCGGGCAGCCGGGCGTCCAGCCCGACGCCCTCGAAGGGCGCGAGGAAGCCCGGCGGGAAACCCGTCTCCCAGGCCAGATGGAGGTGGCGGTCCTGGAGCAGGTAGATGGCGAGCCGACGGCCACCGAAGGCGGACAGCAGCTCCCGCACGACCACGGCCGACACCTGGCGTGCGGTGACCGCCTCGGTCAGGGCGACGGCCAGCACGATCGGGCGGTACTCGGCCGCCGTCGAGGCGATCGGCGGGGCGGGGTCGCCGGCCTCGGGCTCCGTCTCCGGCACCCGGTGCTCCGGGGTGAGGCCGGCCGACGCGTCGGCCACCCGGTTGGCGGGCCTGAGCGTGCCCGTCAGGAGGTCGGGGCCGGGATAGACGGCGACGGCCAGCCAGTCGCCCTCGAAGGGCTGCGGGGCGGTGCGGCGGCTGTCGTCGGGCGGGCGCCGGACATGGAAGCGGACCGGGTCGGGGGAGAGCAGCGCACCGCGCAGATGGTCCTCGTAGGCGGCCTGGTCCAGCCAGGGAACCGCCTCCCACAGCGAGCGGCCGAGCAGCCCGGCACGGGGCCGGCCCAGCAGCTGGGCGGCGCGCGGGTTGGCGTAGACGACCGTGCCCAGCCGGTCCACGCAGAACACGCCGTCCGGCAGCAGGTCGGCGGCGGCGTCGGCCACCGTGCCGGCGAAGGGATCGCGGACCGCTCCCCGTACGGTCACGCCGTCGGCCCGCGCCGCCTGCGGCCGCCACAGCTCGACCAGGCGCAGCGCCCCGTCCGCCGCGCGCACGTACAGGGGCAGCCGCGGCGGCCGGCCGGCGGCGGTCTCCCGCAGGGCCGCGGCGAGCCGGTGCCCGTCTTCGGGGGCCAGGACGGCGGTGAGCGACCCGAGCGCGGTGGTGTGTCCGGCGGTGCCCGCGGGCATGCCGAGCAGGACGCACAGCGGTTCGTCGAGGGTGACGGCGCCGGTGACCGGATCCCAGGCGAAGGTTCCCGCCTGCTGCGGGTGCCGTCCGGCGGGGGGTGGCCGGACGCACAGCGGTTCGCCCTCCCAGCGGACGGGCGGCGCCGCGCTGTCCTCGTCCAGCCGCTCCAGGGCCGCGCCCAGGTCCTGCGCGAGCCCCGCCATCCGGTCGGCGCCCTCCAGCACCTCGGCGGCGTCCGAGGCGGCGGGGCGCAGGACGGTCAGGACCCCGTACGTCCGCCTCGACCCGGCGACGGGCACGTACAGCGACCCGAACGGGAACGGCAGGCCGGCCGCGAACTGCGGGTAGCGGCGCATGGTCTCCGCGGCGTTGGGCAGCACGACGCGGACCCCCAGCCGGTAGGCGTCGGCGACCGGGAACGGGCTGTCGGCGTGCAGGCGCCACCAGGGCCGGAACAACCGCCCGGGCAGTCCGGCGAGCACGGCGAGCCGCAGCAGGCCGGGCGTGCCGGAGGGCAGGTAGACCCCTCCCACCCGGCCGTCGGCGGCTTCGATCGCCCGGACACAGGCGTCGATCAGCAGCGCCGTCAGCCGTCCGGCCGTCCGGTCCGCTTCCTCGGCGCCTGCACTCATCGGCCCCACCTCGTCCGTGCGCCGCCGCGCGGGGCGACACAGCAAGAATGCGCCACCGCACCCGGGTCGTGCACGTGGTCGGTCCGCACGGGTGACCGTGCCGGGCGTTGACCGCGCGGACGGGAATCCGTAACCTCCTCCGCGACATTCGGAAATCATTCCGAAAGTTTCGACGATCCATGATCCATGATCTCCGCCCTTCCGAACGGCCCCCGCACACCGATTCAAGGAACGGGATGACATGACCATGACTTTGAGATGCCTGGCGAGAACGGCCGCCGCCGGACTCGTGGCCGTGGCCGCGCTGGCGACCGCGGGCCACACCGCCGAAGCCGAGGCTGCCGACACCCTCGGGTCCGCCGCGGCCGGCCAGGGCCGCTACTTCGGCGCCGCCGTCGCCGCGAACCACCTCGGCGAGGCCGACTACGCCGCCACGCTGGACCGCGAGTTCACCTCGGCGACGCCCGAGAACGAGATGAAGTGGGACGCCACCGAACCCAGCCGCGGCACCTTCACCCTCGCCGCCGCCGACCGGGTCGTGGACCACGCCCGAAGCCGCGGCATGGACGTGCGCGGCCACACTCTCGTCTGGCACTCCCAGCTGCCCTCCTGGGTGGGCGCGCTGGGCGCCGCCGACCTGCGCACCGCGATGAACGACCACATCAACGGCCTGATGGGCCACTACAAGGGGCAGATCCACAGCTGGGACGTCGTCAACGAGGCGTTCCAGGACGGCGGCAGCGGCGCCCGCCGCAGCTCGCCCTTCCAGGACAGGCTCGGCGACGGCTTCATCGAGGAGGCGTTCCGCACCGCCCGCGCCGCCGACCCGGCCGCCAGGCTCTGCTACAACGACTACAACACCGACGGCGTCAACGCGAAGAGCAATGCCGTCTACGCCATGGTGAAGGACTTCAAGTCCCGCGGCGTGCCCATCGACTGCGTCGGCTTCCAGTCCCACTTCAACAGCGCCTCCCCGGTCCCCGCCGACTACCGGCAGAACCTGCAGCGCTTCGCCGACCTCGGCGTCGACGTGCAGATCACGGAACTCGACATCGAGGGCTCCGGATCGGCCCAGGCAGCCAACTACACCAAGGTGACCGACGCCTGCCTCGCCGTCGACCGCTGCACCGGCATCACCGTCTGGGGCGTCACCGACAAGTACTCGTGGCGCAGCGGCGGCACCCCGCTGCTCTTCGACGGCGACTACCGGAAGAAGCCCGCCTACGACGCCGTCCTCACCGCCCTCGGCGGCTCGGGCGACCCGGGTGACCCCGGCGACCCCGGCGCGAGCTGTACCGCCGCCTACACCAGGACCGCGGACTGGGGCAGTGGCTACAACGGCCAGGTCACCATCACGGCCGGCGACGCGCCGATCAGCTCCTGGACCGCGACGGTCGTCCTGCCCTCGCCGCAGTCCGTCTCGTCCCTCTGGAACGGCACTCCCACCTGGGCGGGCAACGTCATGACGGTCAGCCCGAGCTGGAACGGCACCCTGGCGGCCGGGGCGTCGACCAGCTTCGGATTCACCGTGGCGAAGAACGGCAGCGGCGCCGCACCCACGGTCGGCGGCTGCACCGCCTCCTGACCGGTCCCGCGCGCCGGACCGCCCACCGCCCGAGCGGGCTCCGGCGGTCCGGCGCACCGGGCCGGGCCTGTCCGAAAAACGGAGTGTCCGGCGGAAGTTGGGGCACAGGGATCGTGAAAGCCTCGCCGGTGCGTATCGTGAGGGGCCGGGACCTCGCTCCCCCACACGGCCCCGACCGGACGGTGAGGCTCTGTATGACTCCGGCGCACGGACCCGATGCCGCGGACACCTCCGACGTGTCCACGGTGGTGGAGTTCAGGGGCGGTTCGGCGATGATCCCGGCCGCCCGGGACGTCGTGCACCGCTTCGTCGGCCGGCTCGCCGAGCTGGGCGTCGACCTGGCCGACACCTTCCTGGACGCCGCCCGCCTGGTCGCCAGCGAACTGGTGACCAACGCGCTGCGGCACGCGCCAGGACCCTGCCGGCTCACGCTGACCCTGGTGGACGACCGGGTGGAGATCGCGGTCTCCGACACCGGGGACGCCTTTCCCACGTTCCTGCCCCGCGATCCCCTGCGGGTCGGCCGGCACGGTCTGGAGATCGTGACCCGCCTGTGCGGCGAGGTGATCACCAAGCCGCACGCCAAGGGGAAGACGGTGTACGCGCGCCTGCCGCTGACCTGACCTCCCTCAGCCGGTCAGCGCCTGTTCGACGCTCGGGAAGCAGGCGATCAGCCCGTCGACGCCGACCAGCCGCAGCACCCGCTCGACGGCGTCCCGCGGTGCCGCGAGCCGGAGCCACACCCCGCGGGACTCGGCCTCCTGGTGGGCGGAGATCAGCACGTTGATGCCGCTGGAGTCCAGGAAGCCCACCTCGCCGAAGTCGACGACCGTGCCCGGTGCCGACTGCACCGAGGACAGCAGGACGTCGCGCAACTGGCCGCTGCCGTCGAGATCGACCTCTCCGGCGAGGATGACGATGCTGACGCCGTCGCCGGTGGTGGTACGGGTGATCAGCAGCCGCTCGGGTACTGCCGGTCCCTCGATGTCCGCCACGCTGCCCTCACTTCTCGCATATGCCCGGCCGTCCATGGTGGCTTGATGGTAAGGGTCTTCGCGGTCCGTGGGGCCCACTTGTGCGGACCCGGGCCGACGGGACCGCCGGTGCCGGTTTCGACGCGCGCGACGGCGTTCCTCTGACTACCGTCGAGGTGTGGTGGCTCATACATTCGAGGAGCTCGTGCACAAGCGTCGCGCGGCGGACCTGGCACAGCACCGGGTCGAGGAACTGCGCGACTCGTACGGGCCTCCCACGCAGCATCGGTGGACCCCGCGGCAGTCCCACACGTACGAGACCGCCGTGCGGGCCTGGCGCGACCTGGACCGGGACGCGCGGACCGCGATGTCGGAGTACGTCAAGGAGGGAGGCCGGTCCCTGCACAAGATCGAGGCGAGCGTCCGCAAGGCCGTCCAGGACGGCGGCCAGGGCTCCTGACCGGGGTCGACGCGGGTGCGGCCGCCGTCAGTCCTGCCGTGCCATGGTCTCGCCGACCAGGTCCCGTACGGCGTCCAGGGCCGCAGCGCGGTCCTCGGGCACCAGGCCGATGCGGGTGCGCCGGTCGAGGAGGTCCGCCTCGTCGAGGGCGCCCTCGTGACGCAGCGCCCACAGCAGTTCGGCGCCGGTGACGGGGTGACCCGGCAGTATCCGCTCGGCGAGCCGGGGGTCCCGGTCGGCGAGGGCCCGCACGTCGGGCGCCTCGGTGCCGTAGCGCCGCACCAGGCGGTCCGGCGCCCGCACCGTGGCCAGGGCGTGCGGAGCGGCGGCGCCCACCAGGGGCAGGGCGGCGGTGGGGGAGGGGCCCGCGGTCAGGCCGCGGGCGGCGACGGCGGCGTTCACCGCGTCCTCGGCCATGCGCCGGTACGTGGTGAGCTTGCCGCCGACCACGGTGATCACGCCCTCCGACGAGGTGAGCACGGCGTGCCGGCGCGAGACGTCCGCCGTGCGGGGCCCGCCGCCCGCCCGGTCCGGCGAGGTGGTGTCCAGCAGGGGCCGCAGACCGGCGAAGGCGCCCACCACGTCCTCGCGGTGCACCGGGACGTCCAGTACCGAACCGAGCACGTCGAGCAGGAAGCCGACGTCGGTCTCGGGCACCTCCGGCACGTCCGGGACGTCGCCCTCCACGGGTTCGTCGGTCAGGCCGACGTACACCCGGCCGTCCCCCTGGGGCAGGACCAGGACGAAGCGGTTGGTCTCCCCGGGGACCGGTACGTGCAGGCCCGCGGGGAGCGGGCCGAGGTGTTCGGAGCGCAGGACGAGGTGGGTGCCGCGGGAGGGGCGGACCCGGATGCCGTCCACCAGGCCGCCGGCCCACACCCCGGAGGCGTTGATCACCGCGCGGGCCCGCACCACGCCCTCCTCGCCGGTCAGCTCGTCGCGTATCCGGGCACCGGACGAGGTCAGTTCCAGCGCCCTGGTGCGGGTCAGGATCCGGGCGCCGCGGGCGGCGGCGGTGCGGGCGAGCGCGGTCACCAGCCGGGCGTCGTCGGTGAGCCGGCCGTCCCAGGAGAGCAGGCCGCCGCGCAGCCGGTCGGAGCGCAGGGCCGGCGCGAGGTGCCGGGTCTCCACGGCGGACAGCCGGCGCGGTGCGGGCAGCGTGGCCCGGGCCGTGCGCGCCGCGAGCCGCAGGGTGTCCCCGGCCCGGAAGCCGGCCCAGGCCAGCGCGGCCTGGCCCCGGGAGACCAGCGGCGTCAGCGGCAGCACGAAGGGCTGGGCGCGCACCAGATGGGGAGCGGTGCGCTCCATCAGCACCCCGCGCTCCACCGCGCTCTCGTGGGCGACGTCGAGCTGGGCGGAGGCGAGGTAGCGCAGGCCGCCGTGGATCAGCTTGGAGCTCCAGCGGGAGGTGCCGAAGGCCAGGTCGTGGGCGTCCACGGCGACGACGCTCAGCCCGCGGGCCGCCGCGTCCAGGGCGGCCCCCGAGCCGGTCGCGCCGAGGCCGACGACCAGGACGTCCACGACGGGCCCGCCCACGGTGTCGGCCAGCTCGCGGGCGCGCCGCGCTGCGGACAGGGAGGCCGCCCCGGCGGCAGGGCTGCTGGTGGGGCTCATGGCGTGAGGGTCCTTTCCAGGATGGTCCGCAGCTCCGCGAGGAAGGCCGTGGAGGTCAGCTCGTCGTCGTCCTCGTCGGTCATGGTCCGCAGCGACAGGGCGAAGGACTGGACGACCAGCAGCACGGACCGCGCCTGCCGCTCGGGGTGGGTCCGGCGCACCGAACCGTCGGCGTGCCCCTGTCCCAGCGCGTCACCGAGCAACTCCAGCAGGGCTTCCTGGCTCGCTCCGCGCCGGTCCAGGACGTAGGGCAGGAGCAGCTCGGGGTCGACGTCGACGATCTTGCGGAAGAGCGGGTGGGCGCGGAACCGCTCCACCCCGGCCACCAGCCCCTCGACGACGCGTGAGCGGGTGCCGGTGCCCGGCCGGGGCTCCGGGATGGCCCCGGTCGCCACCGAGATCCACTCGCGGGTCATCAGGTCGCCGACCAGGGACCGCACGTCCGGCCAGCGCCGGTACAGGGTCATCCGGGAGACACCGGCGCGGCGGGCGACGTCGGTCATCGTCGTCCGGCGGACCCCGACGGCCATCACGCAGTCGCGCACGGCGTCGAGCACCGTGTCGTTGTCCGAGGGGTTCGGCCGGGTCGAGTGGTTGTGACGGTTGGGCGTCATGTGTAACAGTGTAACGCCCCGCCGGGTGGTGCGGCAGGCATCCCCCGAAGCGACCGTGAGGACGACAGGCCATGGACATGCTGTGGAACGGCTGGGGCGACCCGGCCAGGGCGACACCGCTGCCGGACACGGTGACCGGGCTGCTGCGCGAACTGCTCGGCGTCAAGCCCCGCGACGCCGCCCCGCTCCCGCTGGCGGAGATCGACGTCCCCGCCTCGCCCCTGGACGAGGCCGCCCGCCGGGCCCTCACGGCCGCGGTCGGCGGCCGTGCGGACGACGTGCGCACCGACGCGGAGACCCGCGTGCGGCACACCCGCGGCAAGTCCACCCCCGACCTGCTGCTGATGCGGACCGGCGACGTCACCGACACCCCGGCCGCCGTGATCCTGCCCGACGGCCACGACGAGGTGCTGGCCGTGCTGGAGACCTGCGCCGAACACCGGCTGCCCGTCGTCCCCTTCGGCGGCGGCACCTCGGTGGTGGGCGGCCTCGCCCCCGGGCACCGCGGCGCCTTCGTCGCCCTCGACCTGCGCCGCATGAACCGCCTGCTCGAACTCGACGAGGTCTCCCGCACCGCCCGCCTGCAACCCGGCCTGCGCGCCCCCGAGGCCGAGGCGCTGCTCGCCGCGCACGGGTACACCCTCGGCCACTTCCCGCAGTCCTACGAGTGGGCCACCATCGGCGGCTTCGCCGCCACCCGCTCCAGCGGGCAGGCCTCCGCCGGCTACGGCCGCTTCGACGAGATGGTCCTCGGCCTCACCCTCGCCACCCCCGAAGGCACCCTCGTCACCGGCCGCGCCCCGCGCTCGGCCGCCGGACCCGACCTGCGCCAGCTCGTGCTGGGCTCGGAGGGCGCCTTCGGCGTCATCACCTCCGTCACCGTCCGCGTGCGGCCCGTTCCCGAGGTCCGCCGCTACGAGGGCTGGCGCTTCGCCTCCTTCGACGCGGGCGCCGCCGCACTGCGCAGGCTCGCCCAGGACGGCCCGCGCCCCACGGTGCTGCGGCTCTCCGACGAGACCGAGACCCTGATCGGCCTCGCCCAGCCCGACGCCCTCGGCTCCTCCCTCGACCGGCAGGACGCCGGATGCCTGGCCGTCGTCGGCTTCGAGGGCACCGAGGCGGACACCGCCCACCGCCGCGAGGAGGCCGCCGCCGTCCTGCGCGAGAGCGGGGGCACCTTCGCGGGCGAGGAGCCGGGGGAGCGCTGGGCCCACGGCCGCTACTCGGCGCCGTACCTGCGGGACTCCCTGCTCGACGCCGGGGCGCTCGCCGAGACCCTGGAGACCGCGACCTACTGGTCCCGCGTCCCCGCCCTCTACGCCGCCGTCCGCGACGCGCTCACCGGTACCCTCACCGACGCCGGCACCCCGCCGCTGGTCATGTGCCACATCTCGCACGTCTACGAGAACGGCGCCTCCCTCTACTTCACCGTCGTCTCCGCCCAGGGCGACGACGCCGTGGCGCACTGGACCCGCGCCAAGCACGCGGCCAACGAGGCGATCCTCGCCGCGGGCGGCACCATCACCCACCACCACGGCGTCGGCACCGACCACCGTGACTGGTACGTCCAGGAGGCCGGCCCCCTCGGCATCGCGGCGCTGCGCGCGGTCAAGCGCGGCCTGGACCCCGCCGGCGTGCTCAGTCCGGGCGTTCTGCTGCCGGCGGACTGACCCCGCCGACCGGCACCCCGCGCACCCGTGAGACAACAGTCCGGCACCATCCGTCAGCCCGGAGGCACATCGATGCGACAGTTCACCGCCGTCGTCAATCCCACCGCGGGCGGCGCCACCTCGGCCGCCGCGCTGCTCGGGGTGGCCCGGCTGCTGCGGGAGGCGGGCGCCGGGCTGGAGACCGAGTACAGCCACAGCCTCGCGCACGCCCGGGAACTCGCCCGGCGCGCCGGTGAACGCGGCCGGGTGGTGCTCGCCGTCGGCGGCGACGGGATGGCGGGCGGGATCGGCGGCGCGCTCAGCGGCACCGGGGCCCTGCTCGGGCTCGTCCCCGCCGGGCGCGGCAACGACTTCGCCCGCGCGCTGAAGCTGCCCACCGACCCGGCCGGGCTCGCCCGGGTACTGCTCGACGGCGAACCCCGCTCCGTCGACACCATCGAGGTCACCTCGGCGGTCCACGACCGCGTCATCGTGCTCGGCAGCGTCTACGCCGGGGTCGACGCGCTCGCCAACCACCACGCCAACAGCGCGCGCCTGCTGCGCGGCACCGCCTCCTACTACGCGGGCGCGCTGCGCGCCGTCGCCGGCTGGCGTCCGACCCGCTACCGGGTCACGGTCGACGGCGCGGAGCACGCCTTCACCGGCTACACCGTGGTGGCCGCCAACTCCGGCTACTACGGCTTCAACCGGCTCATCGCGCCCGCGGCCGAGGTGGACGACGGTCTGCTGGAGGTGGTGATGATCCACGACGCGCCGCGGTGGCTGTTCTTCAAGCTGATGAACGAACTCGAGACCGGCGCCCACGTCCACCGCCCGCAGGTCCGCGTCCTGCGCGGCAGGGAGATCCGCATCGAGGCGGACCGGGCGATACCCTACGGCGCCGACGGAGAGGTCGAGGCCGCCGTCCCCGTCACCGCCCGGGTACTGCCCGGCGCCCTGCGCGTGCTGTCGGAACCCGCGCGGACGTCCTAGTTGGCGGAGTGGGTCACCGCCACCGGACCGAACGAGACCCGGGTACGGCCGCCGTCGTCCGCCCAGACCACGTCGACGTGGCTCTCACCCGGCACGACCGCCGTGACGGCCTCGGCGATCGGCACGTTCACCGGCTCACCGGTGAGTGCCGCCAGGCAGACGTGCAGGGAGGTCCCGCCCGCCTCGCCGGACAGCCGGGGAAGCTCGGCCCACGGCACGTACGCCGTGCCCTGCGGGGCACGCACCGTCTCCGTCCCGGGCAGCCAGCCGTGCAGTCCGTGCAGCGCGGAGACCAGGGGCTCCTCGGGGCCGGTGGCCCACCCGGTGTGCGTGACCCGCGCCCCCCGCGGCGCCCCGACGACCCGGTGCACCCGCAGTTCGTACGGACCCCGGGCCACCGTCACGCTCTCCACCCGCAGCCCCGGCACCATCGGGGCGCCGCCGGTGAAGACGGGCCGGTGCCAGGACGCCGCCCAGCCCCAGCCGTCGCCCTGCCCGACGCCGAGCGGGTGGATGCGGCGCCGGACGCTGCCCCGGCCGCCCACCTCCACCGACAGGTGGTTGTCCGCGGCGTTCTCCCCGGCCGTGGGCCCGGTCCGGGTCGAGTAGGCCTGCCGGCCGTAGTGCGGGTCGTCCTGGTCCGCGGACTCGCCCTCGTGCGGCCGGACATGGTCGCTGCCGTGGTTGTGCAGCCGGACGATCCCGTCCTCGCGCGTCGACTGCACCAGCAGCCCCGGCGCCGCGAGGGCGAGCACGCGGTCCGCCTCCTCCACCGGCGCCGGCTCCTCGGGCGCCGTCCACAGCGGGTGGCCGGCCGGGGCGAGGAGCGACACGAACGCCTTCGACGCCCAGTACGGGGAGGCCGGGCCCGAGTACGGTTGAAGCGTCGCCTCGTGCGGGCCGAACCACCCCAGGCTCAGCAGCCCCTCGTCGCTCAGCGCCCCGCGGTCCGTGAAGTAGCGCAGGCTGCCGCTCACCAGCCGCCGCGAGGCACCCGGCGACAGCGGGGTGTGCCCGGTCAGCGCGCCCAGGCCCACGGCGGACGACGCCGCGAAGCGGTAGGTGAGCGAGCGGCCGTAGTGCAGCGGCGCGCCGTCGGCGCCGAACATCAGGGCGAACCCGTCCAGGTGGGCACGGAGGCGGTCCCCGTACCTTCCGAGGGCGTCGGCGTCGCCGCCGAGGTGGGCGTCGAGCACCGGGTACAGGTGCAGCGCCCAGCCGTTGTAGTGGTCGAAGGCGCGACCGTCGCCGTCGGCGTACCAGCCCCCGCCCCGGTACCAGCCCTCCATCAGCTCCAGCGCCCGCTCCCGTGCCGCGGCCGTCTCCGCGTCGCCGCGGCCGACCGACTCCAGGAACCCGGCGACCGTGTACGGGAACAGGTACCAGTTGTTCGGGGCGGGCACGTGCCGCAGCGCGCCGCGCAGCCACTCCTCGACCCGGTCCTGGACCCCGGCGTCGAGGTTCTTCCACAGCCAAGGCGCGGTCAGCCGCAGCCCGAGCGCGACCGACGCCGACTCGACCATCGGCTGGCCCTGCACCTCGTGGTCGAGGATCAGCGGCCAGGACTCGGCGTCGTCGCGGCCGGGGGTCAGGGTGCCCGAGGCGAGGCCGCGCGCGTAGCGGCCCAGCCAGTCGTGCGGGTCCGCGCCGTCGGCGCCCGCGACCCGGAAGGCGGCCGCGAGGAACGTCCGCGCGAAGCCTTCCAGGCCGTCGGAGCGCACACCGGAACGCGACGGGCGTCCCGGCAGGTCGAGCAGGGCGCAGCCCGGGGTGCTCCAGCGCCACGCGGCCCACAGCAGCCCGTCGGCGACGGCCTCCCAGTGAGCCCGGGTCCAGCCGGTGTACGGGCTCGGCACACGGTCCTCGGTGGGCAGTTCGAACGGGATGCTCATGCCAGGAACGCCAGCCTTTCGCGTCGTACGGGATGGAGGAAGCCGGCTCCGGACGCCCAGCGGGTCGTCTCGGCGAGCGCGAGGTCGGCCAGGCGGCGCCACTCGTTGCCCTCGGAGCCGGCGAGGTGCGGGGTGATCAGGGCGTGCTCGCAGTCCCACAGCGGATGGTCCGGCGGCAGCGCCTCGGGGTCGGTGACGTCCAGCACGGCCCGGATCCGGCCGGCCACGACGGCGTCGGTGAGCGCCTCCTGGTCGACGACCGCCCCGCGGGAGGTGTTGATCAGCACCGCGTCGGCCGGCATCGACTCGATCAGCCCGCGGCCGACCAGCCCGCGGGTGGTGGGCAGCAGCGGGGTGTGCACGCTGACGGTGTCGCAGCGCGCGAACAGTTCCGGCAACTCGACGCGTTCCACGCCCAGTTCGGCGGCCTCCGCGTCGCTCACGTACGGGTCGTGCAGCAGTACGCCGATGTCGTGCGGCCGCAGCAGTTCCACGACCCGGCGGCCGATCAGCGAGGCCGACAGGATGCCGACCGTGCGCCGGTAGTTGCCGACGCCGCGCGAGGTGCGCAGCCAGTTGCCCCGGGTCCGGGTGGCCCGGTAGTCGCGGGCCCGCTCCAGCACCCGCTTGCCGCTGAGCAGGATCATGCCCAGGGTGTACTCCGCGACCGGCAGCGCGTTGGCCGCGGCGGCCGAGGAGACCTCGACGCCCCGCTCCCAGCACGCGTCGGTGACATGCCCGCGGACACTGCCCGCCGTGTGCACCACGGCCCGCAGCGCCGGGGCCGCCCGCAGCACGTCCGCGTCCAGCGGCGGACAGCCCCAGCCGGTGACCAGCAGGTCCACGTCGGCCAGCACCGACCGGGCCCGCGGGGTGGACAGGTCGTCCAGCACCGGGAACGGCGCGAGTTCGCACACCCGGCGGAACGCGCCGAGCGACTGGGGGTCGAGGACGGCCGAGGCGGCGTCCGGGGACATGGCCACGGCGGCACGGGGCCGGAAGCCGGGGCCGGGGGCGTACGGGGTCACTTGACGGCTCCGGCGGTCAGGCCGCTGCGCCAGAATCGCTGGAGCAGCACGAAGGCGAGGATGAGCGGCAGTACGGCGAGCAGTGAACCCATGATCACCACGGGGTAGTACTCCGGCGACACGGACGCCGAACTGTTCCACTGGTACAGGCCGAGACTGACGGGATACAGGTCCTGGTCGGACAACATCACCATGGGCAGGAAGAAGTTGTTCCAGATCGCGGTCAGCTGGAAGAGGAAGACGGTGATCAGGCCCGGACCCAGCATCCGCAGCGCCACCCGGACGTACGTGGTCAGCTCGCCCGCCCCGTCCACGCGCGCCGCCTCCAGCACCTCGTCGGGCACGTAGCCCCGCGCGAAGATCCGGCCCAGGTAGACGCCGAACGGGTTGAACAGCACCGGGATGAACACCGCCCAGAAGGTGTTCACCAGGCCGGCCTCGGACGCCATCAGGTACAGCGGCAGCGCGAGGACCGTCTGCGGCACCATGACCGCGGCCAGCACCAGCCCGAACAGCTTCTCCTTGTGCCGGAACCGGTACTTGTCGAAGGCGTAGCCGCAGGCCACGCTCACCAGCGCGCCCAGGGCCGCCCCCAGGACGGCGTACAGCAGGCTGTTGACGTACCAGCGGCCGTACAGCCCGCCGTCCATGGCGAACAGGTCGCCGAGGTTCTGGAGGAACGAGAAGTCGCTCAGGGAGAGCAGGTCGCTGCTGAACAGGGCGTCCCGGGTCTTGCTCGAGGCGAGCACCAGCCACAGCACGGGCAGCAGTGTGTAGAGGACGGAGACGGCGACGACCACGTTGACCGTGAGCCGGCCGAGCAGTCTCGGGCGGAGCAGCGAACTGTCGGTGGCGCTCATCGGGCCTCCTCGGCGTCGGCGCGGCTGGTGAAGCGGGTGACGCCGTAGGACAGGGCGATGGTGCACACCAGCAGGACGACCGAGGCGGCCGCCGCGAGACTGTAGTTGTTGCGGGTGAAGGCCGCGTCGTAGATGTACATGCTGGGCGAGAACCGGGAGCTGATCATCGGGGAGGACTGGCTGAGCAGCATCGGCTCGGTGAACAGCTGGAGCGCCCAGATCAGGGTGAAGATCGACACCATCACGATGGACGCCCGCACCAGCGGCGTCTTGACCTGGAGCGCGGTGCGCACCGGCCCCGCGCCGTCCACGACGGACGCCTCGATCACCTCGCGCGGCACGGCCTGGAGAGCGGCGTAGAAGACCACCATGTTGTAGCCGAGGTTGCTCCACAGCGCGATGTTCACGATGGACGGGATCACCGTGTGCACGCCCAGGAAGTCGATCGTGATGTCGCCCTTCGCGAACAGCTCGATCACCGGACTGATGCCGGGTGTGTACAGGTACAGCCAGATCAGCGCGGCGATGATGCCGGGCACGGCGTGCGGCAGGAACAGTCCGAGCTGGGCGAAGGCGCGCAGCCGGACCACGCCGGAGTCCAGCAGCAGGGCGAGGACGAGCGCGCCGACGACCATCAACGGGAGGTAGATCAGGCAGTACAGGGCGACCGTGCCGAGCCCGCCGAGGAAGGTGGGGTCGGTGAGCACGGCGCCGTAGGAGCGCAGTCCGACGAAGACCGTGCGCTCGGGGCCGAAGCCGAGCCCGGGCTGGTCGTCGCTGAAGAAGCTGAGGTAGACGGCGGTGCCGACAGGGATCAGGAAGACGGTGACCAGCAGGGCGAAGAACGGCGTCATCAGGACGCCGCAGGCGGCCAGTTGGCGCCGCTTGGCGGCTCTGCGGGCACGGATGCCGGAGGCGGAGGGCTCCGGGGCAGCGGCGCGGGTCGCGCCGGCCGGCACCCGGGAGTGGGTCGTCGTGGTCATGGGTGTCACCTGCCTTTCGTCGGCTCAGGTGCTGCGCTGGGTGGTGGACAGGCCGAGGGCCCTGAGGTCGGGCATGGTGCCCTCCTGCGCGGTGCGCAGCGATGCGACGAGGCTGCCCTGGCCGCCGCCGACGCGGGCGAAGGAGTCCTGCATGACCTTCTGGGTCGCGCTCATCCTCGGCCCCCACAGCCACTGCTCGCCGATCTTCTCGGCCTCCTGCTCGAACAAGGTGTAGATGTCCTGCCCGCCGTAGTACGAACGGTCGAAGGCATCCCGTCCCACCGACACCAGGCCGGGTGCGGCCGGGTACTGGCTGCTGGTGCCGCTGGAGAGGCGGGCCCGCAGCGCGTCGGGGTGGGAGACCTGCCACTCGATGAACTCCATGGCGGCCTCGGGGTGCCGGCTGTCCTTGGTGACCGCGAAGGTCGACCCGCCGTGCGTGCCCGTGGCCGGAGTGCCCGTGTCCCACTGCGGCATGGGCGCGATCCGCCACTGGCCCTTCTGCCCGGGCCGCGCGTTCATCTGCGCGCCGGCGTCCCACGCGCCGCTGAGCCGGGTGAGGACCAGCCCGTTGCCGATCTGCGCGTCGGACTGCCTGCTCTCGACCGCGTTCATGAAGACGTGGTCGCGGTCGATCAGCCGCTGCCAGTAGTCCGCGACCCGCCGGGACGGCGCGTCGGCGAGGGACACGTTCCAGGCGCCCCTGGAGGTGTCGAACCACTGGGCGCCCGCCTGCCAGGCGTAGCAGGCGAACTGCGTCATCCCGTCGGTCGGGAAGAGCACCAGGCGCCGGTCCGGTGTCTTGCGGCGCACGGTCGCGGCCTGCTCGGCGAACTCGTCCCAGGTGCGCGCGACGTCGAGGCCGTAGCGGTCGAACAGGTCGGCGCGGTAATGCATGACCATGGGCTCGACGTCCAGCGGCACGGCGAACACACGGTCCTCGAAGGTGGTCAGTCCGAGCGCCTGCGGCAGCAGCTTGCGGCGCAGGCCGTCGCTCACCAGGTCGGTGATGTCGCGTGCGACTCCGTCGATGGCGTACCCCGGGACCTGCGGATACTCGATGGTGGCGACGTCGGGCGCGTTGCCCGCCCGGGCGGCGTTGCTGAGCTTGGCGTAACCGCCCTGCCCGCCGGAGGGGATCTGCTGGAAGTCGACCTGGATGGTGCGGTGGGTGCGGTTGAACGCGTCGACCACCTCCTGGCTGCCGCGCAGGGCGGACCAGAAGGTGACGCGTGTGGTGGTTCCGGTGCGGGCCGACGATGCTCCGTTCCCCCCGCTGCAGGCGCTCACGGCTCCTGTCAGGGGTACGGCGGCCATCGCGGCGAGCACGGACCGACGGCTCTGTCGTCCGGGCATGGCGCCTCCCGCGGCTCCTGCGTGTCCGCGGGGGTGCGGCCACGACTGTTCGGGACACGGGAATCCTGAACGCCCCGACCCAAACGGTCAAGAGATCGATCAGAAGAAAATGAAACGCTCAAACGCTCACTCGGTCGGGGGGTCGACGAGCCGGTCGGTCGATCCGCGCACCATCAGTCGCGGCAGCAGCTCGACGCGCCGGCCCGGCCGGGTCCCGGGGGGCTCCGACAGCCGCTGGAGCAACAGCTCCGCCGCCATGCGTCCGACCTCCGCCTTCGGCGGCGCCACCGCCGTCAGTGGCGGCGAGCCCAGCCCGGCCACCACGTCGTCGTACGCCACGACCGAGCAGTCCTCCGGCACCCGCACCCCCTCCTCCGCCAGCCGCTGGACGATCATCAGCGCGTCCACGTCGCCGTGCAGCACCAGGGCGGTCGCCCCCAGTTTGCGCATCAGCGCGGGCGGCTCGGCCGTCTCGTCCGCCGGGTAGGGGCCGTCCACCCCGGCCTCCGGCGAGACGAGGGTCCACGCCCACCGCTCCATCAGGGGATGCGCCCCGGCGATCTCGGTGAACGCGGCGCGCAGCGAACGGGCGGTCGGGCTGTCGTGCCGCGTGGCGAACACGATGCGCCGGTGACCGAGGCCCACCAGGTGCTCCACCGCCAGGTGCGCGCCGTACCAGTGGTCCGAGCACACCGAGTCCAGGGCGTGCAGCGCGCTGCCCCGCCACGGGCGGCGCTCCATCAGCACCGTCGGCACCCCGGTACCGGCGAGCCACTCGTGGTCGGCGGCCTCCTCGGCCCGGCCGCGCCAGCGCGGGGCGATCAGCAGCCCCTGCGCGCCGTCCGCCAGCGCCCGCTCCACCAGGGGCCGTTCGGCGCCGGAGGCCTGCGGCGCGAGGTGCAGGGCGATGCGCAGCCCCGACTCCTCCAGGACCGTGCGCGCGCCGTGCAGGGTCTCGGTGAGGTACGAGTGCCGCACCGGAACCACCACGGCCACCCGGTCCCCGGCCGCCCCGCCGGCCTCCACGGGCGCCTCCCGGTCCGGCAGCGTGGACCGGACGACCCCGTGCCCACGCGCCAGCCGGCCCTCACGCGTCAGCTCCTCCACGTCCCGGCGCACGGTGACCACCGAGACCTGCAACTCGTCGGCGAGGTCCCGCACCCGCGCGGTACCGCGCGCCTGCACCGCTGCCAGGATCCGCTGGCGCCTGAGATCGACCGGCTCCCGCATCAGGTCTCCCCACCCGTGAATGTTCGTTTGAGCGATTCTTCGCCATCATAGCGATCGCTCATGCGGGGTGCCCGTGCCTTCCCGCGGCCCCTAAGGCTCGGGGTCGGCGAGGAGGGGACCGAGCGGGCCCAGGTCGAGGTTCAGGTCGGCACGGCTCAGGCCGTGCTGGGCGCACAGGTCGTCCATCCGCTCGTCGAGCAGCATGAGCGCCGTGCCGAGCCGGTCCTCCTGCCCGGCGCTGAGGGTGCCCTCGTCGAAGCGGCGCACGGCCTGGCGCTCCATGAGCTGGCGCAGCAGCTCGACGACCGTGAGCACCAGTGCGGCCAGGTCGTTCGTGACCCGCTCGGGGTCCAGGTCGAGGGCGTGCTCCCGGCGCCCGGTCACAGCGGACCGCTGTCCGGCCAGGGTGCGGGCATCCGCTCGGTCACCGACGCCAGCAGCGCGTGCAGGGAGATCCGCACCAGCGGCACGTCCGCGATGGCCAGGACCAGGTCGCCGCTGACCACCACCCCGGTGGCCAGCACCCGGTCCAGCAGATCGACTAGGGGCACCCCGGCCGGCGCGTACGGCTCCGGACCGTCCCACGGTACGGGTGCCGGGCCCGGCGCACGGGTGTCCGCGACCGTCATGCGGGGACCTCCTGGCCGGGGCGGGCGTCCGGTTCCTCGTCCCAGCGCGCGAAGGAGTACGGGATCCACGGTCCGGACGCGTCGGCCCGTACGGCAGGATGCCGCCCCTCGGCGGTGAGCCCGGCCAGGGCGCGGGTGAAGGCGGCGCGGTCCGCGTCCTCCACCAGGTAGGCGGCGTTGAGGAGTTGCGGGGTGCGGCGGCCCGTCAGCCGCTCGCTCTGCGGCCGGTGCCGGGTCGCGGCGACGGCGTACCGCCGCAGCTCCGCGTCGACGGCCTCCGCCTCGGCCCGCGCCCTCCCGTGCGCCTGCTGCCGGTCGCGCCGCCGTGCGCTGGCCCGGCTCAGGTAGGCACGGCCACCGGAGCCGGAGCCGGAGCCGGTGCCCGGGTCGGCGGGGGCCGTGGGGAGATCGTCCGGCGTTCCCTCGGCGGCGTGCACCTTCACCGCCCACTCGGTGCGGTTCCGGAGACGGTCGAGCAGTGCCTCCAGCACCGGCCGCCGGTCGCGGACGGCCCGCACCGCCGACCGGTCGCCGCGGTACAGCGTCGCCATCGGCAGGGGTACGACCGCACCCCGCCCCGCCGCGGCCTCGACGGCCCTGTGGTGGGCGCGGGCGCAGCGTTCCAGGTCGATGGGCCGGTTGAGGCGTTCCGTCAGGGCCTCCTCGTCGAACAGGGCCGCGGGGACGTCCTGGACGACCAGGCACAGACCGCCGCCCGCGTCCAGCACGCGCAGCGGGCCTCCCTCCTCGTGGCCGGTCGCCGAGGCGAGCGCGGCCGGGTCCGGCAGGGTGCCGGTGACGGCGAAGGCGCAGACGATGCCGGGCTCCACTCCCGCGTCCGCGCTCACCGGGCGGCTCCCGACGTCTCCTCGACCGCGGCCGCCACGCCGTCTTCCTCGTCGTGCTCCAGGGCATCGTCCAGGGCGTCGAGCCGGGCCCGCAGGCGCGCGTTCTCCTCGACGAGAGCGTCCCGCGCGGCCCGGGACGACAGCGCCGGGTCGGTCTCCCACCAGTCGATGCCCGCCTTCTTCGCGGTGTCCACCGAGGCGATGAACAGCCGCAGCCGGATGGTGAGCAGTTCGATGTCGAGGAGGTCGATCTTGATGTCACCGGCGATGACGATGCCCTTGTCGAGGACCCGTTCGAGGAGGTCGGCGAGGCTGCCGGTGGCGGGCGGACAGGCCAGGGGGTCCGGGTCCGCGTACCGGTGGTCGAGGTCGGTCACCGGGCGCTCCCCGCCCCGTCAGCGGCGTCGGCGGGCACGGCCGTCGTCCTCGTACTCGTCCTCTTCATCCTCATCGTCCTCGTAGGCACCGTCCTCGTCATCGTCCTCGTAGTCACCGTCCTCGTACTCGTCCTGGTCCTCGTCTTCTTCCTCGTCGTCCGCGTACTCGTCCTCCTCGTCGCCGTTCTCCTCCTCCAGGGCCTCCTCGTGGGTCCGGACGACCTCGCCGTCACGGATCTCCCCGCGCCAGCCCTCGACCTCCTCCTCGTCCACCAGCGTCACGTGCCGCGCGAAGTGCTTCAGGTCCAGCCGCAGCCGGCGGCCCTGGGCGCGCCAGAGGTTGCCGGTCTTCTCGAAGAAGCCCGACGGGTAGTACTCGCAGACCACCACCACCCGGGTCAGCCGGGGCGCCAGCTCGTGGAAGGTGACCGCGCCGCGCGTGCTGCCCTTGGCGCCCTCGGAGGTCCACACGATCCGCTCGTCGGGGACCTGTTCCTGGACGGTCGCCTTCCAGCTACGGCTGGACGGGCCGACCTTGAGGTTCCAGTTGCTCGTCACCTCGTCCTCGGCGCTGACGCTGCGGACGCCCTTGGTGAAGTCGCTGAACTCCTGGAGCTGGGTCCACTGGTCGTAGACGACGCGCAGGGGGACGCCGATGTCGACGACCTCCATGATGTGCGTCGCCTTGATACTGCCAGCGCCGCTCTTGCCACCGCCCCCGCGCTTGGAGTCGCCGTTGCCGCCGCCGTTGCCGCCACCCCCGTTACCACCGTCGTTGCCGTTCGCGGAGGCGGTGAGGCGGTCGGTGAGGCCGCCGATCCGTTCGCCCGCCTTGCCGACGAGGCTGTGTCCCCGGGCGGAGAGGTACCCGCCGAGGGCGTCCTTGAGGCCCCCGAGAGGGGACGGCGTGTCCGTGTTCTGTCGGTCGGGGGTCATCCGCGTCCCCCTCCCCGCCTGCGTGAACTCGCGGTCTTCTTCGCGGGAGCCGCCTTCTTCGCGGGCGCGGCCTTCTTCGCCGTGCTCTTCGCCGTCTTCTTCGCGGCCTTCTTGGCCGTCTTCTTCGCGGGGGGCGCGGCCTTGCGCGGCGGAGCCTTCTTCGCCGTACGCCGACGCGGCGCAGGCTCGGACTCGGGCTCGCGGTCCTCCTCCTCGTCCTCCTCGTCGAAGTAGGCGTCCTCGTCCTCCGCGTCCTCGTCCGGGCCCTCCTCGTCCCCGTCGTCCTCCCGGCCTTCGCCGGTGAGCGCGTCGGTGCGGTCGCGCAGGGAGTCCGCGAGACCGGTGAGCCGCCGGTTCGCCGCGGCGGTGGCGGCCGCGCGCCCGGCGGTCAGCAGCTCGCCGCGCAGCTGCTCGGTGAGTTCGCGGATCTGCGGCGCCTGCTGGAGCCCGCCCAGTCCCTGGGAGAGCAGGTCGCCCGGCGACAGGCCGATGCGCCGCCCCGCGAGGTAGGAGCCGACCGCGAAGGCGAGCTTGGCCTTCTTCGTGCGCCCCAGGAGGTATCCGCCTGCCATGGCTGCCGCCAGGGCCGTCTTGCTGTCGCTCATGCGTGCCTTCCCTGCGCTCGGTCCATGGTGGTCGTACGGCCGCCCGGTCGGGCCGGACGGGCCCGGCGTTCGAGGAGGGCGAGCAGCCGCTCCTCCTCCCGTTCGAAGGCCGCCTCGTCGATGGCGCCCTCGTCCAGGGCCCGGTTCAGCGCGGCCAGCCTCGCCTGCACGGCACGCGGGTCGTGGAACTGACGCCGGGCCTCCTGGAGCAGGTGGTCGGCGATCCACGTCGTGCCGCGCACCGGCGCGAGGGGCAGCAGCAGGAGCCCGCTCACGATGCCCACCGAGTCACCGCCCCGCCGCCGCGGGACGCGGCTCGACGAAGCTGTAGCAGGGCAGGGGGCCGGTCACGCTGAGCGCCAGCCGGTCCCCGCAGGCACGGGCCCCCGCGTCCACCGCCTCCCGGAACCGGCGCTCGTCGCCCGCGCGCAGCAGGAACGACGCGCTGAGCACCTGATCACCGTCGGTCGTGCCCCCGGCCGTGCGCACCGCCAGCGGCGTCAGACGGTCCAGGACCTCCCGCGCGGCGCGCCGTGCCTCCCGGCGTACGCCGAGCGCGAGCGCCTCTCCCAGCCGGACGTTGGCCTCGTAGTCGGGACGGCGCCGGGTCCGCAGCGCCATGGACCGCAGGCTCTCGTCCCGGCGTACCAGATCGGCGAAGTGGCCCGGCACCACCGTGCCCTTGACGTTGAGTTCGACGCATCCCCGCACCTCTTCGAGCTGCTGCGTCAAGTGGGACGAGTCGGCGCGCAGTTGGGCGAGCAGGGTGTCGGTCCGGGGGCTGAGCACCGCGAACCGCATGGGCAGCAGCGGTCCCTGTGCCGCCAGTTCGTCCAGGACGGCCTGGTGGGCCAGCAGGTCGCGGCGCCGGGGCAGGAGCCGCGCCGGCGCGTCCGACACCGCGGCGCACAGGCCGGAGCCGGTCAGCAGCCGCACCGGGGCGCCGTCGACGCCGGGGGAGCGGGGGGCGCGGATCCCGGCGGGCGTGATGCCGTAGACGTAGAGCGACTTCAGCTCGGTGCCGCGGGCGGTGGTGGTGACGGGCGCGGTCATGCGTCCTCCCTACGGGTGCGGCGGCGGGGTCGGTCGCGCGGGCGGTCCTCCTCGGTACGGCGCCGTGCCGAGGAGCGCCCGCGGGGGAGTGCCTCCTCCTCGTCCGTCTCCTCGTCGGTCTCCTCGTCCGGCGCGAGGACGTCGCGCACCTTGTCGGTCAGCGAGCGCGCCGTCCGCTTCGCGCCCGCCCTGCCGACGGACTTGGCGACCGGGCCGCCGAACAGCTCGGGCACGGTCTTGGAGCGCGCGTCGTGCTCCAGGTCCAGCCGGTTGCAGGCCTCGGCGAACCGCAGATAGGTGTCGACGCTCGCGACCACGATGCGGGCGTCCACCTTGAGGATCTCGATGCCGACCAGGGAGACGCGCACGAAGACGTCGATCACCATGCCGCGGTCGAGGATGAGTTCGAGGACGTCGTAGAGGGTTCCGGCGCGGGGCGCGCAGATGACCTCGTCGTCGTACGTGATCATGCGGTGGTCCTTCCGGGTACGCGCCTCACCGTCGGCTCACTGGTCCTGGGCGCCGCGCCGGTAGCGCGCGATCCTGCGGTACTGCACGAGGTCGCCCGCGGAGTCCAGTTCGACCTCGTAGGTCGCGAGCAGACTGGTGGTGTCCGGGATGCGGGCCACTTCGAGCACGTCCACGTTGACGATCCAGCCGTCGTCCTCGCTCCGGCACACCGCGGAGACGCCCTCCAGGTGGTGCCGGGTCAGCTCGGAGAGGGCGTCCGCGGCGCGCCGGGCCGCGTCCCGGGCACCGCGCACGGGACGTTCGCGGGTGGCGGTGGAGGACGTGCGGCGCCGTCGCTCGCCAGGCTCTGTCATGGTCCCCACTCTGGCCGCGGGGCCCGGTGTGCGCGTGCGGGGTTACCCCATCCGGGGCGGCGCCGGGGCCGGCCGCCCGTCGCGGGGCCGGCGGGTCAGGCGTCCGGCGCGGTGGCGGCCGGGCGGCGGCAGTGCAGGAAGAGGTGCGGTTCGGGCCGGGCGTCCGGGTGGGCGGGGGTGAACAGCGTCGCCTCCTCCGTCACCACCTCAAGACCGGCCTCCTCCACCACGGTGGCGAGGGCCTGAGCGGTGAAGCTGGTCACGCGCACCGGCTGTCCCATGAAGACGGCGTCGACGCCCTCCACGTCCAGCGGCACGGTCGCCAGCACCAGGTAACCCCCAGGCTTCAGCACCCACGTCAGACGCCCGATGAGCGCCGCCTGCTCCCGCCGGTCCAGCTGGAGCAGCGAGAAGTACACGCAGACGGCGTCGAACGAAGCGTCCTCGAGCGGTACGTCGTGGATGTCGGCGCACCGGAACGTGGCGTCCGGCACCTGCCGGGCCGCCAGCTCGGCCATGACCGGCGAGATGTCGACGCCCAGCACGTCGTGGCCGGCGGCCGCGAGGGTCTCGGCGGTGGGGCGGCCGGTGCCGCTGCCCACGTCCAGCACCCGGCTGCCCGGCGCGAGCCGCCCGAGCAGCCACTCCAGCGAGCGCCGGTGCGTCCTCGACCCGGCGAACGCCTTCTCGTACTCGGCGCCCAGCGCGTCGAACGCGGCGGCGGGGTGCGGCCGGTGCTGGTCGTCGGTCACGACGGGTCCCTTCGCTGCGCTGAGGCGGTGCCGTCCGCATCGTTCCACCGGGACCGAGCCGCCGACAAGGACCCCTACGGGCGAAGGGCGCCCCGAACGCGCGCCTGCCCCTCGGCCCGCTCCGGCGCTTCCCGCCCCGCAGTGGGACTCAGTGTTCGGAACCGGTCGGCCTGCCGGTGCCGGTGGTGCCCAGGTCGTCGGAGCGGCCGGCGTCGATGCGTGGCCAGTGCGCTGTGGGGCGTCCACCCCGCTCGTCCCGGAGCGGCAGCCAGTCCGGGGCCCCGCTGAGAGTCCGCGTGGCCTGCCCGAGGCGCGGCCGCCCCGCCGGTGAGTCCTCCCACGCCTCCTGACGACCGAACGCCGTGAGGTCCATGAGCGCGTAGCTGTAGTCCACCGCCTCCGCCCCACGGCGCTTGGTCCAGTACGTCTCGAAGACACGGTCGCCGTCGCGCAGGTAGCACACCAGGTGGAACAGGCCCGGCTCCCGGCCGACCAGAAGCGTCTCGAGTGAGGGCTGCGCGGAGTACCACGGCATCGTCCAGCCCATGAAGGCGCGGTAGCGCAGGCTCTCCTCGTACGACGTCTGCGCGTCCGCGAAGCCGTAGGCGGAGTTCCGCCCCTGGGAGAACACGGCGAAGGTGATGTCGCGGGAGTGGAGATAGGCCAGCTCACCCACGTGGCTCATCACCCAGGTGCAGCCTTCGCACTGCTCGGCGGCCGGCCGCCCGGGCCACCACATGAAGTAGTAGGCGATCAGTTGGCGTCGCCCCTCGAACGCGTCCAGCAGCGTCACGGGGCCGTCGGGGCCCAGCAGAGGGCTGTCCGCGGCCACCTCGACCATCGGGAGCCTGCGGCGCGCGGCGGCGATCGCGTCCCCTTCGCGGGTGTGGGCCTTCTCCCTGGACCGCAACCCCTCCAGTCGCTGCTCGAAGGTCGCGCGGTCGACCACCGGCGGATGTGTGTCACTCGGCTTCTCGGACATCAGCGGCTCCTGGGATCACTCGTGGGCGTTCCGTTCGTGCCTCGCTGTCCCTGCCCTTTTCATCCTCCTGCCGCTGCCGTCCGACACCCAAGCCCCTCGATCGGACCACCGGGCTCGCGTCGGCAGGAGGTGAGGGATTCCTGAGAATCCCGGGGACGGCTGAACGCTCCGGCCCGCTCCTCCGTATGGAGCCGGGGGCATTCCATGCCCGAGTCCGTCACGACACAGGAGCACGCCTTGGGACACAACAGGCGCAGACGCCCGACCGGGGCGCGGCGCGCGACCTTCGGAGCGGTCGCGCTGATACTGGGGGGCGGCGGCCTGGTGGCCGTGAACGTCTTCGCCTCCGCGACCGAATCCGGCAACGACGCCGTTCCCCTGGGCAGTTCCGGAGTCGCGGCGACCGTCGACTGCCCCGACCTGACCGAGCGGCTGACCACCGTGCCGGAACCTGCCAGGCAGGAGGTCGACACCGAACTGGCCCAGCTCGACGAGCAGATCGCCACCGCGTACCGCCAACTCCAGGAGGCCGCCCGCACCGCGGACGACGGCTCCCTCGACGAGGCCGCCATCCTGGACCCCCTGAAGGAGGACCGGGCGGCGACCATCGAGCGCATCGCCGCCGCCGTCGCCAAGGCCGGGGACCGCCCCGAAGGACTGGACACACTCGCGGAGTGCACGCTGCGCCGCACCGAGGTCGCGACGGAGCCGGCGCAGAGCGGCAGCCCGGACCAGCAGGAGCAGCAGGACCAGGGACAGGAGAACCAGGGCCAGGACCAGGGACAGGACCAGCAGCAGGGCGGGGATGACGGCGGCGCGGCCGGGAACGGCGGCCAGGCGGGCAACGGCCCGGTGGCGGCCGACTACGCCGACATCAAGTCCGTCCAGCCCAACGTGGTGAAGGCGCCCCGCCAGAAGAACGCCTCGAACGGCTCCTTCAGCACCAGCTGCGGTGTCAACGCCGAGGGCCTGTTCAACTCGGACAACCTGATCGCCGCCCCCGGCGTCGGCAACGGCGCCCACCACTTCCACGACTACGTCGGCAACCAGGACAGCAACGCCTTCTCCAGCGACGAGGACCTGGCCGCCGCCGAGACCAGCTGCGCGGACCAGGGCGACAAGTCCTCGTACTACTGGCCCGTGATCCGCCTCCAGAACGGCACGGCCGAGCAGGACGCCCAGTCACCCGGCGGCGGCATCGAGGGCAACGCGGGCGAGATCGTCACACCGGCCGAGGTCACGCTCACCTTCGAGGGCAACGAGCGCGGCAAGGTCACGGAGATGCCGCGCCTGCTGCGCATCATCACCGGTGACGCTAAGGCGTTCGTCAACGGCAACGCCAACGCGAACGCCTCCTGGAGCTGCACCGGCTTCGAGGACCGGCAGCTGAAGGACAAGTACCCGCTCTGCCCCTCCGGCAGCGACGTGGTGCGCACCTTCACGTTCCAGAGCTGCTGGGACGGCCGCAACATCGACAGCGCCAACCACCGCACCCACATGGCCTTCGCCACCGCCGACGGCGGCTGCCCGGAGGGCTTCAAGGCCGTTCCGCGGCTGGTCCAGCGGGTCGTGTACGACGTGGACGCGCCCAGCGTCCAGGACGGCGGCCGGACGGTTCCGTTGTTCGCCGTGGACTCCTTCCCGGAACAGCTGCACAAGCCGGTCACCGACCACAGCGACTTCATCAACGTCTTCGACGAGGGCCTGATGCGGGAGATGACGGACTGCATCAACTCCGGCCGCGAGTGCGGTGCGGACGCGCCTCCGCCGGGCTCCGACCCGGGCCAGGGTGAGGACCCGGGCCAGGGTGAGGAGGACCCGGGCCAGGGCGAGGACCCCGGCCAGGGTGAGGACCCGGGCCAGGGCGAGGACCCGGGCCAGGGTGGGGACCCGGGCGCCTCCGAGGCGCCTGACGACGGCAAGGGCGAGGAGCAGCCCGGCGGCGACGGCGGCGAGCAGCCCACCGCGCCGCCGGCCGAGCAGACCGCCACGGCCTCGGCACCCGCCGATTCCGGCCAGGACGGCGGCCAGGACGGTCAGGACGGCCGCGACGAGCAGAACGGCGGCGGGAACGACGCGCCGGGCCCCGGGCAGGACGACGGCCGGGACGACGGGCAGAAGGAGGAGCCGAACCAGGGGCAGAACGGCGGCCAGGACGCCGACGCGTCCCCGAGCGCCGCGCCCAAGGCCGCCACGACACCGGCGGACGCCCCGGACGACGCGGGCAGCGCCGTGCCGGCCCCCGAGGCCACCCAGGGCGACGGCGGCGGCGCCGCACCGCAGCCGCAGGCGCAGGGCGGACTCGCCGAGACCGGCTCCGGCCTCGGACTGTGGCCCGCCGCTGTCGGCGGCGTCCTCTTCGCGGGCGGCTGCGTGCTGCTGATCCGTTCCAGGCGGCGTGCGCTCTGACGCGTACTCCGGCACCGGTATGACGACGGGCGGGCGGGACTTCTCCCGCCCGCCCGTCAGTCACGCGAACTGGCTAGTTTCGGATGTTGCCAAGGGATTCACGCGGGCGCAGCCTGGACCCCGCGAGGATTTGGGAGCGCTCCCACTGATGCGTCCCCGCCTGGACACTGTCCCCCCACGGAAGAAGGCAGCATGAATTGTCATGATCACGCTAATTCAGTGAATCCGGTGAGTCCGGTGAAACGGGTCCGCCGCACGACGACCCTCGCCCTAAGCGCCCTGACCGCGGTCCTCCTCACCCTGATCCCGTGGAGCGGCACCGCCTTCGCCCACGGCTCGGTCGTCGACCCCGCATCCCGCAACTACGGCTGCTGGGACCGCTGGGGCGACGACTTCCAGAACCCCGCCATGGCGCAGGAAGACCCCATGTGCTGGCAGGCATGGCAGGACGACCCCAACGCCATGTGGAACTGGAACGGCCTCTACCGCAACGGCTCCGCCGGTGACTTCCAGGCCGTCGTCCCCGACGGTCAGCTGTGCAGCGGGGGGCGGACCGAGAGCGGACGCTACGACTCCCTGGACACCGTGGGCGCGTGGCGGACCACGGACGTCGCCGACGACTTCACCGTCAAGCTGTACGACCAGGCCAGCCACGGCGCCGACTACTTCCTGGTCTACGTCACCCGGCAGGGATTCGACCCCGCCACGCAGGCCCTGACCTGGGGCGACCTCCAGCAGGTGGCGCGTACGGGCAGCTACGCACCCAGTCAGAACTACGAGATCCCGGTCAGTACGTCGGGCCTGAGCGGCCGGCACGTCGTCTACACGATCTGGCAGGCGTCGCACATGGACCAGACGTACTTCCTCTGCAGTGACGTGGACTTCGGCTGACCGCGCCCCCGCCGGTCCCCCCACCCCCGCCGGACGCGGCGCGCGCCGCGTCCGGCGGGGACACCGCGCGCCGCGGCCTTCCGCGCAGTACTCCGCGACCGTCCCGGAGTGCGGTATACGTCCGTACATGGACTACTACGACCTCGGCGTCCACGGCCGACCCGTGACCACGTCGTCGCCCGAGGCCCAGCGGTGGTTCGACCGCGGGCTGGTGTGGACGTACGCCTTCCACCACGAGGAGGCCGTCGCGTGCTTCGAGAGGGCGGTGGCGGCCGACCCGGACTGCGCGATGGCCCACTGGGGCATCGCCTACGCCCTGGGCCCCAACTACAACAAGCCCTGGGAGGCATTCGACGCCGAGGAGCTGACCCAAACCGTCGACCGCACCCACGCCGCCGTGGAACTCGCCCACGCCAAGGCGGGCCGGGCCACCCCCGTGGAACGCGCCCTCATCGGCGCCCTGCGCGCCCGCTACCCGCAGGAGCGCGCCGTCGAGGACTGCTCGGTCTGGAACGCGCCGTACGCCGACAGCATGCGCGCCGTCCACGACCTCGCCCCGGACGACCTCGACGTGGCCACCCTCTACGCCGACGCGCTGATGATGCTGACGCCCTGGCAACTGTGGGACCTGCGCACGGGGCTGCCCGCCGAGGGGGCCCGCACCCTGGCCGCGAAGGAGGTCCTCGACCGGGCCCTGGCCGCCGACGGGGGACTCGAACATCCCGGTGTCGTGCACCTCTACATCCACCTGATGGAGATGTCACCGACCCCCGAGGCGGCCCTCTCCGTCGCAGACCGGCTGCGCGGCCTGGTCCCCGACGCGGGACACCTGCTGCACATGCCGTCCCACCTCGAAGTGCTGTGCGGCGACTACCGGCGCGTGGTGTCGGACAACAGCGCCGCCATCGCGGCCGACGAGAAGTACCGCGCGCGGGCCGGGGCGATGAACTTCTACACCCTCTACCGGACGCACAACTACCACTTCAGGATCTACGGCGCGATGTTCCTGGGCCGGTACGACATTGCCCTCGACACCGCCGCCCGACTGGAGGCGTCCGTTCCCGAGGCACTGCTGCGCGTGCAGAGCCCGCCCATGGCCGACTGGCTGGAGGGCTTCCTGGCCATGCGGGTGCACGTCCTGATCCGCTTCGGCCGCTGGGCCGACATCCTCGCCCTGCCGATGCCGGCCGATCCGGGCCTGTACTGCGTGACCACCGCGATGCTGCACTACGCCCGCGGCGTCGCCCTCTCGGCCACCGGCCGGGTCGCCGAGGCGGAGGCCGAGCGCGTCCTGTTCCGCGACGCGGTCGCCCGGGTGCCGGACACCCGCATGCTGTTCAACAACACCTGCGCCGACATCCTCGCCATCGCCTCCGCCATGCTCGACGGCGAACTGGAGTACCGAAGGGGCGACCACGCCGCCGCCTTCGCCGCCCTGGAACGCTCGATCGGCCTGGACGACAGCCTTCCCTACGACGAGCCGTGGGGCTGGATGCAGCCCACCCGGCACGCGTACGGCGCCCTGCTCCTGGAACAGGGCCGGGTCGCCGAGGCCGAGGCGGTCTACCGGGCCGACCTGGGGCTCGACGACACCCTGCCCCGCGCCCTCCAGCACCCCGGCAACGTCTGGGCGCTGCACGGCCTCCACGAGTGCCTGGTGCGGCTGGGCCGGGAGGGGGAGGCGCGGATCGTGGCGCAGCAGCTGAGGCTCGCCGCCGCCCTCGCGGACGTACCGGTCGAGGCGTCCTGCTTCTGCCGCCTCGACACCGCGCCGGCCCCCGGTGGGGCGGGCGGCTGCTGCGCCACGGACCGGTGACCGGGCCGGGAGCGGGTCAGATGTTGACGCCGAAGTCCGCGGCGATGCCGGCGAGACCGGAGGCGTAACCCTGCCCGACCGCACGGAACTTCCACTCGGCGCCGTGCCGGTACAGCTCGCCGAAGACCATGGCGGTCTCGGTCGACGCGTCCTCGGACAGGTCGTAGCGGGCGATCTCCTGGCCGCCCGCCTGGTTGACCACCCGGATGAAGGCGTTGCGGACCTGGCCGAAGCTCTGGCCGCGGTTCTCCGCGTCGTGGATGGAGACCGGGAAGACGATCCGGTCCACCTCCGCCGGGACGGCGACCAGGTTCACCTTGACCGCCTCGTCGTCGCCCTCGCCCTCACCGGTCAGGTTGTCGCCGGTGTGCTCGACCGAGCCGTCCGGGCTGGTGAGGTTGTTGTAGAAGACGAAGTGCCCGTCCGAGAGCACCTTGCCGGAGGCGTCCAGAAGCAGCGCCGAGGCGTCGAGGTCGTAGTCGGTGCCGGTCGTGGTGCGCACGTCCCAGCCCAGACCGACCAGGACGGCGGTGAGGCCGGGCGCCTCCTTGCTGAGCGAGACGTTGCCGCCCTTGGCCAGGGAAACTCCCACTGCGTTCTCCTTCGTCGTGCCGACTGCGTGTCCACCGTTCAATCTACAACACTGTAGAAATCAGGTTTCTATACGATGGCCTCGGTACGGAGCGCACAGCGGCGGAAGGAGGCGGCCCGTGACGGATCACCGGCGGTCGCGGCGGCGGGGTCAGGGCGAGCTGGAGGCCCTGGTGCTGACGGCGCTGCGCGAGGCGGAAGGGCCCGCGACGGCCGGCTGGGTGCAGGAGCGGCTGGGCGGCGACCTCGCCTACACCACGGTGATCACGATCCTGACCCGGCTCCTGGAGAAGGGCGCCGTCAGCCGCGAGCGGGCGGGCCGGTCCTTCGCCTGGACACCCGCGGACCAGGCCGGTCTGGCCGCGCGCAGGATGCGCAAGGTCCTGGACGCCGAGAGCGACCGGGAGGCGGTGCTGGCCAGCTTCGTCACCGGCCTCGACCCGGACGACGAGCGGCTGCTGCGCGACCTGCTCGGGCACGCGCACGGCGCGGAGGACGGCTGACACCGCCATGGGGGTCTTCGTCTTCCTGCCACTGGTCCTGCCGCTGACGGCATGGCCCGTCGCCCGGCTGGCCGAGCAGCGCCTGCACCCGCGCACCGCGACCAGGCTGCTCACCGCCGTCGCCGCCGTCATGGCGCTGTGCAGCACCGTGTGCCTGGCGCTGGTGATGGTGGTCGGCACCGCGCAACTGCCCGGCAACCCGCTGCCCGACGGCTGGTCGGACCCCGAGGTGCGGGCGGCGGTGCCCTACGACGAGGTCGTCGGCAAGGCGGCGATTCCCGCTCTGTGCGCGGTACTCCTGGTCTCGGTCCGGGCGCTGTGGCGGCACGGCCGGGTGCGCCGCCGGGCCCACCGCGCCCTCGCCGGACTGCGGGGCACCGGCGTGGCCGTACTGCCGGACGACGTGCCCTACGCGTACGCCCTGCCCGGCGGACGCCGGGACCGGGTGGTGGTCAGCACCGCGCTGCTCGACTGCCTCGAACCGGCCGAGCGGCGCGCGCTGTTCGCCCACGAGCGGGCCCACCTCGCCGCCCGCCACCACCGCTTCCTGCTGGCCGTCCGGCTCGCCGCGCTGGCCAACCCGTTCCTGCGCCCCCTGCGCACCGCCGTCTCCTACACGGCCGAACGCTGGGCCGACGAGGCGGCCGCCAAGGTGGTCGGCGACCGTCGCACCGTGGCGACCGCGATCGGCAAGGCGGCCCTCGTCTCCCGGGGCACCCCGGTCGCGACCCTGGCCGGCCTCGCGGCGCCCGGCCCCGTGCCGCGCCGGGTGGCGGCCCTGCTGGGTCCCGCGCCCGCCGTCCGCACCTGGCCCTCGCTGTTCACCTCGGTGGGACTGGCCGCGTGGGCCGCGGCCGCCGGAACGGCCGTGTCGGCGATGTCGTCGGCGAACTCCGCCGTCACCATGTTCCTCATCCTGCGGGCCGCCACCCCGCTCTGAGCCTCCGTCATGTTGACGGCCTCCTCCGGGTGAAACCCCTGGTCACAGAGGTGTCCGAGAAACTTCCCCACTCGATCGGGTGATCGGCCAATCCGGAACCCGCCCTGCTCCGGATTCCCCGTGTGAGGGAAGAACCGAGACCACACCGACAGCGGACCGCCCGCCCGCGCTCCCTGCCTGCGATACGCAGGGCGGCTCGGCCTCCACGCGTATAGGAACCACCCACCGGGCGGACAGCTCACCGAGCGGACCATCGCTCCACCTCGACGCGTACCACGCTCCAGATCACTACATCGCTCCACATCACTACATCAGCGCTGCCTCAGTGCTGCCGATTTGCAGGGAGATATCCATGAACGCCCGTATCCGTCGCTCCGCCGTCGCCATCGTCGCGGCCGCCGTCCTGCCCCTGTCGCTGGCCGCCTGTTCCGACGACGGCGACAGCGGCTCCTCGGACTCCGCGCAGGCCGAGTCCTCGGCCCCCGCAGCCACCGACGACAAGTCCGAGGACACCTCGGGCGGCATGTCCGGCGCCGACGAGCCGTTCGGCCCGGCCTGCTCCACCGTGCCGAAGGAGGGCGCCGGTTCGTTCGACGGCATGGCGAAGGACCCGGTCGCCACCGCCGCCTCGAACAACCCGGCCCTGTCCACGCTGGTGTCGGCGGTGAAGAAGGCCGGTCTGGTCGACACCCTCAACAACGCCGAGAACATCACGGTGTTCGCGCCGACCAACGACGCCTTCGCCAAGATTCCGAAGGCCGACCTGGACAAGGTCCTCAACGACAAGGCGATGCTCACCGACATCCTGACCTACCACGTCGTGGGCCAGAAGCTCGCCCCCAAGGACCTGGAGAACGGCTCCTTCGACACCCTGCAGAAGTCCAAGCTCACCACCTCCGGCTCGGACGAGGCCTACAAGGTCAACGACTCCGCCAACGTGGTCTGCGGCAACGTCAAGACCGCCAACGCCAACGTCTACATCATCGACAGCGTCCTGATGCCGAAGAGCTGACGCGGTCGGGCGCGTCGGCGCCGGGGGGCGGATGAGGCAGCCGCCCGCCCCCCGGCGGCGCGAGGGCCCTGTGGTAGCTTGCGGAAGCCAGTCGAACCCACCTGGTGGGTCAGGGAATCCGGTGCGAATCCGGAGCTGACGCGCAGCGGTGAGGGTGACGGGCGGGACACGGGCCACTGGGCGGCGGACGCCGCCCGGGAAGGCGTCCCGCTCGGCCGACCCCGAGTCCGAAGACCTGCTGGCACCCGCGCCGTGTACGGCGCGGGACGCACCGCACGAACGGGCTTCGCGTACGAGCCCTCGACGCCAGAGGATCCTCCTTGCCCGCCTTCTCGCGCGCAGCGCGCCCCGCCGGTTTCCGACGCCTCCCTGCTTCCCCCCGGGCCCTCCGCGGCCTGGTGCCGCTCCTGGCCGGCGCCCTGCTGGCCGCCGGCTGCGGATCCGGGACGGACACCGGCGGCGACTCCGCAGCGCCGGACGCGGCCGGCTACCCGCGCACCGTCCGTGACTGCGGCCGCGAGGTCGAGGTCGCCGCACCTCCGCAGCGGGCGGTCTCCCTCAACCAGGGCACCACCGAGATCCTCCTCTCCCTCGGCCTGGCCGACCGCATGGCGGGCACCGCCACGTGGACCGACCCGGTCATGAAGGGGCTGGAGAAGGCCAACGCGGGTGTGCCCCGGCTCTCCGACGACATGCCGTCCTTCGAGACGGTCCTGGACGCCGAACCCGACTTCGTCGCCGCCTCCTTCGCCTCCACCCTCGGCACCGGGGGAGTGGCCACCCCCGAGCAGTTCCGCGAACTCGGCGTGCCGGCCTACCTCTCCCCGTCCGACTGCGTGGGCAAGGACAACAGCGGCGACGGCGACGGCGTGCGCAGCGAGCCCTTCACCATGGACACCGTCTACCGTGAGGTCCGAGACCTGGCCCGGCTGTTCGACGTCGAGGAACGCGGCGAGAAGTTGGTCGCCGACCTGAAGTCCCGGGTGAAGCAGGCGACGTCCGGCGTCGACGCCTCCGGCGTCACCCTCATGTACTGGTTCGCCAACTCCACGTCGCCCTACATGGGCGGCTGCTGCGGCGCCCCAGGCGTCATGACCCGCGCGGTCGGGGCGAAGAACGCCATGGACGACACCCACGACGAATGGCCGCAGGTCGGCTGGGAGACCGTTGCCGACCGCGACCCGGACGTCCTCGTCCTCGGCGACCTCACCCGCAAGTCGCAGACGGCCGAGACCGCCGCGAAGAAGATCGAGTTCCTGGAGTCCGACCCGGTCACCCGGAACATGACCGCCGTCCGCGAGAAGCGGTACGTCCTGCTCAGCGGGCAGGCCATGAACCCCACCATCCGCACCGTCGAGGGCGTCGAACAGGTGGCGGCCGCGCTGCGCGAGTACGGCCTCACCAAGTGACGTCCGCGAGCCGGGCGGCTTCCGAGGACGGGGCGTCCTCCAGGGACCGAATATCGTCCGAGGACCGGGCCGCGTCCGGGGAGCGGTCGCCCTCCGGCATACGCACGGCCGGCCGCCGTGCCTACCCCCTGTGGGCGCTGACCGGCGTCGTCGCCCTGTGCGCCTCCGTGGCCGTCGCCGTCACCATCGGACCGGCGGACATCGGCGTGGCCGATGTCTGGTCGGTCATCGTCGCCCACCTCGGCGCGGGCCCCGCCGCCTCGGACGTCACCCCCATCCGTGACGGCATCGTCTGGGACCTGCGGCTGCCCCGGACCTTGCTCGCCGCCGTGTGCGGCGCCGGACTCGCCGTGTGCGGCGCCGTCCTCCAGTCCCTGCTGCGCAACCCGCTCGCCGACCCCTTCGTGCTCGGCGTCTCCTCCGGTGCCTCGACCGGCGCCGTCCTGGTCGTCGTACTCGGCGTGGGCGGCGGCGCGCTGTCCGTCCCCGGCGGGGCGTTCCTCGGCGCGGTGTGCTCCTTCGCGCTGGTGATGCTGCTCAGCCACAGCCTCGGCGGCACCCCGGACCGCGTGGTCCTCGCGGGAGTGGCGGCGATGCAGCTGTTCTCCTCGCTCACCTCCTTCGTGGTGATGACCGCGGCCGACTCCGAGACCACCCGCGGGGTGCTCTTCTGGCTGCTCGGCTCGCTCGGCGGGGCCGGCTGGACGGACGTGTGGACCGGTACGGCGGTCCTGGTGCTGCTCCTCGCCGTGTGCCTCGGCCACGGCAGGACGCTGGACGCCTTCGCCTTCGGCCAGGACGCCGCGGCCACCCTCGGCGTCCACGTGGCCCGCACCCGGCTGGTACTGCTGTGCGCCACCGCCCTGCTCACCGCCGCCCTGGTCGCGTCGGCCGGTGCCATCGGCTTCGTCGGACTGGTGCTGCCGCACGCCGTGCGGGCGCTCACCGGACCCGGGCACGCCCGCCTCCTGCCGGTCTGTGCCCTGGCCGGGGCCGTGTTCCTGGTGTGGGTCGACACCCTGGCCCGTATCGTCCTCGCCCCCAAGGAGGTCCCGGTGGGCGTGGTGACCTCGCTGATCGGCGTACCCGCCTTCGTCCTCGTCCTGTACCGCACCCGGAGGGCACGGTGACGCTGAGCGCCGAGCGGGTCTCCCGCGCCGCCGGCGGGCGGCTGATCCTGGACGGCGTCGAACTCAGCCCCCGGCCCGGCGCCATGACCGGCCTGCTCGGCCCCAACGGGTCGGGCAAGTCCACCCTGTTGCGGCTGCTGGCCGGCGTGCTCGCCCCCACCTCCGGCGTCGTCACCCTGGACGGCCGCCCGCTGAACCGGATGGGCCGCCGCGACGTCGCCCGGCGCGTGGCCGTCGTCGAACAGCAGGCGGACACACTGGTGGAGGTGTCGGTCCGCGACGTCGTACGGCTCGGCCGGATCCCGCACCGCCGCGCCTGGACACCGGCGTCGGCGGCCGACGAGGAGGTGGTCGCGGACGCCCTCGCGCGCACCGGCCTCACCGGGCAGGCCGACCGGCTCTGGCACACCCTCTCCGGCGGCGAACGCCAACGCGTCCAGATCGCCCGCGCCCTGGCCCAGCAGCCGCGCGAACTCCTGCTGGACGAACCCACCAACCACCTCGACATCCAGCACCAGCTGGACGTGCTGGCCCTCGTCGTCGCCCTGCCCGTCACCAGCGTCGTCGCCCTGCACGACCTCAACCTGGCCGCGATGTACTGCGACCACCTCGTCGTGCTGTCCGGGGGACGCGTCGTGGCCCACGGCGAACCGGCCGAGGTCCTGACCGCCGCCCTGGTCGCGGAGGTCTACGGCGTCCACGCCGAGGTCACCCCCACCGGCCCCGACGCCCGCCCGCACGTCCGCTTCCTGGGCACGTTGGCTCACTCTGCGCTTCGCCGCGCGGACACCCCGGGGAAGGGGCCGACGCTCAGCGCCCCGCCGCCGGGGACGGCCCCGGGGCGTCGTCCGGGGCGAGCCGGGTGAGCAGGCCGGTGACCGCGGTCGTCGCCGTGCGGTGCCAGTGGGTGTGGTGGCGGAGCATGGCGTGGTCGCCGCCCGGCACGAGGAGGAGGTCGGCCCGGGCGCCCGCGGTGCGGGCGCGGGAGACGTATGCGGCGGACTCGGCAGGGTCGGTGATCCGGTCGCGGCTGCCGTGCATGACGAACACCCGCCGGTCCCGCAGCTGGGCGACCGGCTCGCCGGGCGGCACCCACGGGGCGAGGGCGACCACACCCCGTACCCGGGCGTCCTCCGCGGCGCGCAGGGCGGCCCGGCCGCCCATGGAGTGCCCCAGCAGGACCACCGGTACGTCACCGACGAGGCGGTACAGCTCGGCGAGCGCGCGCCGCGCGTCCAGCAGCGGATCCTCCGCCGCGCCGTTCCACCCGCGGGAGCGGTAGCGCACCTGGCCGAGCAGCACGTCGTCGCGGTCGGTGGCCGCCTCCAGCGACCGCAGGAACGGGTGCATCCGCAACGCCGCGAGCTGCCACGGCCGCGCGGCCTGCCGGCTGTCCGCGCGGCCACCGTGCAGGATCAGCACCGCCGCTCCCGTCCGCCGCGGCCTCCGCCGCACCCGCAGCGCCCCTGCCGACGGTTCGTCCCGCACGCTCATCCGGTCCCTTCCCCTGCCCTCGCCGGTCATCGGTGATCCGTTGCCGCACCCCGCGCGGATGGGTGGACCGTCAGCACAGGTCGGCCCAGACAGTGTGCCCTCCCGGAGCGGGCCGGTCCCCCCAGCGGGCGCTGAGGGCGTCGACCAGGAAGAGGCCCCGCCCGTCCTCGCCCCAGTCGAAGGCCGGGTGCCGCCAGCGTGCCCGCACCCGTCCGACGTCGAAGGACTCGCCCGCGTCGGTGACCTCCACCCGCACCGTGCACCCGCCGTGCGCCCCGCGCCGCAGGGCCAGGGCGAGCCGCACCGGCGGCCGGCCGTGCCGCTCGGCGTTGGCCAACAGCTCCGCGACGACCAGTTCGGCGTCGGCGGCGAGCGCGCCCGTTCCCCAGGACGTGAGCCGGTCCCGGACGTCGCGGCGTACGACGTGCACCGCGTACGCGGGCCCCTGGGCCACCGGCTCGTAGGTGTCGTTCATGGTCCCTCGGAACTCTTTCTCCCATTTCCTGCGCTTACCTCCCCACTCTTGATTCGTTGCCGCGCACCCTCCGGATGGGTTTCGCGGAACCGCCCGCAACCTGGCCCAATCCGCACCGGACCCGGCTCCGGATTACCCACGCCAGCGTTGATCACCGTGGGGTGGAGGAGTAGCGAAATGCCGCGAGCGTCAGGGGAGACCGCCCGCCGCACCGCCGTCATAGGCAGCGGAGTGGCCGGTCTGACCGCCGCGTACGTCCTGGGCCGTGCGCACCACGTCACGCTCTACGAGGCCGACGACCGCCTCGGCGGCCACGCCCACACCCACGAACTGGCCGCCGCCGACGGCCGGATCCACCGGGTCGACTCCGGGTTCATCGTGCACAACCGCCGCACCTACCCGAACCTGCTGCGCCTCTTCGACGAACTGGACGTCGCCACGCAGGAGTCGGAGATGAGCATGTCGGTGCGGTGCGAGGGCTGCGGACTGGAGTACGCCGGGGCCCGCGGCCCCGCCGGTCTCCTCGCCCGCCCGCGCAACGTCCTCAGCGGCCCCTACCTGCGGATGCTGGCCCAGGTGCCCCGCTTCCACCGCGCCGCCCACCGGCTGCTCACCGCCGACGCCGACCAGGCGCTGACCCTCGGCGAGTTCCTCGACCGCGAGGGCTTCTCGACGTACTTCCGCGCCCACTTCATGACGCCCGTGGTATCCGCCGTGTGGTCCTGCGACGCGGTCACCGCCCTGCGCTACCCGGCCGCCTACCTGTTCCGCTTCCTGCACCACCACGGCATGCTCGCGGTCGGCGGTTCACCGGTGTGGCGCACGGTCACCGGCGGTTCCCGCTCCTACGTCGACCGGATCGCCGAGCGCCTGCCCGACGTACGCACCGCCACCCCGGTCCGCTCGGTGACCCGGCACGCGGACGGCGTGGACGTGACCGCCGCCGACGGCACCACCGACACCTACGACCACCTCGTCGTCGCCGTCCACCCGGACCAGGCCCTGGAGTTGCTGGCCGACCCGACGCCGGAGGAGAAGGACGTCCTCGGCGCGTTCCGCTACTCCCGCAACGCCACCCTCCTGCACACCGACACCACCCTGCTGCCCCGAGCCCGGGCAGCCCGCTCCTCCTGGAACTACCTCATGCCGTCCTGCGACGCCGGCGCCGACCGGGTCCGCGTCAGCTACGACATGAACCGCCTGCAGCGCCTCGACGCGAGCGACACCTACGTCGTCACCCTCGGCGGCGAGGACCGCGTCGCCCCGGACCGGGTGCTGGCCCGCATGACCTACGAACACCCCGTCTACACACCCGAGTCGGTCGCCGCCCAGCGTCGGCTGCCCGGCCTGCGCACCCCGGTCACCGCCTACGCCGGCGCCTACCACGGCTGGGGCTTCCACGAGGACGGCTGCCGCTCCGGGGTGGAGGCCGCCGAAGCCCTCGGGGTGACCTGGTGACCCGCACCCCCACGGCCCGCCCCGGCCTGTACCCCTGCGAGACCGTCCACGTACGCACCGACCCCACCCGCTACAGCCTGCGCCACCGCACCTACATGTGGCTCGTCGACCTCGACCGCCTCCCCGAACTGCCCCGCCCGCTGCGCCCCCTCGCCGGCTTCCGCGCCCGCGACCACTTCACCGGCGACGCCCCCTCGCTGCGGGCCGGCCTCGACCGCTTCCTCGCCGACCGCGGCGTCGACCTGGCGGGCGGCCGGGTCCTCATGCTCGCGCACGCCCGCGTCCTCGGCCACGTCTTCAACCCACTGACCCTCTACTGGTGTCACGGACCCGACGGCACCTCGCGCTGCGTCGTCGCCGAGGTGCACAACACCTACGGCGAGCGCCACGCCTACCTGCTCCACCCCGACGAGGCGGGCGTCGCCCATGCCGCCAAGGACTTCTACGTCTCGCCGTTCTTCCCCGTCGACGGCGCCTACCGCATGCGGCTGCCGCTGCCCGCGGACCGTCTCGACCTGACCGTACGACTGGACCGGCCCGGCAGCCGCCCGTTCACCGCGACCGTCCGGGGCACCCGGCGGGAGGCGACCCCCACCGCCCTCCTGCGGCTCGCCCTGAGGCACCCGCTGTCGACGCTCGCGGTGTCCATCGGGATCCGCAGGCACGGCATCCGTCTCTACCTGCGCGGCCTCCCCGTCCAGCCGCGCCCGGACAACCGCACCACGGAGAAAGCGACATGACCGCGACCCACCACCGTCCCACCCCGCCCCGCGTCCCCTCGGTCCGCAGCACCCCGGTCGACCCGCAGCGCTGGCCCGACGTCGCCGCCCCGCCCCGGGCCTCCCGGGCCCGCCGTACCGTCGCCGCGGCCGTCGTCCGGCGGGCCCTGGAACGGCTGCCGCTGCGCGTGCGGTTCGCCGACGGCGACACCGTGGGCCTGGGCGGACCGCTGGTGGAGGTCCACGACCCCGACGCCTTCCACGGCCGGATCGGCGCCCAGGGACTCATCGGCTTCGGCGAGTCCTACATGGCCGGCGAGTGGGACGCCCCGGACCTGGTCGGCGCCCTCGGCGTGCTCGCCGCCGACGCCGCCCACCTGGTACCCGCCCCGCTCCAGCGGCTGCGCCGGCTGTGGCACCAACGGCAGCCCGCCACCCTGCGCAACACACCCGAGGGCGCCCGGTCCAACATCAGCAGCCACTACGACCTGTCCAACGACCTGTTCGCCCTCTTCCTGGACGAGACCCTCAGCTACTCCTCGGCCGTCTTCCTCGGCTTCCCCGCCCGCCGCGAGTCGCTCGCCACCGCACAACAGCGCAAGATCGACCGGCTGCTGGACCTCGCCGAGGTCGGCGACGGCACCCGGCTCCTGGAGATCGGCACCGGCTGGGGCGAACTCGCGCTCCGCGCCGCCGCGCGCGGCGCCCACGTCACCTCCCTCACCCTCTCCCGCGAACAGCGCGACCGCGCCCTGGAACGCGCCCGCGAGGCCGGACTCTCCGACCGCGTCCGGGTCGAACTGCGGGACTACCGCGAGGAGAAGGGCACCTACGACGCCGTCGTCAGCGTCGAGATGGTCGAGGCCGTCGGCGCCGAGTTCTGGCCGGTCTACTTCCGTGCCCTCGACGACCGCCTCGCCCCGGGCGGGCGGGCCGCGCTCCAGGCCATCACCCTGCCGCACGACCGCATGACGGCCTCCCGCTCCACCCACACCTGGATCCAGAAGTACGTCTTCCCCGGCGGTCTGATCCCCTCCACCGAGGCGATCGAGACGACGGTCCGCGACCACACCGGGCTGCGCGTCGCCCGCCGCGACGGATTCGGCGCGCACTACGCCGAGACGCTGCGGCTGTGGCGGGAACGGTTCACCGAACGCGCCGCCGAGGTCGACGCCCTCGGCTTCGACGAGACCTTCCGTCGCCTGTGGACCTTCTACCTCGCCTACTCCGAGGCCGGCTTCCGCGCCGCCTACCTCGACGTCCAGCAGTACCTGCTCACCAAGGAGGCCACCGCCCGATGACCCCCGCCCGCACCGCCCGGACCGGCGCCGCCCACCGGCTCGCCGCGCTCGTCGAGGACGCGCTCGGCGGTCCGCTCCCCGTCCGGCTGCGCGCCTGGGACGGCACGGAGACCGGCCCCGCCGACGGCCCCGTGGTCGTCGTCCGCTCCCGGCGCGCCCTGCGCCGCCTGCTCTGGCAGCCCGGCGAACTCGGCCTGGCCCAGGCCTACGTCACCGGCGACCTCGACGTGGACGGCGACCTGGCCGACGGCCTGCGCCGGATGTGGGCGGCCGCCCGCGAACGCCGCCTGCACCCGCCCCGCCCGGGCCTCGCCGACCGGGCCCGCGCCGCCGTCGGTGCCGTCCGCCTCGGCGCCGTGGGACCCCGCCCGCCGGTGCCCGCATCCCAGGCGCGGCTGCGCGGCGGCCTGCACACCAGGTCCCGCGACCGCGCCGCGATCAGCCACCACTACGACCTCTCCAACGACTTCTACCGCCTCCTCCTCGACGACACCATGGCCTACTCCTGCGGGCTGTGGCAGGACGAGCACACCGACGCCGACGCCGCCGACGCCCAGCGGGCCAAGCTGGAACTGATCTGCCGCAAGCTGGGCCTCACCGAGGGCGCCCGCCTGCTCGACATCGGCTGCGGCTGGGGCTCGCTCACCCTGCACGCGGCCGAACGGCACAAGGCCCGGGTCACCGCGGTCACGCTGGCGCGGGAGCAGGCCGCCCACGTCCGCGAACAGGTGCGCGAGCGCGGCCTCGAGGACCGGGTGGAGGTCGTCTGCCAGGACTACCGCGACATCACCGGCGGCGACTACGACGCCGTCTCCAGTGTCGAGATGGGCGAACACGTCGGAGACGCCGAGTACCCGGCGTTCGCCGCCGCCCTGCACCGACTGGTACGGCCCGAGGGCCGCGTCCTGGTGCAGCAGATGTCGCGCGGTCGCAACGCCCCCGGCGGCGGCGCCTTCATCGAGGCCTACATCGCCCCCGACATGCACATGCGGCCACTGGGCGAGACCGTCCAGCTCCTGGAGGACGCGGGACTCGAAGTGCGCCACACCGAGTCCCTGCGCGAGCACTACGTCCGCACCGTCGCCGCCTGGGAACGCACCCTGGAGAAGCGCTGGGACGACTTCACCGCCCTCGTCGGAGAGGAGAACGCGCGGGTGTGGCGGCTGTACCTGGTGGGCGGCGCGCTCGCCTTCGAGCAGCGGCGGATGGGCGTCGACCAGATCCTGAGCGTGCGGCCGACCGCCGAGGGCGTCAGCGGGATGCCCGCCACCTCGGGGGAGTGGTACGAGCGGCTGGACGCGTCGTGAGCGGCCTCCCGTGGGGCGCGTTCACCGCCGGCCTCGGCTGGGCGGCGGCCGCCGCGCTCGCCGTCATGCTGGCTACCTTCGCCGTCGCCGTGCGCAAGGGCGTGCACCGGGTCGTGGACGTGGCGTGGGGCCTGGGCTTCGCCGCCGTCGCGGTCGTGACCTGCGTGACGGCGGCAGCGGCCGGAGAGGGCGACCCGCTCCGTCGGATCCTGGTCGCCGCTCTGACCGCCGTCTGGGGGCTGCGGCTCGCCGTGCACATCGGCAGGCGCGGCCGGGGCCACGGCGAGGACCCGCGCTACGACGCCATGCTCGCCAAGGCGCCCGGCAACCGGAACCTCTACGCCCTGCGCATGGTCTACCTGCTCCAGGGCGCCCTCGTATGGCTGGTGTCATTGCCGGTCCAGGCGGCCTCCTACGGTTCGGGCCAGGTCACGGCCCTGGCCTGGACCGGCGCGGCCGTCTGGGCCGTCGGCCTGGCCTTCGAGGCGGTCGGAGACGCCCAACTGGCCCGCTTCAAGGCGGACCCGGCCCACAAGGGCCGCATCATGGACCGCGGCCTGTGGAGCTGGACCCGGCACCCCAACTACTTCGGAGACTTCCTCGTCTGGTGGGGCCTGTTCCTGATCGCCTGCGACGCGGGCCCCGCGGCGGCCGCGGTCTCGGTGATCTCCCCGCTGGTCATGACGTACCTGCTGATCGGCGGCAGCGGGAAGCGGCTGCTGGAACGGCACATGGCCGACCGCCCGGGGTGGTCCGAGTACGCGGCACGCACCAGCGGCTTCTTCCCGCGTCCGCCGCGCCGACGGGCGTAGAGCGGACGTGATGGTGCGGGGTGAGGGCTCGCGGCGCGGGCCCTCACCCCTTTCAGGCCGGCATGCTCATCAGGGCGACCGGGTCGGAGGTCGGCTGCGGTGACCCGCCCGCCGGTTCCACGGTGATGCCGACGCCGCCCGCACCGTCGACGGCGCCCTCCATCAGCACCGCCTGACTGGTCCGGCCGGGATCCATCAGGCCCGCCGACCGCATCGTCCCGTGGTCGTCGAACCAGAGCTGGTAGACCTTGCCCCGCGGCGGCTCGGCCATGCCCGAGGCCAGGAACACGGCCCGGTCCTGGTCCCCGGAGACCACGACGGTCCCGGTGGCGCCGCCGGCCAGGCGCGCGGTGCGCGACTCGGCGTCCGGCGCGGCCAGCACCCCGGCCAGGGTCTCGGCCCGCTGCTCGGCCTGCACCGCCCGCTCCCCGGCGTCCTGCGCCCGCTCGTACTGCCACACCGCCGTGCCACCCAGCCCCGCCGCGGCGGCCAGGCAGGCGGCCAGCGCCCAACGGCCCAGACCCCGCCCCCGGGGCACGACGCGGCGTGCCTTCCCGGCCGCGCCGCCACCCGGCGGGACCTGGCGCACGGCCGAGACCCGGTGCAGTACCCGGTCCCTCATCGCGGGGCCCGGCACGAGCGTCGCGGCCAGCCCCAGCCGGGCCGTGGCGGCGGCGAACTCACTGGTCTCCCGCTCACAGGCGGCGCACTGCTCCAGATGCCGTTCGAAGGCGGTCCGCTCGTCGTCGGGCAGCGCGTGCAGGGCGTAGGCGCCCGTCAGGCTGTGCAGGTCCTCGGTGCGCATCACGCACTCACCCCCAGGCAGTCGCGGAGTCGGATGAGGCCGTCACGGAGCCGCGTCTTGACCGTGCCCAGCGGCAGCGCGAGCGCCTCGGCCACCTGCCGGTAGGTCAGGCCGCGGTAGTAGGCCAGCGTGACGGACTGGCGCTGGATCTCGGTCAGGGTGCGCAGACAGCGCCGCACCTGCTCCCGTTCCAGCCGGGCCTCGACCTGTTCCGTCACCTCGTCGAACTCGGGCGTGCGGTCGAGCAGGGCTGCCTTGTGGTCGCGGGCCGCTGCGGCCTCCACCGACCGCACCCGGTCCACCGCCCGCCGGTGGGCCAGGGTCAGGATCCAGTTCACCACCGTGCCCCGCTCGGGCCGGTAGCGCGGCGCCGTGCGCCACACCTCGACCAGTACCTCCTGCGCGACCTCCTCGGACTGCGCCTGGTCGCGCAGCACCGCCCGGGCGACCCCGAGCACGGATCCCGCCATCGCGTCGTACACCGCGGCGAAGGAGTCCTGATCACCGAGGGCCACCTCGCGGATCAGCTGTTGCAGGTCGGGCTGTGACGATGGATTTCTGCCGATGTGTACGGCTTCCTTCACGACGGTCTCTCCAAAAGAACGCGACAGGCGGGCATGTCCCCGCGTAATCCGGGGCCGGACGGCCCGCGGATTGGTCGCCGGACCGCCGAAGGACGCGGTGACCTCGCCCGACGCCCACCCTCCCACGAGTAGACTGGCCCCCGTTCGCGTTCGACCGGCTCCACGGAGCGGGAGGAAAGGGAGGTGAGGTCGATGACCGTGCTCGACGCCGTCCTTCGGCGCGCCCGGACCTCCCTCGCGTCCCGAGCGGCGGCCTGACCCCGCATCCCACGAACGCAGACACCAGAAACGGATCCCCGTCCCGTCATGCCTCACATCTGGCACACCCGCGCCGAGACCGGCGCCGACATCCCCGTCATCCGCGACCTCGTCCGCGCCGCCTTCCCCACCCCGGAGGAGGCCGCCCTGGTCGACGCGCTCCGCGCCGACCCCGGAGCCTGGATCGAGGGCCTGTCCGTGGTCGCGGTCGACGACGCCGACCGCCCCGTGGGCCACGCCCTGCTGACCCGCTGCCATATCGGGGAGCACCCGGCGCTCTGCCTGGCACCCGTCGCCGTCCGGCCCGGATCGCAGCGGAGCGGCGCCGGTGCGGCCGCCGTCCGGGCCGTGCTGGCGGCGGCCGAGCGGCTCGGTGAGCACCATGTCGTCGTCCTCGGACACCCGGAGTACTACCCCCGGTTCGGCTTCACCCGGGCCTCGGCCCACGGCATCGGCCTGAGCATCGAGGTCCCGGACGAGGCCCTCATGGCCCTCACCCTGGACGCCGCACACCCGCTTCCCGCCGGCACCGTCCGGTACGCGGCGCCCTTCGGTATCTGATCCCACCACCGGTCCGCACTGATCGGATGCAGCGTGTGCCGGCGGGACTCCCTCCGCCGGCACACGGCATTTTCCTCGGTCCAAACCCTTGACCCCGTGCCCTGGCTGCTTCACATTACTGGTTAATGCGCATTAGGTAATGCGCATTAACGCGATCGAGGGGAGCAGTGGTGGCGAAGGAAGCCACAGGGCGGGCGAAGCCGGGGCGGGCCCCCGCGCCGCCCGGCAGGCGGGGGCGGCCGAGGCAGGCGGAGGTCGCCCGGCTCGCGGGTGTGTCGCAGGCGACGGTGTCCCTGGTGCTCTCCGGACGCGACATCGCGACCGGCAGGCCGATCTCGGCGGAGACCCGCGGCAAGGTCCTGGAAGCCGCCCGCAGCCTCGGCTACGTCCCCGACCCCGCCGCCAGCCGCCTCGCCGCCGCCCGCAACAACCTGCTCGGCGTCTTCAGCTTCACCGCGACCTTCCCGACCGACGTCCGGCACTCGTACTACCCCTTCCTCGTCGGCGTCGAGCAGGAGGCCGCCGCGCAGGGGTACGACCTGGTGCTGTTCACCGGCTCCAGCAGCGGGGGAGCGGGTGCGTCGGGGGCCGGCGCGCTCAACCGGGTGCGGCTGGCGGACGGTTGCCTCTTCCTGGGCCGCCACGCCCCCGCGGACGAACTGCGCCGGCTGGTGGCCGACGACTTCCCGGTCGTCCACGTCGGCCGCCCCGACGACGCGGAGGGCCTCGCCTGGGTCGGCGCCGACTACGTCAGCGCGAGCCGCGAGGTCGTCACCACCCTCGCCGGGCTCGGCCACCGGCGGGTCATGCTGGTCCGCGAGGACGACGAGGCCCCCGCCTCCACCGACCGCGAACGCGGCTTCCTGGACGGCCTGTCGGCGAGCGGACTGCCCGTCGGTCCGGACGCCGTGTTCCGCTCCGGCGACCTGCGCCGCGACCTCACCGCCGGCCGTGTCCGCGCCTGGCTGGCCGAGGGCGTGACCGCGTTCGTGGCCGAGGAGACCGACACCGGCACCGCCTGGCGGGCCCTGCGCGCCGCCGTCGACGCGGCCGGGCTGGACTGCCCCGGCCAGGTGTCGCTGGCACTGCTCGGCAGCCCGCCCGCCGACCTCGCCGACGAACCGGCCCCCATGGGCTTCGACATCCCCCGCCCCACGCTGGGCGCCGAGGCGGTGCGGCTGCTCGCCGCCCGCGTCGCGGGCGAACCCGCCAGGGGCACGCTCGTTGCCTGCGCCTTCAGACCGGGCACCACCGCCGGCCCCCCGGGCCGGCCCCCCGGCCGGCCCCTGAACCCCCGTCACCCACCACCCCGTACGAACCGCACCACCAGAGGAGCAGCGTGATACCGGAACCCGACATCCTCGTCGTCGGCGGCGGCCTCGGCGGCGTCGCCGCGGCCCTCGCCGCCTGCCGGGCCGGCCGCAGTGTCGTCCTGACCGAGGAGACGGACTGGATCGGCGGCCAGCTCACCAGCCAGGCCGTCCCGCCCGACGAACACCCGTGGGTCGAGCAGTTCGGCACCACCGCCACCTACCGGCGGCTGCGCGAGGGCATCCGCCAGTACTACCGCCAGTGGTACCCCCTGCGCGCCGAGGCCCTGGCGCTCACCGACCTCAACCCGGGTGCCGGGCGGGTCAGCAAGCTGTGCCACGAGCCGAAGGTCGCCCTCGCCGTCCTGGAGGGCATGCTCGCCCCGCACCTGGCGGCCGGACGCCTCACCGTCCTCACCGAGCACCGCCCCGTGGCCGCCGAGTCGGACAACGATGTCGTGCGCGCCGTCACCCTGGAGGACCTGCGCGACGGCACCCGCCGCACCGTCCCCGCCCGCTACGTCCTGGACGCCACCGAGACCGGCGAACTCCTCGACCTCGCGGGCGTCGAACACGCCAACGGGGCCGAGTCCAGGGCCGAGTTCGACGAACCCCACGCCCCCGAGCACGCCCAGCCGGACAACCAGCAGGGCATCACCGTCTGCTTCGCCCTCTCCCACCACGAGGGCGAGGACCACACCGTCGACCGCCCCGCCGACTACGACTTCTGGCGCTCCTACCGGCCCGATTTCTGGCCCGGCCCGCTGCTCGGCTTCGAGGCACCCGACCCGCGCACCCTCGAGCCGGTGCCGCGCACCTTCGAACCCAACCCCGACCTCGACCCGCTGGCCGTCAGCGCCGACCAGAGCGCCGACGCGGGCGACAAGGAACTGTGGGGCTTCCGCCGCATCCTCGCCCGCAAGCTGCACACCGACGGCGCCTTCGACTCCGACATCACCCTCGTCAACTGGCCGCTCAACGACTACTGGCTGAAGCCCTACATCGGCCAGGAGGCCGAAGCCCTGCGCGAGGCCCGGCAGTTGTCCCTGTCGGTGCTGTACTGGCTGCAGACCGAGGCGCCCCGCCCCGACGGCGGCACCGGATTCCCCGGGCTGCGTCCGCGACCCGACGTGACCGGCACCCCCGACGGGCTCGCCAAGGCGGCGTACGTCCGCGAGTCCCGCCGCATCAAGGCGGTCACCACCGTCACCGAGCACGACGTCGCCATCGACCTGGTCGGCCCCTACGGCGGCACCCGCCACCGGGACTCCGTGGGCGTCGGCAACTACCGCATCGACCTGCACCCCTCCACCGGCGGTGACAACTACGTCGACATCGGCTCCGTGCCCTTCGAGATCCCGCTCGGGGCGCTGGTGCCGCGCCGGGTGCGCAACCTGCTGCCGGCCGGCAAGAACCTCGGCACCACGCACATCACCAACGGCTGCTACCGGCTGCACCCGGTGGAGTGGAACATCGGCGAGGTCGCCGGAGCCCTCGCCGCCCACTGCCTCACCGAGAACGTCGAGCCGCACCAGGTGCAGGCCGAGGACAAGAGGTACGACGAGTTCGCCAAGGTGCTCGACCGCGGCGGCGTGCAGCGTCACTGGCCCGACGTCAGGGGCTACTGAACGACCCCGCGCGCGGGGGGAGTTCGGGCGGGGCAGCTCCACCTGCCCCGCCCGGTGACCGCCCGCGTGCGGACCGACCCAGCACAAGGAGGTGCCCGGACATGACCACCCACCGCATCCGCGTCGGCATCGACGTGGGCGGAACCTTCACCGACGCCGTGGCGGTAGACGCCACGACGCTCCGGCTCGTGGGCCAGGTGAAGGTCCCCACGAGCCACCATCACGAGGACGGCGTCGCCCACGGCATCGTCGAAGCGCTCGACCGGCTGCTGACGCAGACCGGACACGCACCCGCCGACGTCGCCTTCCTGGCACACGGCACGACCCAGGCTACCAACGCCCTGCTGGAGGGCGACGTCGCCACCGTCGGCCTGCTCGGCATCGGCACCGGCGGCGGCACGTACTTCACCCGCCGCCTGGCCTCGCTCGCCAAGCTCGAACTCACGCCCGGCAAACGGCTGCCGCTGCACTACGCGCACGTGCCCGACCCCGACGACGCCACCGCCGTACAAACCGCCGTCGCACGGCTCACCGCGGCCGGCGCGGAGGCGCTGGTGGCCAGCGAACCGTTCGGCGTCGACCGGCCCGAGGGCGAGACGGCGGTCGCCGAGGCGGCCCGCGCCACCGGCCTGCCGACCACCGCGGCCCACGAGATCACCTCGCTGTACGGACTGCGCAAGCGCACCCGCACCGCCGTGGTCAACGCGGCGATCCTGCCGCGCATGCTGGCCACCGCCGACCTCGTCGACGCCTCCATCACCAAGGCGGGCGTCACCGCGCCGCTGATGGTGATGCGCTGCGACGGGGGAGTGATGTCCCTCGACGAGATGCGGCGCAGGCCCCTGCTGACCGTGCTGTCGGGTCCCGCGGCCGGGGTGGCCGGGGCGCTGATGCAGGAACGCGTCAGCGAGGGCGTGTTCCTGGAGACGGGCGGCACCTCCACCGACATCAGCGTCGTCAAGCGCGGCAAGGTCGCGGTCCGCCACGCCACCATCCTCGGCCGCACCTCGTACCTCAACGCCCTCGACGTGCGCACGGTCGGCGTCGGCGGCGGCTCCATGGTGCGCGTCTCCGGCGGCCGCGTCACCGGCACCGGACCACGCAGCGCGCACATCGCGGGCCTGCCGTACGCCTGCTTCGCCGACCCGGCCGACCTGCGGGACGCGACGCTCACCACGATCAGCCCGCTGCCCGGCGACCCCGCCGACTACGCGGTGCTCGACGCCGCGGGCGGCCGGTTCGCGCTCACCATGACCTGCGCCGCCAACGCGCTCGGCCGGGTCCCCGAGGGCGACTTCGCGCACGCCGACCCCGGCACCGCCCGTGCCGCCCTGGCCCCGCTCGCCGCCGCCCTCGGCACCGACGTCCCCACCGCCGCCGCCCGGCTCCTGGACGCCGGGACCGACCAGGTGAAGGCCGTCGTGGACGACCTGGCCCGCGAGTACCGCCTTGACACCGACACCGCCGTCCTGGTCGGGGGAGGCGGCGGCGCGGCCTCCGTCACCCCGCACCTGGCCGACCGCACCGGCATGACCGGCCGCATCGCCCGGAACAACGAGGTCATCAGCCCCATCGGCGTCGCCCTCGCCCTGGTCCGCGAACAGGTCGAGCGGATCGTGCCCGGCGCGACCCAGGAGCAGATCCTCGCCGTCCGCGCCGAGGCCGAACGCGCCGTGGTCGAACAGGGCGCCGCCGCCGACGGCGTCGAGGTCGAGGTCACCGTCGACCCGCAGACCAACGTCGTACGCGCCATCGCCACCGGCGCGACCGAACTGCGCACCCAGGACCGGGCACACCGCGCCGACGACGACGAGCGGCTGCGCCTGGCCGCCACCAGCCTCAGGACCGAGCCGTCCAAGGTGGACGTGCTCGCGGGCACCCCCGCGCACACCGTCTACGGCACCGAGGTGCACCGCCGCTTCCGCCCCGTCCGCCACCCGGTGCGGGTCGTGGACGCCGACGGCGTCGTACGCCACCACGCGGCCGACGCCCGGGTCGAGGCGACCACCGTCGCGAGCGCCCCCGAGGTGCTGGCCAAGCTGGTGACCGAGGCCACCTCCTACGGCGACGGAGGCGTCCGCGCCCCCGCCGTGCGGCTGCTGGTCGGCTCCCGCATCGCCGACCTCTCCGGCGTCCTCGACCCGGCGCCGCTGCTCGCCCTCGCCCGGAGCGAGCTGCGCTCCCGCGCCGCCGACGAACCCGTCGTCGCCGTCCTGGAGGTGCGGGAATGACGGTCCAGGACACCCTCGCGACGGCCGACCCCGCCGCCACCGACGACATCGGGTGGGCGGTACGGCTGCTGGCGGCCACCCCCACCCACGAGCACCGCGACCCGGAGCTGCTGCGCCACTGGGCCCGCACCGCCGACGCGTTCGGCTCCGCGCTCGCGCCCGTGCCGTGCGCGGCGAGAGTCGTGGAGAGCGACGGCGGCCTCGCACACGGCCTGCTGGCCCGCTACACCTCCAGACCGCCCACGGTCGAGCTGTACACCGACACCATCGCGCTCGCCGAACGCGTCGTCGACGCCCGCGGCTGGCGCGCCTGGTACCCGGCGGGCTCCGTACGGGCCGCCGCCCTCGCCCACGAGGCGGTGCACGCCCACTTCCACCACGGACCCGCCCGCGCCGCCCTGAAGCACGCCCTCGGCCACCACGCCCTGCGCCTGGGCCGCCTGCGCGTGCCCGGCCACGTCGCCGGCGCCGAGGAGGTGGCCGCGCACGCCTACGCCCGCACCGTCTGCGGACTCGGCCGCAGCCCCCTGCTGCTGACCGCCGCCCTGGCCGCCGAGGCAGGGACCGGAAACCTCCCCTCACCTGCACGTGACGCAAGAAGAGAGAACTGACCCATGGGTGTCGTCATCCTCCTCGTCATGGCGGCCGGCGTCGCCGCGATGCTCACCCGCAAACTCCCCACCGCCTTCGCCCTGGTGCTGCTGGCCGTGGTCATCGCCTTCCTCTCCGGCGCCCCCCTGACCGGTGAGAACAGCGTCCTGGACACGGTCCTCCAGGAAGGCGCCCCGGCGCTCGCGGCCACCATGGTCGCCATCATCCTCGGCTCCTGGCTGGGCAGACTGCTCGACGAGACCGGCATCGCCGGCACCCTCGTCCGCAAGATCGTGGAGTTCGGCGGCGACCGGCCCACCGTCGTCGCCCTCGGCGTCCTCGCCGTCTCCGCGCTCGTCGGCACGGTCACCGGATCGGCGCCCGCGGCGATGCTGGCCGGCATCATCGGCATCCCCGCCATGGTCGCCGTCGGCGTGCCGAAGGTGACGGCGGCGGGGACCGTGCTGATGGGCATCGCGGTCGGGGTGCCCTTCGAACTGCCCGTCTGGCAGTTCTTCTCCACCGCGCTGGACCTGCCGGTCGACACGGTGCGCGGCTTCATGGTGAAGCTGTTCCCGTTCGCGCTGGTCGCCGCCGTCGCCTACGTGGTGATCGAGAACCGGCGGCGCGGCACCGAGCACGCCTGGTCCCTCAAGTCGGTGGCCGCCCGGCCTCCGTCGCGCCGCGAACGCCTCGGCGACGCGCCTTGGTACGCGCTGCTCGCCCCCGCCGTTCCGCTGGTGCTGGCCCTCGGCCTGGAAGTGGCCATCATCCCCTCCCTGCTGGCGGGCGTGCTCTACGCGCTGGTCACCACCACCCGGCCCGGCGAGATGAACAAGCGGCTGCTGCGCACCCTGTACGGCGGCTTCGAGGTGGCGGCGCCCCCGCTCGCCCTGTTCGTCGCGATCGGCATCCTGCTCGCCGCCGTCAAACTCCCCGGCGCCGTCGAGGCGCTGGAGCCGCTGATGAAGGCGGTCAGCCCGCAGAACCCGGTGCTGTTCGTCCTCGTCTTCACCCTGCTGGTGCCGCTCTGCCTGTACCGCGGCCCGCTGAACGTCTTCGGTCTCGGCGCGGGCATCGCGGGCGTCCTCATCGCCACCGGCATCTACCCGGCCGTCGCCGTCCTCGGCATGGCCACCTCGTACAACCAGGTCTTCGGCGTCGCCGACCCGACCAGCACGCAGACGGTGTGGGCCGCCCAGTACGCGGGTGTCAGCCCGCAGCAGGTCATGGTCCGCACCCTGCCCTACGTGTGGCTGGTCGCCCTCGGCGGCATGTGCGTCACCGCCGCCCTGTACCTCTGACCCCTCCCTCTCCCCCCAGGAGTCGACATGCACGAGCCGCACCTCGACCGCCGTCTGTTCCTGAAGGGCACGGCCGTCACCAGTGCCGCCCTCGCGCTGGGCGCCACCGCCGTACCCGCCGCCTCCGCCGCGCCCGGCGGCTTCCCCGACTACACCCACGTCCGCACCCTGCTGACGCCGTCCCAGCTCGCCTACAACCCCACCGGCGAGATCATCTTCCCGACCGTCCGGGGCGTCTACGACCGGCTGCCCGCGAGCGGCCGGCTGGGCCGCTACTACCTGTACTACGCCCCGCACGACGCACCCGGTGGCATCTGCCTGGCCTACGGCGACTCGCTGGAGGGCCCGTTCACGGAGTACCCGGACAACCCGATCGTCTCCAACAAGTGGTCGCCGCACTACTCCGTCAGCCACGTCTCCTCCCCGCACGTCATGTGGAACGCGGAGGAGAGGGAGATGTGGCTGTACTTCCACGGGGAGAACACCACCACCCGGCTCGCCCGCTCCAAGGACGGGGTGAACTTCACCTACGACAAGGTGGTGCTGACCACCTCGATGCTGCCGTCCGGCACCACGGAGACCTCGTACGCGAGGGTCTTCCGGCACGACCTGCCCTCGCGCGGCGCCCGCTACGTCATGGTGTTCATGCTGAACAACACGACCAACCACCGCGACATCGGCTGGGGCTGGTCCGCCGACGGCCGCACCTGGACGTTCGCCCAGCAGCCCCTGGTGCGCCACGGCGACGTCGGCGCGGTCAACGTGGGCGGACCGCACCTGCTGCACCGGAACGACAGCACCTACGTCGTCTACAACAAGGACAAGGAGAGCGGCGGCGACCTGATGATCACCGAGGTCGGCAACGACTTCTCGCTCCGCAGGCACCTCGGCGTCTTCTACGACTCCCGCGGTTCCGCGCCGGAGAACGGCCGCGCGGCCGCGCCCTCCTTCGGCACGGACGGCGGGGTGCCGTACATGATCTACGAGGCGGGGGAGCGGCTGGCGGGATCGATCGCGATGGCCCGCGGCTGACACACCCACTCCACGACGAAGGGGCCGCCCGTCCGAAGCGGACGGGCGGCCCCTTCGGGTCGGCCGGGTCAGGCGACGGGCGCCGCCGGGTCCTTGCCGGCCGGGGCGGCGGCCGTCTCGCCCGCCTCCTCGGCCAGGCGCTCCATGCCGCTGGTGGTCTTCAGCGGCTTCTCCTTGATGAACACGACGGCGACCAGCGCGAGCACCGCGAACGGTGTGGCGATGAGGAACAGGTCGGCCGTGGCGACGGCGTAGGCGTGCTCGACGATCGTCCGCATCGGGGCGGGCAGCGTGGACATGTCCGGGACGCTGCTCTCGCCCGACGCCTCACCACCGGGCACCGTGATGCCCGCGCCGCTGAGTCCCTTGGTCATCTCACTGGCGACCCGGTTGGCGAGGATCGCGCCGAGGACGCTGACCCCGATGGTGCCGCCCATGCTGCGGAAGAAGGACAGCACGGAGGTCGCGGCGCCCAGGTCGGCGGCGGGCACGTCGTTCTGGGCGGCCAGCACCAGGTTCTGCATCAGCATGCCGACGCCGACGCCGAGCACCGCCATGTAGAGGCTGAGCAGGCCGAAGTGCGTCTTGGCGTCGATGGTGGCCAGCAGCGCGAGGCCGACGGCCATGGTGACCGCACCCGCCACCAGGTACCGCTTCCACTTGCCGGTCCTGCTGATCACCTGTCCGGCGACGGTGGACGACACCAGCAGGCCGAGGATCATCGGCAGGCTCATCAGCCCCGCGACGGTCGGCGACTTGCCCAGCGAGACCTGGAAGTACTGCGAGAGGAAGACGGTCCCGCCGAACATGGCGACACCGACCAGGAGGCTGGCGACCGTGGTCAGGGTGACGGTGCGGTTCTTGAAGATGTCGAGCGGGATGACCGGCTCGGGCGTGCGGGCCTCGACGAGGACCGCGGCGACCAGCAGCAGCACACCTCCACCGGCCAGCGCGGCGGTCTGCCAGGAGGCCCAGTCGAACTCGTTGCCGGCCAGGGACACCCAGATGAGCAGCGCGCAGACACCGGCGACGATCAGGAAGGCGCCGAGCCAGTCGATGCGCACCTCGCGCCGCGTGGTCGGCAGGCTCAGGGTGCGCTGGAGCAGGGCGATGGCGAGCAGCGCGAAGGGGACACCGATGAAGAAGCACCAGCGCCAGCCCAGCCACGAGGTGTCCACCAGGACGCCGCCGACCAGCGGTCCGGCCACCGTGCCCACGGCGAAGACGGCACCGAAGATGCCGGCGTACTTGCCCAGCTGGCGGGGCGGGATGACGGAGGCCATCACGACCTGCGCGAGGGCGGTCAGACCGCCCGCGCCGATGCCCTGCACGACCCGGCTGAAGATCAGCAGGCCGACACCGTGCGAGAAGCCGGCCAGCAGTGAGCCGACGACGAACATGCCGAGCGACAGCTGGAGCAGCAGCTTCTTGTTGAAGAGGTCGGACAGCTTGCCCCACAGCGGGACCGTCGCGGTCATCGCGAGCAGTTCGGAGGTGACGACCCAGGTGTAGGAGGACTGGCTGGCGCCCAGGTCGGCGATGATCGTGGGCAGCGCGTTGGCCACGACCGTGCCGGCCAGGATCGCGACGAACATGCCGGCCATCAGGCCGGACATGGCCTGGAGTATCTGCCGGTGGGTCATCGAGGTGGGAGGCGCGTCGGCGGGCGCCTGGGGTGTGGTCACGACATCTCTTTCGGTGGTGGTGGTGGGTCGCGAGCCCGGCGCGGAGGCTACGCGGAGGGTGCCGGCAGGCCGGCGGCGAGGAGGGTGAACACCTCGTGGAAGACGTCGATGAAGGCGGCTTCCTCCTGATGGGTGGACCAGTGCTCCACGCTGGTCCGCACCGCGGCGCCCGCCACCGCGGCCAGCAGCCGCGGGTAGAGACCGGGCGCGGCCCCCTCGGCGCCGGTGCCGCGGAGGCGTTCGGCGATCGCGTCGGCCAGACCGGCCTCGGCCGCCATGTGGGCGCCGACGCCGCGGGCCAGGAGGTGCGGCGAGGCGTGCAGCACCTCGGCGTGCAGTCGCCACAGCTCGTGCTGCTGCTCCGCCTCGGCCAGCTCCGCCGCCATGGCCTCGCGCAGGGCCTCCAGCGGGGAGAGTGCGGGCGGCGCGTCCAGGACGGCGCGTCGCATGCGCGCCCCCGCGTCCGCGTCGATCACGACGAAGGCGTCGTCACGCGTGTCGAAGTAGTTGAAGAACGTGCGCACCGACACCCCGGCCGCGGCGCTGATCGCCTCGACGGTGACCTTCTCCGCCCCGTGCTCGGCGGCGAGACGTACGGCGGCCTCCGCGAGGGCGGCACGCGTCGCCCGCTTCTTCCGCTCCCGCAGACCGCCTCCCGCGGCACTCTTCTCCGACATAAGTTGCATGATATGCAAAGATGCACAGTATGCAAAATTGATCCGTGGTTCAGCCCGCGCCGCGCTCTTTGTCACAGACCATGAACAACTTCTGTGTCCAGAGGCGAAGTTGGGGTACACCGGGCAGCAGTGCGGCCGTCACCGGGGTCGGCGCCGGTGACGGCCGCGCTGTTCGCGTCCGCGCGCCCTCCCGGCACTCCGTCCGGAACGCGACGTGACCCGAACGGCCCGCTCGGGTACCCGGCCGGTCGGCACGGGGTTGGGATGTGCACGGGACCCCGCGCCCTCGCCGCCCGACCGCCGTCCCGACCCGGAAAGGACCCCCGATGTCCGCCGACACGCAGCAGGCGCCCCCCGGGCCCACCGACGAGGAGCTCGCGGGCCTGGACGCCCACTGGCGCGCCGCGAACTACCTCTCCGTCGGTCAGATCTACCTGATGGCCAACCCCCTGCTGGCCGAACCGCTCCGCCCCGAGCACGTGAAGCCCCGGCTGCTCGGACACTGGGGCACCTCACCGGGACTCAACCTGGTCCACACCCACCTCAACCGGGTGATCAAGGCGCGCGACCTCGACGCGCTGTGCGTCTGGGGTCCCGGCCACGGCGGGCCCGCCGTGCTGGCCAACGCGTGGCTGGAGGGGTCGTACGGCGAGACCTACCCGGACGTCGGCAGGGACGCGGCGGGCATGGCCCGGCTCTTCCGGCAGTTCTCGTTCCCCGGCGGGGTGCCGAGCCACGTGGCGCCCGAGACGCCGGGCTCGATCCACGAGGGCGGTGAGCTGGGCTACTCCCTCTCGCACGCCTACGGCGCCGCCTTCGACCACCCGGACCTGCTGGTCGCCTGCGTCATCGGCGACGGCGAGGCGGAGACGGGCCCGCTGGCCACCTCCTGGCACTCCAACAAGTTCCTCGACCCGGTGCACGACGGCGCGGTCCTGCCCATCCTGCACCTCAACGGCTACAAGATCGCCAACCCGACGGTCCTGGCCCGGCTCCCCGAGGACGAACTCGACACGCTGCTGCGCGGCTACGGCCACGACCCGCTCCACGTCACCGGCGACGACCCCGCCGCCGTCCACCGCGCCACGGCACGGGCCATGGACACGGCCCTGGACCGCATCGCCGCCATCCAGCGCGCCGCCCGGGAGGGCGGGGCCACCGACCGCCCCCAGTGGCCGATGATCGTGCTGCGCACGCCCAAGGGCTGGACCGGACCGGCCGAGGTCGACGGACTGCCGGTGGAGAACACCTGGCGCGCCCACCAGGTCCCCCTCTCCGGCGTCAGGACCGACCCGGACCACCTCGCGCAACTGGAGCGGTGGCTGCGCTCCTACCGGCCCGAGGAACTGTTCGACGAGACCGGAGCCCCGCGGCCCACCGTCCTCGCCGCCGTCCCGGAGGGCACCCGGCGGCTGGGCGCCACCCCGTACGCCAACGGCGGCCTGCTCCTGAAGGAGCTGCCCCTGCCCCCGCTGGAGAAGTACGCCGTGACCGTGGACGCGCCGGGCGCCGCCACGCACGAACCGACCGCCGTCCTCGGCGACCTGCTCCGGGACGTCACGGACGCCACCGCGGACCGGCGCGACTTCCGGCTCGTAGGCCCCGACGAGACCGCCTCCAACCGCCTCCAGGCCGTCTACGCCGCCAGCGGCAAGGCATGGCAGGAACGGACACTGCCCGTCGACGAGGACCTGGACCGGCACGGGCGCGTCATGGAGATCCTGTCCGAACACACCTGCCAGGGCTGGCTGGAGGGCTACCTCCTCACCGGCCGGCACGGCCTCTTCTCCTGCTACGAGGCCTTCGTCCACATCGTCGACTCGATGGTCAACCAGCACGTCAAATGGCTGCGCGTGACCCGCCGTCTGCCCTGGCGGGCGCCGATCGCCTCGCTGAACTACCTGCTCACCTCGCACGTCTGGCGCCAGGACCACAACGGCTTCTCCCACCAGGACCCCGGCTTCGTCGACCACATCCTCAACAAGAGCCCCGAGGCCGTACGGGTCTACCTGCCGCCGGACGCCAACACCCTGCTCTCCGTCGCCGACCACGCGCTGCGCAGCCGCGACTACGTCAACGTGATCGTCGCCGGCAAGCAGCCCTGCTTCGACTGGCTGTCCATGGAGGAGGCGAGGACACACTGCGCGCGAGGTGCCGGCATCTGGGACTGGGCCGGCACCGAGGACGGCGGCCGCGAGCCGGACGTGGTGCTCGCCTGCGCCGGTGACGTCCCGACCCAGGAGGTGGTCGCCGCCGCCCAGCTCCTCCGCCGCCACCTGCCCTCGCTCGCCGTGCGCGTGGTCAACGTCGTGGACATCGCCCGCCTGCTCCCCAGCGGCGAACACCCGCACGGCATGAGCGACTTCGAGTACGACGGCCTGTTCACCGCCGACAAGCCGGTGATCTTCGCGTACCACGGGTACCCCTGGCTGATCCACCGGCTCGCCTACCGGCGCACCGGCCACCCCCACCTGCATGTGCGCGGCTACAAGGAGATCGGCACCACCACCACACCGTTCGACATGGTGGTCGGCAACGACATGGACCGCTACCGCCTCGTCATGGACGTCATCGACCGGGTGCCCGGCCTCGCGGTGCGCGCCGCGGACGTACGGCAGCGGATGGCGGACGTACGGCAGCGGCACCACGAGTGGATCCGCGAGCACGGGGTGGACCTGCCCGAGGTCGCCGACTGGACCTGGGCGGGCCCGCGATGACCGCCACCCCGTCGACCTGGGACTACGACCACTACGACGCGGGCGAGGAGCGGCTGCGCGAGTCGCTGTGCACGCTCGGCAACGGCTACTTCGCCACGCGCGGCGCGCTGCCCGAGTGCGCCGCGGACGACACGCACTACCCGGGCACCTATGCCGCCGGCTGCTACAACCGGCTCACCTCCACCGTCGCCGACCGCGAGGTGGAGAACGAGGACGTGGTCAACCTCCCCAACTGGCTGCCGCTGCGGTTCAGGCCCGCCGGGGAGGAGTGGCTCACGCCGGACACCGCCGAGGTCCTCGACCACCGCCAGACCGTGCACCTGGACTCGGGGGTGCTGGAGCGCCGCACCCGCTTCGGCATCGGCGGGGGCCGCGTGCTGTCGGTGCGCCAGCTGCGTCTGGTGCACATGGCCGATCCCCATCTCGCCGCCCTGCGCACGGAGTTCACGGCCGAGGGCGGCCCGGTCGACCTGGAGGTGGAGTCGGCCCTCGACGGGGGCGTCACCAACTCCGGGGTACCGCGCTACCGGGACCTGGACGGCAGCCACCTGATCCACGTGCACACGGGCAGCGCGGACGACGGCACCGTGTGGCTGCGCTGCCGCACCCGCACCTCGGACATCCGGGTGGGCATGGCGGCCCGCACCACCGCCGAGGCGCCCGTCACCCCCGCGCGCGAGCACCTGTGCGTCACGCAGCGCACCAACCCGCGCACGGAACCCGGCCGCACCGTCACCGTCGACAAGATCGTGGCCCTGCACACCTCACGCGACCAGGCGATCAGCGACCCGCTCCAGGCCGCGATCGACCGGGTGGCCGCCGCCCCCGGCTTCGACGAACTGCTGCTCTCGCACCGGACCGCCTGGGGCCAGCTGTGGCGCCGGGCCGAACTCGACGTGCCCGGTGAGGCGGGCAGCATCCTGCGCCTCCACCTCTTCCACGTACTCCAGACCCTCTCCCCGCACACCGCCGACCTCGACGTGGGCGTACCCGCGCGCGGACTGCACGGCGAGGCCTACCGCGGGCACGTCTTCTGGGACGAGCTGTTCGTCCTGCCCTACCTCAACCTGCACTTCCCCGAGGTGTCCCGGGCCCTGCTCCACTACCGGCACCGCCGCCTGGAACGGGCCCGCGCCGCAGCCCGCGCGATCGGCCGGCGTGGCGCGCTCTACCCCTGGCAGAGCGGCAGCGACGGCCGGGAGGAGACGCAGCAGCTGCACCTCAACCCGCACTCCGGCCGCTGGCTCCCGGACCACTCACACCTCCAGCACCATGTGGGCTCGGCGATCGCGTACAACGTGTGGCAGTACTGCGAAGCCAGCGGCGACGCCGAGTTCCTGCACACCAAGGGTGCCGAGACACTGCTTCAGATCGCCCGGTTCTGGGCCGACTCCGCCGTCTGGGACGACCGGCTCGGACGCCACCGCATCCGGGGTGTCGTCGGTCCCGACGAGTACCACGAGGCCTACCCCGGCGCCCGTCTCCCCGGCCTCGACGACAACGCCTACACCAACGTCACCGCCGCGTGGGTCCTCAGCCGCACCCTGGAGGTCCTGGCCGAGCTGCCCGAACCCCGCCGCCGCGAACTCGTCGAACGCACCGCTCTGGGCGACGGCGAACTCGAACAGTGGGACAGCGTCTCCCGCACCCTCCACGTCCCCTTCCACGAAGGCGTCGTCAGCCAGTTCGAGGGCTACGGCGACCTCGCCGAACTCGACTGGGCCGGGTACCGGGAGCGCTACGGCGACATCCGGCGCCTCGACCGCGTCCTGGAGGCCGAGAACGACAGCGTGAACAACTACCAGGCGTCCAAACAGGCCGACGTGCTGATGCTGGGCTACCTGTTCTCGCCGGCCGAACTCCTGTCCCTCTTCGGCAGGCTGGGCTACCACCTGGACGAGGAGACCTGGCAGCGCACCGTCGACTACTACCTGGCCCGCACCAGCCACGGCTCCACCCTCAGCGGACTGGTCCACGGCTGGATCCTGGCCCGCGCCCGGCGCGCCGAGGCCTGGACCTTCTGCCAGGAGGCGCTCAAGGGCGACGTCGCCGACCTCCAGGGCGGTACCACCGGCGAGGGCATCCACCTGGGCGCCATGGCGGGCACCCTCGACCTCGTCCAGCGCTGCCTGACCGGCCTGGAGACCCGTGCGGGCGCCCTGTGGCTGAACCCGGTGCCGCTGCCGGAGCTGTCCTCGTACGGGTTCTCCATCCGTTACCAGGGCCACTGGGGCGTCCGGTTCCGGCTGGAGCACGGCCGGCTGGAGATCGCGGTACCCGAGTCCGGACCGCTGCCGATCGACGTACGGCTGCCGGACCGCGAGGTGCGTCTCCAGCCGGGTGACACCTGCCGGCTCGCGCTCCCCGACTGACCGCCGGGGGCCGTCAGCCCGGCAGCGGGTGGGTCACCGTGCGCGGTGACCCGTCCGGCCTGCCGTCGGTGTAGGTCAGGGTGATCCGGCTGAAGTGCCGCTCACCCGGGTCCCCGTCCGAGGCCGTGGGCCGGTCGAGCCGGACCGTCACGGGGTAGGAGCGGAACGCGCCCGCGGCGCAGTAGGGGTCGCAGTCGTTGACCGCGTTGCTGCCCCGGCCCACCGCGGCCTCGGCGTCCCAGCGGTACCAGTGCATCGACACCAGGCGGCTGTTGCCGTCCCCGCAGGCCAGGATAAACGTCCCCGGCCGCACCTCCGGCTGCCCGGCGCAGTCCACCAGCACCGGGTCCGTCGTCTGCTGGGCCGGTGCCGTCGGTGCGGCGGTGGCCGTGCCCAGGGGTACCGCGAACGCGGCAGCGGCACACAGTGTGACCGCGGCCCTCATCGGGTTCCTGCCCATGTCTGCTCCCAGCCGTATCGGGATCGCTTGTCTCCGCTCTCCTTTCCCGTACGACCGTACGGCCGAGCCGTGAAACGCACCACTCGTACGGAGTACTGTGCCGTGGCCGCCCGGCGGCGTCAGAAGTCCACCGGATCACGGACCAGTGGACACGTCATGCAGTGACCCCCGCCCCGGCCGCGGCCCAGTTCCGCGCCCACGATGGGGACGACCTCGACGCGGGCCTCGCGGAGCGCGGCGTTGGTGGCGGTGTTGCGGTCGTAGGTGAAGACCACGCCCGGTTCCACCGCCACGGCGTTGTTGCCGCTGTCCCACTGCTGGCGTTCGGAGGCGTAGGCGTCGCCGCCCGTCTCCACCACGCGCAGCGCGGAGAGGCCGAGGGCCTTGGCGACGACGTCGACGAAGGGGGTCGTGCCCTCGTCGACGACGTCGAAGCCCGGTGCCCGGTCGGCGGGGCGCAGCGAGAAGGTGTGGACCCCGTCCATGATGCGCGGATAGAGCGTGACGACGTCGCGGTCGGCGAAGGTGAACACCGTGTCCAGGTGCATCGCGGACCGCAGCTTCGGCATCCCGGCGACCACGACGTGCTCGGCCGCGCCGTCGCGGAACAGCGCGCCCGCGACCTGGGTGATCGCCTGGCGCGAGGTGCGCTCGCTCATGCCCATGAGGACGACGCCGTTGCCCACCGGCATGATGTCCCCGCCCTCGAAGGTGGCCTGCCCCCAGTCGCGTTCGGGGTCGCCCCACCACACCGTCGAGTCCCGGAAGTCGGGGTGGAAGGTGTAGATCGCCTTCATGAGCAGTGTCTCGTCGTGCCGCGCGGGCCAGTAGAGCGGGTTCAGGGTGAGTCCGCCGTACAGCCAGCAGGTGGTGTCGCGGGTGTACAGGGTGTTGGGCAGCGGCGGCATCAGGTACTCGCGCGCGCCGGTCGACTCCCGGGCGAGCGCGAGGTACGGGGAGCGGAAGTCCTCGGGCAGGTCACCGGTGGCCAGACCGCCGACCAGGTACTCCGCGAGTTCCCGGGGCGACAGGGTCTCCAGGTAGGCGCGGGTCGCGTCGACGAGGCCGACGCCGACCCGGTTGGCGACGATCTTCCGGTCCAGGAGCCATGCCTTCGCCTCCGGGATCGCCATGATCTGCGCCAGCAGGTCGTGCAGTTCCACCACCTCCACCCCGCGCCGGCGCAGTTCGCCGACGAACGCGGCGTGGTCGCGCTGGGCGTTCTCCACCCACATCACGTCGTCGAAGAGCAGCTCGTCCGAGTTGGTGGGGGTGAGCCGCCGGTGCGCGAGACCCGGCGAACACACCAGGACCTTGCGCAGTCTGCCGACCTCGGAGTGGACGCCGAGCGCGGGCTGCGCGGCGCTCTCGTTGCTGGTCACACTGCCTCCTTGAGAAGGACTCACAGGCTGATCCACCCGGCCGCCAGGGCGACGAGACCGAGGACGGCACCCACCACCGAGACGGCCAGGACGACTAGTTCCCCGGGCGAGAACAGCGGCCTGCCCTGTTCGCGGCGGGCCATCACGAACAGGGCGGTCGCCGGGGCGTAGAGGATGAAGGACACCAACAGGAACTTCAGACCGGCCGCGTACAGCAGGAACGCCGTGTACAGGGTCGCGACGACCGCGCAGGTCAGTTCCCGCCGGGAGGTGCGGCCGCCCTCGGTGCGCGGATCGTCGCGGCTGCCGATGCGCACCGCGAACCCCGCCGCCAGCAGGTACGGGACCAGGGAGAGGGCACTGGTCAGGTTGAGCGCGAAGTTGAACGCGTCGTCCGAGAAGCTGGTGGCGATCAGCACCACCTGGGTGAGCAGCGAGGTCATCAGCAGCGCCGGCACGGGCACGTCCGCGGCGTTGGCACGGCGCAGGAAGCGGGGCATGTCGTCGTCCTTGGCCGCGACGAAGAGCACCTCCGCCGCCATCAGTGTCCAGGCCAGGTAGGCGCCCAGCACCGACACGATCAGGCCGACGCTGATGAACACCCTGCCCCAGGTGCCGACGGCCGACTCCAGCACGCCCGCCATGGACGGCTGGCGCAGTGCGGCGATCTCGTCCATCGGCATGATGCCGTACGACACGATGGTGACCGACGCGAAGACGGCGAAGACGCTGAGGAAACCCAGCACCGTCGCCCGGCCCACGTCGGAGCGGCGTCTGGCGTGCCGGGAGTAGACACTGGCGCCCTCGACGCCGAGGAAGACGAAGACGGTGGCCAGCATGGTGCCGCGCACCTGTGTGAACAGGGAACCGGCGTGGTCGTCCCCGCCGAAGTTGTCGGCGAACACACCCGGTTCGAAGTACACCAGGGCCAGGATGACGAAGAAGACGATGGGGACGAGCTTGGCGACGGTGACGACCCTGTTGATGGCGGTCGCCTCCTTCACACCGCGCCGGATGATCCAGAAGAAGGCCCACAGCCCGAGGGAGGACAGGACCACCGCGAGGGCGGTGTCCCCGTCGCCGAGGGCCGGCCAGACGGAGCCCACGGTCGACATGATGAGGACCCAGTAGGTCACGTTGCCCACACAGGTGCTGGCCCAGTAGCCGAAGGCGGCGAAGAAGCCCAGGTACTCGCCGAAGCCCGCCTTGGCGTACGCGTAGACACCCGCGTCGAGGTCGGGCCGGCGTACGGCCAGGGACTGGAAGACGAAGGCCAGCATCAGCATGCCGGTACCGGCGATCGCCCACGCGATGAGCGCCCCGGCGACGCCGGTCTCCTCGGCGAAGCGGCCCGGCAGTGAGAAGACACCTGCGCCCACCATCGACCCGACCACCATGGCGGTCAGGGTGAACAGCGGCAGTTTGGCGGTGGGCGGGGATGCGTCTTCGGCGTCGGAAGCAGCGGCCTGCGACATGCCGTCCCTCCGGGTGGCTGGCGACTGGGACCACTGTGCCCCAGGTGACGGAGGCGGGCATCCCGGCCGGGGCGCCGGTCACTGCGCGGTGCGCAGGTCGGTGCCGCGCCGGGCCAGGCTGAGGACACCCATGACGATCAGGCCCACGCCGAGCAGCTGCGGCACGACCCACCAGTCACCGCGCACGTCCTCGCGGTACAGGATCACGCCGAGCAGCAGGCTGACCGTGGCGTCGCCCAGGGTCAGGGCGGGCTGGGAGGCGACGAGCGGGCCGCCCTGCATGGCGTGCTCCAGGAGCAGCACGGCACACACCCCGGCCGCGGCGAACCCGTAGGTCTGCCAGGTGGTCAGGAAGCCGGTCACGCCGCCGGAGTCCAGGACCCGCATGGAGTCCTTCATCAGACCGGCCGTCAGCGCGTAGCACACCGCTGTGGCGGCGCCGAGGCATCCGGCGCGGGCCTTGCCGACGGGCCGCTTCAGTCCGGCCGCCGCCAGCAGCGCGGCCGCCCCGGCACATGCCACCAGCGCGGGCAGCCAGCGGTCCAGCGGCACGTCCGCCTCACCGTGGTCCGGTGCCGCCGAGACCAGCGCGACACCCAGCCCGACGACCACCGCGCCCACGGCGAGCCACATGACCTGGGGCAGCTTGCCGCCGGTCATCAGCGAGGCGAGCAACAGGGCCAGCGGAAGCTCCAGCACGAACAGGGGCTGTACGAGTGACAGGGGCCCCGTCGCCAGCGCCACCGCCTGCCCCACACCGGCCACCACGACGGCCAGCATGCCGCCGAGCCACACGGGCCGCCGGAGCAGGTCGAGGACGAGCCCCGGGCGGAATCCCTGTGACTGGGGCACGCTCAGCGCGGCACGCCGCTGGAGCACGGTGGCCAGCGCGTTGCTGAACGCGGCGAGGAGTGCGAAGAGCACCGGCAGCACAAAGCCCATCCACCGATACTCACCCCGGTTCCCCCCGGCCGCGCGCCGCACCGCGCCCAGGGGGACGGTGTGCTCAGCTGCCGCTCTGCGCGGACGGCTCCGCGGCCGCGCTGTCCTGCTTCTGCTTCGGGGCGGCGGCGTCGGTGGCGGTGTAGTAGACCGAGGAACCCTGCTTGGTGCGCTGGGCCAGGTTCTTGGCGACGAGCCCTTCGAGGGTGGTGCGCACGACCGTGGTCTTGACGTTGCGCTCGGCGTGGGCCTTGCCCAGCGCCGTGGTGACCTCCGCGGCGGACCGCGGCTCGCTCGCCTCGACGAGGTGGGTCCGCACCAGTTCGACCAGCGTGGGCTGGGCGGTGGCCGGCGCGGACGCCTTCTTCGCCGCGGGCTTGGCGGCGGCCTTCGTGGCCGCCTTGGTGGTGGCCTTGCCGGCCTGCTTGGTGCCGGCCTTGGGTGCCTGCTTCGCGGCGGACTTCGCGGCCGGCTTGCCGGCGGGCTTCGTCGCCGACGGCTTGGTGGCCTGCTTGACGCCCGGCTTCGGTGCGGCGGCACGCTTGGGCGCGGTGGCGGCCTTCTTGCCGCGCGAACGCCCGCGGGTGGCCGGCTCGGCGGGTGCGCCGTCGCGCGGCGAGGGCACGGTGGCCGCACCGGTCGCGGGCTCCGGCACGGCGACGCCGAGCGCCTGCTGCACGCTCACCAGCAGGGCGTGGTCGTGCTGCAGCGAGGCCAACTGCTGCTGGAGCGCGGTGAGCTCCGCGCTGACACGTTCCTGCTCCTTGACGTTGCGCTCCAGGTCGTCGGTGACCTGGACGCTGTACTGCGACGCCAGTTGGGTGGCGGACTGCGTCGTGCTCTCGGACATGAGGGTGACTCTCCTCGATTCGCGGCCGTGAAGGCTCGTGAGGAACGGCGGGACACACAGATAGTACGGACGAACAGCGTCTGTTGTTCCCCTGTTTGCTGCCGGGCCGGTATACCACGTATGGCCGCCCACGTGGTATGTGCCGCCGCAATCTCGTGTGTGTGTTCGGAACACATGGCCCCCGCACTCACCCGCCCTGGGGCACCTCCACGATCTTCCCGTTCTCGTCGACGGTGTGTGTCTGCCAGTAGGTGTCCCACTTGTCGCCGACGTGTTCGGGCACCTTGCCCTCGGGGTACCGGGTGTACCCCTTGGGCGGCTCCTCGTCGTTGGACACACATGCGCTGCCGGTGCCGCCGATGGACAGGACCGGGTACTCGCCGCCGCCGCAGGTCGCCTCCTCGACGGAGCAGCCGGTCATGACCGCCGCGGCGGCCACTGAGGCCAGGATCAGATGAACTCGCTTGCCGGTACGCACGATTGGCTCCCTCGGGTGACTGATGACCCAAGCCTCCCGCGACGGGTGGGACACATCATGAGTACGGATACTCAACCGGATGTGTCCCGCTGCCCGGTGCGCGTGACCAGACGGTCCACCCGGCGCGCCGCGGTGCGTGCCTCCCGCTCCGCCCCGGTCACCGCCTTCCGGGCCGTACGGGCCGCTTCCCCGGCGTCCCGCCGGTCCCGCCCGGTCCGGTCGAGGTCCTCGCGTGCCGCGCGCAGTTCGTCCTCCGCGGCCGACACCGCCTCGTGGGCGCGGTCGTGTTCCTCGCCCGTCCGCCGGAGCAGTGTCTCGGCGTCCGCCTGCCGCGCCTGCGCGTCCCGCAGTCGTTCCGCGGCCCGCTCCGCCTCCTGTTCGGCGCGTGCGAGGTCCTCCTGCCGTTTGCGGCGCCGCTCGGCGAGTTCGTCCTTGGCCCCGGTGCGAGCCGGTTCCTTCCGGGGTGGCGGTGCCGGCGCGGGTGCGGGTGTCGCGGGGGCGGCCGGGGAGGTGTCCGAGGGGAACTCCGACGGCGGGGTGAGCGAGACCTCCAGGCGACCGCCGGACCACCGGTCGGCCGCGTCCTGGTCGGCGAGGACCGCGCGCAGGGTCGACTCGACCTCCCGCTGCGCCCCTTGGGACAACCGGTGCCCGGCCTCGTCGGCGAGTTGCGCGGCCTGCCGGGACAGGGCGGCGACGATGCGCCGCCGCTGCGCCGACAGCTCCCTGAGTCCGGCGGCGTCCAGAGCGCGGTGCGCCTCCCGCAGTGACTGCCCCAGTTCCAGGAACCGCCGGCTCTCCTCCGGCTGGGAGCGGGCCAGCAGGTTCGCCGCCCAGGCCGCGAGCGTGGGCCTGCGGGCGGCGTGGATCAGCCGGGCGTCCTCCTTGCGGCCGTCCGTCCTCGCGGCGGCCGCGCGTTCCTCGCGGCGGGAGACGAAGTCGGACGGCGGTGTCGTGTACAGCTCGTCGAGGACCGACTCGACCGAGCCCGTGCCAGGGCTGCCGGTCTTCCCGCCCTGCCCGCTGCTGCGCCGCATGCCCTTCCGCCTCCTCCGCCGGGGCCCGCGCCCGTACCTCCTGTCTACGGTCACCCCGCACGCCCCGCGAGCGGAGCGACATCCTGTTTGCCTAATTGAATTAGGCAAGTGCATAATTAACGAAGGAAAGCGCGACGGAGCGAGACGTACCACCACCGCCGGAGGCGACATGCACACCACGGAAGACTGGATCACCACGCCTCTCACCGGGGACCTCCTGCGGGGCGCCCTCGACCTGGAGCGCACGGAGCACGGCCTGCTGCCCCACCGGCTCCCCGCCGCGGCCCGCGCCCAGAACACCGACGGACAACTCGCCATGGCCGAGTCCCAGCCCTCCGGCGTACGCCTGGTCCTGCGCACCCGTGCCACCGCGCTCGAACTGGACACCCTGCCCACGAAGCGGGCCTACGTCGGCGCCCCGCCACGCCCGGAGGGGGTCTACGAACTGCTCGTCGACGGCCGCCCGTCGGGCCGGGGCACCGTCGCGGGCGGCAACATCCTGACCATCGACATGACCACCGGCACGACGGACGTCGAGCGTGGCCCGGTCGGCACCCTGCGCTTCGCCGACCTGCCCGAGGGCGACAAGGACATCGAGATCTGGCTGCCGCACAACGAGACCACCGAACTCGTCGCCCTGCGCACCGACGCCCCTGTCGAGCCCGCCCCGGACCACGGCCGCAGGGTCTGGCTGCACCACGGCAGCTCGATCAGCCACGGCTCCGACGCCGCGGGCCCCACCACCACGTGGCCGGCGCTCGCCGCCACCCTCGGCGGCGTGGAACTCGTCAACCTCGGACTGGCCGGCAGCGCCCTGCTCGACCCGTTCACCGCGCGCGCCATGCGCGACACCGCGGCCGACCTGATCAGCGTGAAGATCGGCATCAACGTGGTCAACGCCGACCTCATGCGTCTGCGTGCCTTCGGCCCGGCCGTGCACGGCTTCCTCGACACCATCCGCGACGGCCATCCCACCGCCCCGCTGCTGGTCGTCTCGCCCATCCTGTGCCCCGTCCACGAGGACACCCCGGGCCCGCTCGCCCCCGACTTCTCCGGCGTCGCCGAGGGACGGATGAGCTGGGTGGCCACGGGCGACCCGGCGGAGCGCGCGAGCGGGAAGCTGACCCTGAACGTCATCCGGGACGAGCTGGCCAGGATCGTGGCGCAGCGGTCCGCCACCGACCCGCACCTGCACTACCTGGACGGCCGCGACCTCTACGGCGAGGCAGACACCGCCGAACTGCCCCTGCCCGACGGCCTCCACCCGGACGCGGCCACCCACCGCCGCATGGGCGAACGCTTCGCCAAGCTGGCCTTCGCCGATCAGGGCGCCTTCAGCGGCTGACCCCGGCCCCGACCCTCACGCCGAGACGACCGCGGCGAAGCGCCGGGCGACCTCGTGCCAGACCGCCTCGGCCGCGGGCTCGTCGCGCTCCGCCCGGCGGGACAGCTCCACCGGGTCCAGTCCGCTCGCCCGGAGCCGCCCGGCGTCCCACGCCCGGACCCGGTCCGCCCCGGCCTCGGGATGGAACTGCACGCCCCACGCCCGCTCACCGACGCGGAACGCCTGGTACGGGCACCGCTCGCTCTCCATCAGCCAGGCGGCGCCGGGCGGCAGGGCGGTGACGGCGTCCTTGTGGTGCTCGACCGCCGTCACCCGCGACGGCAGACCCCTCAGGAGCGGATCGTCCCCGGCCTCGGACCGCAGGCTCAGCGGCGTGCTCCCGAACTCCGGTTCGCCGTGGTCGCCCCGCACCGTCCCACCCGACACCTGGGCGAGCAACTGCCCGCCGAGGCAGATCCCGAACACGGCGGCACCCCGCTCCACCGCCTCCGCGACCACCGCGCGGGTCGGCGCGAGCCAGGGCGCCCGCTCGTCGTCGTCGGGGAGATAGCCGCCGCCGAGCACCACCACGCCCTCGTGCCGCGCACGCCGGGGGAGTGGCGCACCGGCGTACGCGTGCACCACGTCCAGCGACAGCCCCTCCGCGACCAGCCAGTCACCGAACCGGCCCGGCCCGCCACCGGCATGGTTCTGCACCACGAGCACCCGCGGCATCGCCCACCCCCACGCTCCCGCGCCTCACCTGCGCGACATGTACAGACTCAGAGCCTTGTGCAGCACCCTGTTGAGCGGGTAGTCCCACTCGCCGAGGTACTCGACCGCCTGCCCGCCGGCGCCGACCTTGAACCGCACCAGTCCCAGCAGGTGGTTGTCCTCGTCCAGGGTGTCGGTGATGCCGCGGAAGTCGTAGACGGCCGCGCCCCCTTCGTGGGCGTCGCACATCATCCGCCACTGCAGGGCGCTGCTGGGCTGCACCTCGCGACGGCGGGCGGTGGACGCGCCGTAGGAGTACCAGACATGCTCCCCGACGGTCAGCATGGTGGCCGCGGCCAGCACCTCCCCGTCGTGATGGGCGAGGTAGAGGCGCATACGGTCGGGGTCCTCGGCCGTCAGCGCGGTCCACATGCGCCGGAAGTAGTCGAGCGGCCGGGGGACGAACCGGTCCCGTTCGGCGGTCTCGACGTACAGCTCGTGGAACGCGGCCAGGTCCTCCAGGTCGCCCCGGACCACCTTCACGCCCGCCTTCTCCGCCTTGTTGATGTTGCGGCGCCACTGCTGGTTGAGGCCGCCCCGCACATCCTCCAGTGACCGCCCCGCGAGCGGCACCTGGCAGACGTAGCGCGGCTGTCCCGCGGCGAAGGCGTCCTCGGTGCCCGCCTCGGCGCGCCGCCAGCCCATCCCGCGCAGTCGTTCCGCGATCCCGTCCGCCCCGGCCTCCCGCACCGTGGCCTCCACGTCACCGAGCCGCCGGGCTCCCGGGTCGGCGATCGCGGCCTTCACCGCGTCCGCGCTCCAGCGCCGGGCCACCACCGGGGGACCCATCTTGACCGAGAAGGCACCCCGCGAGCGCAGATACGCGAGCATCGGCTCCAGCAGGCCCTCCAGGTCCGCGGCGCCCCAGTCGATGACCGGGCCCTCGGGCAGGTACGCCAGACAGCGACGCAGCCTCGGCAACGGCCGCATCAGCACCAGCCCGGCGCCCACGAGCACGCCGTCCTCGTCGAACCAGCCCAGGCTCTCGGCGTGCCAGTCGGGTTTCACGTCTCCCCACGCGGGGGTCTGGAGATGGCTCACGGACGGCCGGGCCGCGACGAAACGCAGGTGTTCCTCGCGGCTGATCGCCTTGACGTGCCGGCTCATGGGCGGCGCCCCTTCGTTCGACGTCGTTGGGTGGGTGGGGGAGAGACGGCCGGCGGGTCGGTGGGGCCGCCGTCCTCCTCACAGGGAATACCGGCGGCGGCCGATCCGCGCGGGCTACCGGCCGTTCGGGCCGCCCCGGCGCCGGCCCGCCCGCCGTGCGACGACCACGCACACCCGACTGCTCCGCCCGGCGCGCGGGGGCGGGCACCCGGTGCGAGCGTGGGTGGCCCGGACGGTGTGGGACAGGACGGAGCGGACGGTCATGGCACGGGCGATCTGGACCGGTGTGATCACGTTCGGGCTGGTCTCCGTGCCCGTCGGCCTCTTCACCGCGACCGAGGACCACACGGTCCACTTCCACCAGTTGCAGCGCGGCACCTCGGACCGGATCCGCAACCGGCGGGTCAACCAGCGCACCGGCGACGAGGTCGACGCCGCCGACATCGTCAAGGGATTCGAGGTGAACGACGGCGAGTACGTCGTCGTGGAACCCGGCGAACTCGACGAGATCGCGCCGGGCCGCTCCCGCACCCTGGAGATCACCGACTTCGTCGACCTGGACCGGATCGAGCCGGTGTACTTCGGCCGCACCTACTACGTCGCCCCGCGCGGTGAGGCATACCTCAAGGTCTACGAGTTGCTGCGCACCGCGCTCGCCGAGACCGGCAAGGCCGGCGTCGCCACCTTCGTGATGCGCAACCGGCAGTACCTCACCGCGCTCCGGGCCGAGGACCGGGTCCTGCTGCTCCAGACGCTGCACTGGGCCGACGAGGTCCGCGACCCGGTCGAGGAACTGCCGGAGCTGCCGACGGGCCGGGTGGGCCGCGGCAAGGAACTGGACATGGCGCTGCGGCTGGTCGAGGCCCTCAGCGGCCCCTGGGACCCGGCCCGCTACCACGACACGTACCAGGAGAAGGTCCGCGAGCTGGTCCGGGCCAAGGCCGAGGGCGAGGAGATCGCCGTCGCGGAGGAGGCACCGCGGGCCACCGACGTCGTCGACCTGATGGACGTACTGCGGGGCAGCCTGGAACAGGCGCAGGACGCGGGCGGCAAGCGGTCGTCCGCACCTCGGAAGAAGGCCACCGCCCCCTCCCGCGAGGCCAGGCCCAAGCGGTCCGAGCTGCGGGAGCTGAGCAAGGCCGAGCTGTACCAGCGGGCCACCGAACAGGACATCGCCGGACGTTCGAAGATGAGCCGCGCCGAGCTCGTCGACGCGCTCACCGGTGCCGGTGGCCGCCGCAAGAAGAAGAGCGCCGCCTGAGCCGGAGACCCGGCTCAGGCGGCGCGCCGCCGGTCACGTGCTCAGGTGGTGCTGAGCATGCCCTCCCGCAGGCGGCCCAGCAGACGCGAGATCAGCCGCGACACGTGCATCTGCGAGACACCGAGCCGCTCGCCGATGTCCTTCTGGGTGAGCTCCTCGACGAACCGCCAGTGGATGATCTGCCGGTCGCGCTCGTCCAGCTGGGCGATCATCGGGGCGAGGGCGTGGAAGTCGTCCACGAGCGCCAGCGCGGCGTCGTCGGTGCCGATGAAGTCCGCGAGGGCCGACTCGCCGTCCTCGCTGCCGTTGATGGCGGCGTCCAGGGAGGCGGAGTTGTAGCCGTTGGCCGCGAGACGGGCCTCGACGACCTCGTCCTCCGGCAGGCTCATCAGCTCGGACAGCTCCTGCGTGGTGGGGTTGCGGCCCAGACGGCTGCGCAGCTCCTCGGTGGCGCGCGCCAGCTGGACGCGCGCCTCCTGGAGACGCCGCGGGACGTGCACGGCCCACGAGGTGTCCCGGAAGAACCGCTTGATCTCCCCGACGATGTACGGCACGGCGAACGAGGTGAACTCGACCTCACGGGTGAGTTCGAACCGGTCGATCGCCTTGATCAGGCCGATCATGCCGACCTGGACGATGTCCTCCATCTCCTCCGGGCCGCGGCTGCGGAACCGGCCGGCCGCGAAGCGGACGAGGGACATGTTCATCTCGATCAGGGTGTTGCGGGCGTACTGGTATTCGGGCGTGCCCTCCTCCAGCACCGTGAGCTGCTCGAAGAAGAGCTTCGACAACTCCCGCGCGTCCTTGGGCGCCACCTTGGACGGATCCGTGATCTCCGGCATGTCCGTGGTGGTGTGCGTCGCCTGTGCGGTCGTCGTCGCCATGATGTGCCCTCCCTGTCGATCGGCCCCCGTCGTCGTCACCTTGTTCGGCCGACGAAGGACCGCCTACCCCGGGTCACGCGCCGCACACCCCTCGATTTCCGCCGTTGCCGGACGGGCCCTGGGCCGGTGGGGCGACAGAGGCGCGACAGACGCGTGAAGCGGGGAACTAGACAGTGAGCGCGTTCTCGGAAGGGGAGAGTGGCCATGTTTGAAGCCGAAAACATTCGTGACTGGCGCGGCCAGGACGTCGTCGACCAGGACGGCCGCAAGATCGGGACCCTGGAGTCCGTCTATTTCGACACGCTGACCGACCGCCCCGCGTTCGCGACGGTCACGGTCGGCATGCCGACCCGGCGCCGTCTCGTCTTCGTCCCGGTGGAGAAGGCCGTCGTCGGGCCGGGCTACGTGAAGGTGACCTACGACAAGTCGCTGGTCAAGGACGCCCCGGGGATCGATCCGGACGGTGAGCTCGCGGCCGAGGAGGAAGGCGCGGTCTTCGAGCACTACAAACTGCCGTACGAGCAGGGCAGCCGCGGCGAACGGCGGCTCGGCCGGCGCTGAAGCGTCCGGGCCGGGTCGTCCGAGGGGCGGCCGGGCGCCGATGACGGCGGGCCCGGCGCGCCCCGCGTCCGGCGGGGCCGGCCGTCAGCCGATCTCGGCGCCGCGGGCCGCCGCCTCCTTCTCGGACTCCGCGCTGCCCGTCGCCAGGGTGCCTCCGGCGCTCTCCAGGTGGGCCCGCACGAACCACTGGAACTGCTCCAGGTCCCGGAGCTGGCCGATCAGGAGGTCCTCCGTGGCGGTGTCGATCTTGCCGGCCTCCTCGACGGCCGCGCGCATGCCCTCCACCACGCCGGTGTAGACCAGGTCGAGCGCGCCGAGGTGGGCGATCGCGTCGGCCCGGCCGATGGAGTAGTCGTCCCACTTCCGCTCCGACACCAGGGCCCCGGGCGTGCCCTGGGCCACACCGCCGAGCGCGGCGATGCGCTCCGCGACGTCGTCGGCCATGTCGCGCACCTGGTCGACCTGCGGGTCGATCATCTCGTGCACGGCGATGAAGTGCGGCCCGACGACGTTCCAGTGCACGTGCTTGAGGGTCAGGTGCAGATCGTTGAGGGCGTGCAGGCGCAGTCGCAGCACACCGATCAGCCGTCCGGCGGCCTCGCGCTCGATGCCGGGGACCGTGTACTTCGGGGTCAGGTCGTGCGTCATGGCGGACCTCAGCTCCTCATGTGTGTCGTACGTCGTTGCTCGTGCACGAATGCCCCGTATCGGGACCCTCAGACATCCGCGGGCCAGGTCGGTGACCATGAGTGCGGTACGAAGGCCTGCGAGGTCAGGACGGTGGGGCGGGCACGGGCATCGCGGCGAGGGCGCGCGCGGCGTGTACGAGGTTGGACGCCATCGCCCGGCCGGTGGAGAGCGCCCAGTCGTGGCCGCGCTCGTCGTCGAGGAAGTCGGGTCCGGGTCCGGGACCCAGGTGCCAGTAGGTCCAGGCCTGTCCCGGGACGGTGTAGCCGATGTCCGCGAGTCCGCCGCTGATCTCGCTGATGACGTGGTGCGCGCCGTCCTCGTTGCCGGTCACCAGGACACCGGCGACGCGGTTGTAGGCGACGGGGCGGTCCTCGTCGTCGGTCTCGCTCATCATGGCGCCCATCCGTTCGAGGACCCGCTGGGCCACGGAGGACGGACGGCCGAGCCAGGTGGGCGACCCGATGATCAGGATCTGGGAGGCCAGGAGCTTCTCGTGCACCTGGGGCCAGTCGTCGCCGTCGCCCATGTCGGTCTCGACGCCCGGTCTCAGATTCAGGTCGACGGCCCGGACGACGTCCACCTCGGCTCCGTGGCCCTTCAGGGCCGCGATGACCGTCGAGGCGAGGGCCTCGGTGTTGGACGGCGCCGGGGAGGGCTTCAGGGTGCAGTTGATGACGAGTGCGCGCATGCCCGTCCTTGTTCCCCGGTCGACGCAGGCCGACCGGGGAAGCGCGGGGCCGTTCACCCGGAAGGCCCCGCGGCGGACCGGTCAGGGCAGCGCGACGCCGTCCAGCTTGCCCTGCTTGGCGTCGTCGACCAGCGACGAGAACTGGTCGGCGCTCATCTGCACGCGCTGGCCGAAGTCGTCGGTCAGGACGATCCGCCGCTCCGCCGGTGCCTGGGGGTCGACGAACAACTGGGGACAGCCGCAGTCGCAGTTGCCGCAGAACGTCGCGACGGGCTCCAGGTCGTGAGGCTCGGTCATGTCGGTGCGCCTTCCGTGGGAGACGGGTGACCGCGCGGGTGTCCGGGGCGGCGGTCTCGGGGGCCCGTCTTGGGAGATACCCCGTGCGACCCCCGGGAACGCGCACCGGCGCCCCGCACGGAGGCACGCCGGTCGGCTCCCGGTGCGCCGGTGCACCCCGCGTCCGCTCCCGCCGCACCGGCTCGGTGGGGCCGGCCGGGAACCCGGCGGGGATTCCGTACGACCGCACGCGCGCGCGTGCACGTTATCGTCGGCCGTATGGCTGACGAGTGCTTCCTGCATCCGCGGCTCGCCGCCGTCTACGACGCGCTGGACACCGATCGCGGCGACCTGGACGCGTACCTGGGCATGACCGGCGAGTTCGGCGCCCGGCGCGTGCTGGACATCGGCTGCGGCACCGGGGTGTTCGCCCTGCTGCTGGCCGCACGGGGCATCGAGGTGGTCGGGGTGGATCCCGCCGCGGCCTCCCTCGACGTGGCCCGGGGCAAGCCGGGCGCCGCTCGGGTGCGCTGGATCGAGGGGGACGCGACCTCGCTGCCCCCGCTGCGCACGGACCTGGCGACCATGACGGCGAACGTCGCCCAGGCGATCACCGGGCCACGGGCGTGGCGGGGGACACTTCAGGGGGCGTACGAGGCCCTGCGGCCCGGCGGGCACCTGGTGTTCGAGACACGGGACCCGGCCCGGCGTGCCTGGGAGGAGTGGGTCCGCGAGCACACGCACCGGGTCGTCGAGATCCCCGGCACGGGTGCGGTGGAGAGCTGGTGCGACTTGCTGGACGTGAGCGGCCCGCTCGTCACCTTCCGCTGGACCCACGTCTTCACCGCGGACGGCGAAGTGCTGACCTCCGACTCCACGTTGCGCTTCCGCGACCGGGCCGAGGTGGAGGCCGACCTGACCGGTCGGGGCTTCGAGGTCCGGGAGGTGCGCGACGCCCCCGACCGCCCTGGTCGCGAACTCGTCTTCGTGGCACGACGCCCATAGAGCACCCATAGGGCACCCGTAGGAGGTGCACCGGCGCGCGGGGGGCGCACATCGGAACCGAGTGAGCCCTGTACGCGCCCCGTCGACGGTACGGACAATCACATTGGCCGTGATCACGCGGCGGGTGACGCCTCGTCGTTCCACCGCCGACTGCCGGGAAAGCAGGTCGATCAGCATGCACTTGCGTCTGCCCACGTCCGTGTCCGAGGCACAGGAGTGCCTGGCGGAGGGAGCGGTGCCCGTCGGCGGCGCCACTCTCGTGTGGGCCGCCTGGCAACGCGACGGCTTCCCCGAACTGGCCATGTCCCTGCGCGAGCTGCCGGAGGCGACCGTCCTCGAACCCGAGGCGCTGGGCGCGGCCGTACTGCTGCACCGCATCGACGAGCGGGTACCGGAGGTGCTGCGCCGCGCGGCGGGCTCGGTGGGCACCGGAGCCGTGCGCCGCGCGGCGACGGTCGGCGGCAACCTCGTGGGCAGCACCCTGCGCTGCCTGCTGCCCGCGGCCCTCGTGCTGGACGCCCGCGCCACCGTACTGGGTTCCGACGGGGCCTACGAGACGGATCTGGCCGAGGTGATGGCCAAGCGTCACCTGCTGCTGGGCCTGCGCTGGCGCACCCCGACGGCCAGCGGCTACCGCAAGGAGCCCGCCGCGGCGGGCGGGCCGCCGCCCCTGGTCGTCGCCACGGCGGTGCACACCGACGACGACGGCCGGCCCCGGCTGCGGGTCGCCGTCCGGGACGGCTACGAGGTGGTCGGCGGCAGCACCGCGTGCGACGGGGGCGCCGACGAGGCCGTCGACGCCCTGGAGGGTACGGATCTCGGCGGACTGCCGCCCGCTGCCCGGGACGTGATGCGCGAGCAGGTCACCGGCATCCTGGAACCCCTCGCCGGCCGCTGACACCGCGACCGGCGCCCGACGCGGGTCCCCGTCAGCCCTTGGCCAGGGCCTTGACGCGGTCCAGCGATCCGTTGAACTTGTTGTGGTCCCCGACGGTCTTTCCGGTCGAGGTGTACTGCCACATCGTGTGGAAGCCCCAGCCGGCCGGCAGGGCCCCCACGGACGAGGCGTACCGGGCGACCCACAGGGGGTTGTCCGCGCCGAAGGCGCTGGAGTTGCCGGTGCACTGCGTCCACCAGTTGGTGGAGGTGTAGATGGCGGCCTCGCGCCCGGTGCGCGCCTTGTACCGGTCCACGAAGCTCTTGATCCAGCTCACCATCTGGGACTTGGTCTTTCCGTAGCAGGTGGCCCCGTACGGGTTGTACTCGATGTCGAGGACGCCGGGCAGGGTCTTGCCGTCCTTCGACCAGGCGCCGCCGTGGTCGACGAAGTAGTCGGCCTGGGCCTTGCCGCCGGAGGTGTCCGGGGTCGCGAAGTGGTACGCGCCGCGGATCATGCCGGTGTCGTAGGAGCCGCCGTACTGCTGGGCGAAGTACGGGTTGCGGTAGGAGGTCCCCTCGGTGGCCTTCACATAGGCCCACTTGACCCCGCTCTTCCACAGGGTCGACCAGGCGACGTTGCCCTGGTGGCTGGAGACGTCCACGCCCTCGATCTGACTGGCGCGGGTTTCGGCGGGCCGCCCCTGGACACCTTCGTGGGCGAGGACACCCCGGCCCATGTAGGCGGAACCGCGGACGGGCGACCCGGCGTCTCCGGCGGTCGCGGGGACCGCCGACAGGGTCAGCAGGAGTGACTGGGAGGCGAGGAGCACGCCTGTCGTGAGCAGGCGTGAGTGGCTTGAAGCCACGGCTATGGGTCTGCGCATGGCACCCATACGATCCGCTGTCGCGCCCCACCGCATCCCACAGTCACCCAGATGGTGTCGCCGCGCCCGGGCCCGGCCCGTCCGGCCACCGCGCGAGCAGGCCGCCGGCCGGTCCGAACGGCCGTATCACATCGGCGCTTTCGATCGACGGGATGTGCGGGAAGTTCGCTCCTCGGTGGGGTTCCCGGCGGGTCGGGCATGCGTGTCCGCGGCGCTGACTAGCATGAGCCGGAAGTCCACCGGAGTGATCACCGGAGTGGTCAACAGGACCCGGTGGCACGGCTCCGCCCCGCGGGCCGACCCATGTCGATCGGCCCTTCCCCGCTCTCAAGGACCCCAGGGACCGCGGAATGTCAGTGTCTGCACCCCCCACCCCGCCCCGGACGCAGAAAGCCCCCCGCCGCACCCCCGCCGTCGCCCTGGTCGTGCTGCCCGCGACCGCCGCGGGCGCCGGTGCCGCCTGGGCCGCGGCGCCCGGTGCCGCCCAGGGCTGGACCGCGACCCTCGCCGTGACGTCCTGGCTCTGCGTCGCCGTCACCGTGGTCCTCGCCTCCCACCTCGTCGGGCGGGCCCGCCGTACCGCGGCCGACCGGATAACCGAGATCGGCACCCTGAAGGCCCGGCTCGCCCAGGAGAACGCCGGCCTGGTGCACCTCGTCAACGTCGTGCTGCCGGGCGTCGCCCAGCAGGTGCGCGAGGGGGCCGGCGCCGACGAGGCCGTCGCCCGCACCGCCCCCGCACCCGGGCCGCACCTGCGTCAGGTCGTCCAGGGCTTCGCCTCCCTCACGGCCGACGCCGTACGGCACGCCGCGGAGGCCGAGGCCCGGCACCAGGAGGCGCTCCGTGAGACGCGCAGCGCCACCGGGGAGCTGGAACACCTGACGAGCAGCACCCTGCCCGCCGCGGTGCGCAGGCTGCGCGACGGCACCTCGGCCGAGGCCGTCCTCGCCGAGCTGGACTGGCCCCGGCGCCCGCACCTGCGTACCTGTGCCGAACTGTTCGTCCGGGAACTGGCCCACAGCGAACGGCGCACCGCCGCCGCCGAGGCCGCCTCCGCCAAGTCCCTCAGCCGTGTCCAGGCCAAGGCCGTGCGCATGCTCGCCGACCTGCGGGACATGCAGGACCGGCACGGAGAGGAGGTCCTGGGCGACCTCCTGAGGCTCGACCACAGCACCTCCCAGCTCGGTCTCATCACCGACCGCCTGGCCCTGCTGATGGGCGGCCGCTCGAGCCGCGCCTGGAACAGGCCCATCGTGATGGAGAGCATCCTGCGCGGTGCCGTCGGCCGCATCGCCGCCTACCAGCGCGTCCGCATGCACTGCTCCACCACCGCCGCGATCTCCGGCTACGCGGCCGAGGGCGTCATGCACCTGCTGGCCGAACTGATGGACAACGCAGCCAACTTCTCGCCACCCGTCGACGAGGTCCACGTGTACGTGGAGGAACGTACCGCCGGAATCGTCATCACCATCGAGGACAGCGGACTGAAGATGGCCGACGCCGCCATGCGCCACGCCGAGGAGGCCGTGTCGGGACGGGCGACCGACCTGGCCTCGCTCCAGGGCACCCGGCTCGGCCTGGCCGTGGTCGGACGGCTGGCCGCCAAGTACGGCGTCGGAGTGAGCTACCGCCCCTCGTCCCGCGGCGGCACGGGCGTCGTCGTCCTGGTGCCGCCGCAACTGCTCGCCCAGCAGCGGGACCCGGGGCCCGCCCTGACCGGCCGCACCTTCGGCGGCGCCGCCCGCGTCCCCGTCCCCGGACCCGCGCCCGCCGCGGAGGCGCCCCTGGCCGCGTCGCGCCTCCCGGACGTCCGGGACGCCGAGCGGACCGTACCTCCCGAGCAGGCGCCGCGAAGCCGCACGCCGTCCGCGACACCGGGCGGACTGCCCGTGCGCTCCCCGGGCCGGACCATGGCCGAGGCCGAGCGCGAACGGCGCGACCCGCCCCCGCGGCCCACCGACCGGCCGGCGACGGCGTCCCGCGACGCCGGGTCCAGCTTCGGTGCCTTCCACCGCGGGCGCCGGTCCGGGGCGGCCGGCGGGGCGCCGACGCCGGAGCCGCCCGCGTCCGGGTAGACCGCGCGCCCCTCCGCACGGCGCACAACGGAGCCCCTTCGCAACCGAGTTCGTGAGATTGGAGGAACGGGCCGGTGACCGGAGCAGCAGCACCCACCGTCCCCTCACTCAGCATGCAGACCACCGACAACAGCCTCACCTGGCTCCTCCAGAACCTCCTGGACAGCACCCCCGGCACCCGCCACGCCCTCGTCCTGTCACGCGACGGCCTCCGGCTCTGCTGGACCGAACACCTCACCCTGGACCGGGCCGACCAACTGGCCGCGATCTGCTCCGGCATCCAGGCCCTCGCCCAGGGCGCCTCCGTCGAGTTCGGCAACGGAACCGGTGGCGTACGGCACTCCATGACCGAGTTCCACGGAGGGCTGCTGTTCATCGTCGAGGCGGGCGAGGGCGCACACCTGGCCGTCGTCGCGGTGGAGGACGCCGACCCCGGCGTGGTGGGCCACCAGATGACCGAGTTGGTCGAGCAGATCGGCGAGCACCTGCGGGCCGCGCCGCGCCACGCCCTGCGCGGGAGCGGCCCGTCGTGACGCGCAGGCCCGTGGACACCGGCGCACCCGACCGGCTCTACACGGTCACGGGCGGACGCAGCCGCGCCGACGACTCCTTCGACCTCGTCACCCTGGTGGTCGGCGAGTGCGAACCGTCGGCCGGCATGCAGTCGGAACACATCCGGATCCTGGAGCTGTGCCGGCACCCCACGGCCGTGGTGGAACTCGCCGCCGAACTGGCACTGCCGATCACGGTGGTCCGCATCCTGCTCGGCGACCTGCTCGCCACCGGCAGGATCACCGCCCGCCATCCGCGCCTGGGGCGGTCCGCCGCGTCGCACCGCCCCGATACCGCCCTTCTCCAGGAGGTGCTCCATGGGCTCCGCAACCTCTGACACGCCCACCCCCGCGCACCTCTCCGCCTCCGGCCGCACACCTCTGACCGACGCGGCGGAGACCGGCCTGAAGATCGTCGTCGTGGGCGGGTTCGGCGTCGGCAAGACCACCCTGGTGCGCTCCGTCAGCGAGATCCGGCCCCTCAACACGGAAGAGGTGATGACCCAGGCCGGCGTGGGCGTGGACGAGACCGGTGACGTCACGGCGAAGACCACCACCACGGTGGCCTTCGACTTCGGCCGGATCAGCCTCAACGACCGCATGGTGCTGTACCTGTTCGGCGCCCCCGGCCAGGAGCGCTTCTGGTTCCTGTGGGACCGCCTCTTCTCCGGCACCCTGGGCGCGGTCGTCCTCGTCGACACCCGCCGCATGGACGACTCCTGGTACGCGATAGACCGGCTGGAACACCACGGCACCCCGTTCGTCGTGGCCGTCAACCGCTTCGACGACGACACCGCCCGGCACTCCCTGGACGAGATCCGCCTGGCCCTCGCGCTGCCGGAGCGCGTACCGCTGATCGACTGCGACGCCCGGGTTCGCGCGTCCGGCAAGGACGTGCTGGTCACCCTTGTGGACCACCTCTACCAACTGGCCCTGGCCCAGGAGGGCGCACCGTGACCGACATCGACCCCGCTCCGCACCCCGTCGCCGCACCGGGCTGCCCCGCCCACCCGGACGCCGTCGCGCTGGCCGGTCTCGCGTACCAGCAGACGCCGTCGGAGCTGTACCGCGGACTGCGGGGCGAGCACGGCGCCGTCGCACCAGTGCTCCTCGACGGCGGGGTACCCGCCTGGCTGGTCCTCGGCTACCCCGAGGTCAGCTACGTGACCACCCACGACGAGCTGTTCGCCCGCGACTCGCGGCGCTGGAACCAGTGGGACCGCATCCCGCCCGACTGGCCGCTCATGCCCTACGTCGGACATCAGCCCTCGGTGCTGTTCACCGAGGGCGAGGAACACCGGCGCCGGGCCGGCGTGATCACCCATGCCCTGGCCGGCGTCGACCAGTTCGAGCTGGCCCGGGACTGCCGGCAGCTCGCCGACCGGCTCATCGCGGGCTTCGCCGGCAGCGGCCGGGCCGAGCTGATGAGCGGCTACGCGCACGCCCTGCCCATGCGCGCCGCGGTACGCATGTGCGGGATGCCGCACAGCGGTGCCGAGACCCAGCACCTCGTCGAGGACCTGCGCATCTCCCTCGACGCGGCGGAGGGCGACGACCCCGTCGCGGCGTACACACGTGTGGGCGAGCGCATCCACGGCCTGGTCCGGCACAAGCGCGAGCGGCCCGGCCCCGACGTCACCTCGCGGATGCTGACCCACCCGGCGGGCCTGACCGACGAGGAGACGGTGCAGGACCTGATCTCCGTGATCGCCGCCGCCCAGCAGCCCACCGCCAACTGGATCGGGAACACGCTCCGGCTGCTGCTCACCGACGAACGCTTCGCCCTCAACGTGTCGGGCGGGCGGCTCAGCGTGGGGGAGGCGCTCAACGAGGTGCTGTGGCTGGACACGCCGACGCAGAACTTCATCGGCCGCTGGGCCGTGAACGACACCCAGTTGGGCGGCCGGCAGATCCGCGCCGGCGACTGCCTCGTCCTCGGCCTGGCCGCGGCCAACACCGACCCGCAGCTCTGGCCCGAGGCCCACGTCGGCGCCGAGAACTCCGCGCACCTGTCCTTCAGCAACGGCGAGCACCGGTGCCCGTACCCGGCGCCGCTGCTCGCCGACGTCGTCGCCCGCACCGCGGTCGAGACCCTGCTGGAACGCCTCCCCGACCTCGTCCTCGCGGTGGAGCCCGAGGAGCTGACCTGGCGTCCGTCGATCTGGATGCGCGGACTCACCGCCCTGCCCGCCCTGTTCACCCCCGTCGTGGTCTGACCGGGTGTGCCCGCGTCAGCCCGCGCGCGGTGTGAACCGCACCGGCAGGGACTGCGGGCCCCGGGTGAACACCCCGCGCTCCACCGCGTCGAAGCCGTCGTCCGGCCGCAGATCCGGCATGGCGTCCAGCAGTTGTCCCACGCCGATCTCGACCTCCGCCTTCGCCAGCAGCGCTCCGACGCAGAAGTGCCGGCCCAGCGCGAAGGCGAGATGGTCGGCGGCGGCCGAGAAGGCGGTCGTCGTGGTCAGGTCCTCGCGGTGCAGGTCGAAGCGGTCCGGGTCGCGGTAGCGGCTCCCGTCCCGGTTGGCGGCGCCGATGAGACACGTGACGGTGTCGCCCGCCGGTATGGTGCCGCCGCTCAGCTCCACCTCGGACGCCGACTGACGCATGATCATGTGCACCGGCGGGGTGTAGCGCAGTGTCTCCGCGAAGGCGCGCGGTATCAGGGACCGGTCCTCGCGCACGGCGGCCAACTGCTCCGGGTGGGCGAGCAGGTTGGCGAAGATACTGGCGATCGCCTTGTCCGTGGTCTCACCACCCGCCGCGAGCAGCAGGCTGCAGAACGCCTTGATGTCGTCGTCGCTCATCCGGACCCCGTCGACCTCCGCCGCGCACAGGGAGGACAGCAGGTCGTCGCCCGGATTCTCCCGGCGCTCCCGGATGATCGGGATCATGTACTCGGCGAACTCCACGCGGGTGCGCGCTCCCGCGGCCGCCACCTCCTGGTCCCCCGAGAGGTTGCCCAGGAAGGCGATGACCGACGTGTACCAGCCGTGGAACCGGTCGTGGTCCGCCTTGTCCAGACCCAGCATGTCCGCGATGACGTTGACCGGGAAGCGGGTCGCGTAGTCGGCGACCAGGTCGGCGCGTCCGGTGTGCCGGAACACGTCGATCAGCTCGCGGGAGTTGCGCTCGATCACCGGCAGGAACCGGTCCTGGAGATCGGCCCCGCGAAACGCCGGCGCGACCAGCGCCCGCCGGACCGCGTGCTCCCGGCCGCTGAGCTGGAGGATCGTCCTGCCGTGCACGGGCTCGAGCTGCCAGTCGTAGTTCTCGGTCGTGAACTGCCCGTTCCGGTCCTTGAAGACGCGCTCCACGTCGTCGTAGCGCGAGACGATCCAGCTCCGCGTCGCCTCGTGCCAGATGAGGGGCGCGCTCTCCCGCATCGCCCGGTAGACCGGATAGGGGTTCGCCGCGAACTCGGGGGAGAGGATGTCGGGGACCTGCTGCGCGGTGGACATGGGGCTCCTCGGTCGACAACGGCCTTACGTCACCAGGCTATTGACGAGGCGGCGAGGCCGACAGACCGCGGACGGGACGAGGTCCCGGTCAGACGCCGCCGCCGTCCACCGAGGCGCGCGACCGGGCGCCGGCCATCCGCATGTGTCCGGCCGTCGCCCGGTCCGCGGCCTCCGGATCGCGCGCGGATCGCCCGGAGCACCGCGCGGTGCTACGCCCGCGAGTCGAACGCCGGGGTGACGTCGAGCAGTTCGGACAGGTCGGCGCCCACCGCGATCTCGCGGGCGGCGGTGGAGCGGCGGAAGAGACGGGCGTCGCGCGCGCCACCCAGGGTCGCGCGCCCCCCGTCGACGCGCAGCCAGGAGCCCTCCCGCAGGCCGAGGACCGGCACGTCGTTCTCCTCCAGGAACTCCGTCAGCCGTTCCTCGCGGGTCTCGCCCTTGTGCGTGGACGCCGGGTCCGGGTCGAGGTAGTGCGGGTTGATCTGGAAGGGGACCAGGCCGAGCGCCTCGAAGGAGGGCGGCTCGACGATCGGCATGTCGTTGGTGGTGCGGAGCGACGGCGCCGCCATGTTGGTGCCGGCACTGGCCCCCATGTACGGCAGTCCCGCGCCGACGGCCTTGATCAGTGCCTCCCGCAGCCCCGTGCGGTACAGCGCGGAGAGCAGCCGGAAGGAGTTGCCGCCGCCGACGAACACGGCGTCCGCCTCGGCGAGCCGCGCGAGCGGGTCGCCGCCCTCGTGCACGCCCCGCACCTCGATCCCCGCCCCGGCGAGCGCGCCGCGCACCTTCGCGGTGTAGCCGTCGTGGTCGGCGAGTGCGTACGGCACGAAGACCAGGCGCCCGCCCGTGGGCAGGAAGCCGGTCACGGTGTCCATGGCGTGTTCCAGGTAACCGCGGCCGTGCTGGGTGGAGTTGGACAGGAGCAGGAGATTCACGGGGTGGTCCTCGTCTACGGGGGTGGATCGGAGGTGCGGGTCAGGCGGTGCGGGGCGGGCGCGGGCGCCGGTGGTGCTGGGGCGGATGCGTCAGGCGCTGCTCCAGCAGCCGGGCGGCCCGGCGCAGCACCTCGAGACGGTCCTCGGGGCCCTCGGGGAAGCGCTCCTTGGCGGCGCCGAGACTGAGGCTGCCGTAGGGCTCCGCGCCGAGGAACACGGGCAGGGCGACGGTGCCGATGCCGGCGTCGTACTCGCCGACCGTCCAGGCGTAGCCCTGCGCGCGGACCTGGCGGAACTCGCGTTCCAGCTGGTCGGCGTCGGTGACGGTGCGCTCGGTGAAGCGGGCCATGGGGCGTCCGCGGAAGAGGCGGTGGCGCTGGTCGTCGGGCAGGAAGGCGTAGAACGACTTGCTGGTGGCCCCGGCGTGCGCCGGGTACAGCTCGCCGACCAGCGGGTAGTAGCGCAGCGGCCCCTCCTCGCCCTCGACGGCCGCGACGCAGCGCATGTGGAAGTTGTCGGGCAGGCAGAAGAGCACCGTGTCGCCGGTGGCCGCCCGCAGCTCCTGGAGGACGGGCTCGGCGAGCAGCTCCAGGGAGCCCGAGCGCTCCCAGAGACGGCCCAGGCGCAGGGCGGCCGGACCGATGCGGTAGCGCCGGGTCGCCGGGTCGGAGACCAGGAAGCCGCGGCCCGCGAGCGTGGACAGCAGGCGCTGGGCGACCGAGGTGTCCCAGCCGAACTCGGCGGCGATCTCGGTGACGCCCCAGTCCGGCCGGGTGCGCTCGAAGGCCAGCAGCACCAGCAGGGCGCGGTCGACGGTCTGGAGCGCCCCGGCCGGGGTCTTCCGGTCCGCGGGCTGTACCGGCGGGTCGGCCACGGTGACTCTCCTCCATCTCGCCATTCAGACGCGTATTGCAGATAACGGGAAACAGTTGCGGAGAACGTTAGTCGATCCCGAACCTGCTGTCAGCACCGCTCCCGGTGCGGATCAGGAGAACTGCCCATGTTGAAGTACGTCCTGGACCTCGTGGATCTGCTGGACGATCCCGACGTCGACGGCAAGCGCGTCGCCGCCCACCTCGACTCCGTGGCGGGGCCCGAGGGCTCCGGCGCCGAGGTCACCACCGTCACCGGCGAGCGCGGCTCGACGGACTTCGTGCTCGTGCGGATCCCCGGCCGGGACGGCCGCACCCGCGGTGGCCAGGCGCGCACCCTGGGCGTGGTGGGGCGGCTCGGCGGCATCGGGGCCCGCCCGGAGGCGACCGGCCTGGTCTCCGACGCCGACGGCGCGGTCGCCGCGCTCGCCACCGCCGCCAAGCTCCTCGACATGCGCCGCCGCGGCGACGTGCTCGACGGTGACGTGATCGTCGCCACGCACATCTGCCCGGACGCTCCGACCGCGCCGCACGACCCGGTGCCCTTCATGGACTCGCCCGTCGACATCGCGACCATGAACCGGCACGAGGTCACCGGCGAGATGGAGGCCGTGCTCTCCGTCGACACCACCAAGGGCAACCGGATCATCAACCACAAGGGCCTCGCCCTGTCGCCCACCGTCAAGGAGGGCTGGGTGCTCAAGGTCAGCGAGCAGCTCGGCGAGCTGCTCGCCGTGGTGACCGGTGAGCCGTTGGTCACGTACCCGGTGACCACCCAGGACATCACCCCGTACGGTAACGGTGTACATCACATCAATTCGATCCTTCAGCCGGCCACGGCGACGGCCGCTCCGGTCGTCGGCCTCGCGATCACCTCCGCGGCGGCCGTGCCCGGCTGCCAGACGGGTGCCAGCCACGAGACGGACATCGCGGCGGCGGCCCGGTTCGCCGTCGAGACCGCGAAGTCCTACGGCGGCGGACGGGTCGACTTCCACGACGACCAGGAGTTCGACGCGCTCGTGTCCCGCTACGGCTCGCTGACCCGGCTGCAGACCCTCGGCCGCGAACCCGGGGAGTCGTGATCATGGCCGCGCACAAGAACACCGGCACCGCGCCCGGGAACACCGGCACCGAGCCCGCCACGGGCGCCGCCCGCGCCGTCGGCAGCGACGACTACGCCCTCTCCCGCGTCCCGCGCGACAAGCGGCTCGGCTTCTGGACGATGCTGCTCCAGTGGCTCGCCCAGTCGGGCTCCATCTCCCAGTTCACCCTCGGCGCCACCATCGGCGTCGGCATGACCTTCGGCGACGCCTTCCTCGCGTTCACCCTCGGCGCGGTGATCCTGGAAGTGGTCATCTTCGCGATCGGCCTGGCCGGCATGCGCGAGGGCCTGGCCACCCCGCTGCTCACCCGCTGGGCCGGCTTCGGCCGCAACGGCTCGGCCCTGGTCAGCCTGGTCATCTCGGTCAGCCTCGTCGGCTGGTTCGGCGTACAGAACACGATCTTCGGTGACAGCGTCTCCGCGCTGGTCGGCGGCCCCTCGTGGCTGTGGTGCGTGGCCGCGGGCGTCGGCATCACCGTGCTGGTGATCTTCGGCTTCAAGTACATGGCCGTCTTCGCGAAGATCGTCACCCCGCTGTTCTTCGCGATGGTCGCCTGGTCGGTGACCGACGCGCTGAGCGACCACTCGCTCTCCGAGCTGATCAACTCGCCGGCGCCCGGCGAGACCATCCCGCTCGCCGTCGCGGCGACCGCCATCGCGGGCGGCTTCATGACCGGCGCGATCGTCTCCCCGGAGATGACCCGCTACAACCGCAAGGGCAGCCACGTCTTCCTCCAGAGCGCGTCGTCGATGATCCTCTCCGAGTACATCGTCGGCCTGACCGGCGTCCTGCTCGGCCACATGGTCGGCAGCGGCCAGGTCTCCCAGATCGTGCTCTCCACCTCCGGCGTCTTCGGCGTGCTCGTCGTCCTGATGTCCACCGCGAAGATCAACGACTGGAACCTGTACGGCTCCTCCCTCGGCGTCGTCAACTTCTTCCAGGTCGTCTTCGGCAAGCGCCTGCACCGGGGCGCGGTCACCATCGCCCTCGGCATCGCCGGCACCCTGCTGTCCGCCGTCGGCATGATGACCCACTTCACCGACTTCCTGTCCGTGCTGGGCGTCGCCATCCCGCCGGTCGGCGGCATCATCGTCGCCGAGTACTGGGTGGTGCGCCGCATGCGGGCACCCCTGGACGCCACCCGCGAGGCCGGGACCCTGCCCGCCACCTCACCGACCTGGGTGCCGATGTCCCTGGTCATCTGGGCGGCCGCCTTCTGCGTCGGCAAGTTCTACGACGGCGGCATCCCCGCCCTGAACTCGCTGCTGACCGCGTTCGTCCTCTACTGCGCCCTCGGCCTGGCCGGCTGGATCAGGACGTACGGCACCACCGCCCTCGACGACACCACCGAACCCACCCCGGCCGCCTCCGGCACGGCCCCCGTAGGAGCACCGTGAGCACCACCGCCCCCGCCCCCGTCCCGGCCTCCGAGGAGGCACAGCGGGAAGTCGTCGAGCTGTGCGCGGAACTGATCCGCTTCGACACCTCCAACCCCACCGGCGACGAGCGTGCCTGCGCCGACCGGGTCGTCGAACTCCTCGCCGAGGCCGGCATCGCCTCCGAACTGGTCGAGAGCGCCCCCGGCCGCGCCAACGTCGTCGCCCGCATCCCGGGCGCCGACCCGGCACGCGGCGCCCTGCTGGTCCACGGCCACCTGGACGTCGTACCCGCCGACCCGGCGGAATGGCAGGTGCCGCCGTTCTCGGGGGAGATCCGCGACGGCTACCTGTGGGGCCGGGGCGCCATCGACATGAAGGACACGGTGGCCGTCATGCTGGCCACCGCCCGGCACTTCGCCCGCACCGGTACCCGGCCCGCCCGCGAGATCGTCCTCGCCTTCCTCGCCGACGAGGAGGCGGGCGGCAGGTTCGGTGCCCACTGGCTGGTCGAGCACCGGCCCGACCTGTTCGCCGGGGTGACCGAGGCGATCGGCGAGGGCGGCGGCTTCAGCTACGCCCTGGACGACACCCGGCGCCTCTACCCGATCGAGAACGCCCAGCGCGGCATGGCCTGGATGGAGCTGACGGCCGCCGGCCGCGCCGGCCACGGCTCCTCCCCGAACGACGAGAACGCCGTCACCGACCTCGCCGAGTCCCTGACCCGCATCGGCCGGCACACCTTCCCCGTCCGGCTGATCGAGCCGGTACGCGCCCTGCTCGCCGAGGCCGCACGCCTCCAGGACGTCGACCTCGACCTCGACGCCGAGGACCTGGACGCCGAGCTGGCCAAGCTCGGTCACGTGGGGGACTTCATGCAGGTCGTGCTCCGCAACTCGGCCAACCCCACCATGTTCACGGCCGGGTACCAGACCAACGTCATCCCCGGCCGGGCCACGGCCCGCGTCGACGGCCGCTTCCTGCCGGGCCACGAACAGGAACTGGTCGACGCGATCGACGCGCTGCTCCTGCCCTCGGTGTCCCGCCGGTGGGTCAACCACGACATCGCGATGGAGACGTCCTTCGACGGCCCCCTCGTCGACGCCATGTGCGCCGCGGTGCGCGCCGAGGACCCCGACGGCCACCCGGTGCCGTACTGCAACCCGGGTGGCACCGACGCGAAGGCCTTCACCAAGCTGGACATCCGCTGCTTCGGCTTCAAGGGCCTCAAACTGCCCCACGACCTCGACTACGGCCGCCTCTTCCACGGCGTGGACGAGCGGGTGCCGCTGGAGGGGCTGCGGTTCGGGGTGCGGGTGATGACGCGGTTGTGGCAGGACTGCTGATCCCCGCCCGGCAGGCCCTCGCGACCGCGGGAATGCGCCGGCGGGGTGCGGTGTTGAGACGTCCGACTGGCATGCGCGGGTCAGCACAGGAACGGACACCGCGGGCTCGGTCGGAAGGAGCACCCATGGCACGCAGCACCGCACGCCCGGTCGTCAGGCTGAAGTCGACGGCGGGCACCGGCGTCACCTACGTGACGCGCAAGAACCGGCTCAACGATCCCGACCGCCTCGTACTGCGCAAGTACGACCCGGTCGCGGGGGCGCACGTGGCGTTCCGCGAGGAACGCTGATCCCGCGCCACCACGGAACAAGGAGGACCCCATGAAGGTGCGCAATTCCCTCCGCTCGCTCAAGGCCAGGCCCGGCGCGCAGGTGGTGCGCCGCCGGGGCGTGACCTACGTGATCAACAAGAAGGACCCGCGCTTCAAGGCCCGGCAGGGCTGAGCGCCCCCGTGTCCCCGGCCCGGCCCCGCCATCGCGGGGCCGGGCCCCCCTTGTGCTCCTGGTGCGGACCGTCGCCGGTGCCGAGCGGCAGCCCGCGAGGCGGAGCCGCGAGCGTCGGCTGACACACTGCTGAGCGCGTCACTCACCCGCCCTCAGGAGGACCTCGTCATGACCGAGCAGCCGCCGGCCCGCCTCGCCCGCCACGGGCGCCGGTTCGACAGGCTCTTCACGGAGTACTTCGACGACCTCGCCCGGACCCTGGACGCGCCGTCCTTCAGCCGCTTCACCCCTGAGTGCGTGCAGTTGCTGCGTGACCTGTCCCTGCGCGGCGGCAAGCGGATGCGGGTCGTGCTGCTGCACGAGGCCGCCCGGCTGGTCACCGACGGGCCCGTCGAGGGGCTGGACGCCGCCGCCCTGAGCGTGGAGCTGCTCCAGACCCACGGCCTCGTCCACGACGACCTCATCGACGACAGCGCGACCCGCAGGGGCGGCCCGACGACGTACTACGCCTACCGGGAGAGATTCCCCGGGCAGCCGCGGGCGGCGCTCGCCCTCACCGTGCTCGCCGGCGACCTCGCGCTCGCCCTCTCGCTGCAAGCGCTGCTGGACGCCGGGCTGCCGGCAGAGGTGCGCCAGGCCATGGTCGAAGTGCAGACGCGGGTCGCGGCCGACACCTTCGTGGGCCAGATCGCCGACCTCGAACGTGACTTCACCGACACGGTCCCGGACGACGAGGTGCTGCACGACGTCGCCGACCGGAAGTCGGCCCGGTACTCGATCCTCGCCCCCATGACCCTCGGGCTCATCGCCGCGGGCGAGGCACCGGCGGCCCACGAGGGCGAGTTGCGGCGCTACTCGCGCCTGGTCGGCATCTGCGGGCAGATGCGCGACGACTACCTCGACCTGTTCGGCGACGCGGACACGATGGGCAAGCCGACCGGCACCGACCTCCGCGAGGGCAGGCACACCTACGCCGTCGTCCGGCTCCTGTCCGCCGTGAGCGGCGCCGAGCGGGATTTCGTGCGGGAGGCCCTGGGCGACCCCGGCTGCACGCCGGCGACCGTCGCCGAGATCCGTGCGATCGGCGAGAGCCGGGGCGTCGCCGACCGCATGCGCGCCGAGATGGCGCAGTACGCGGAGCAGGCCCGCCTGGTGGCGCGGGGCTGGCGGCCGCGGTGGCGCGAGGACGCGGTGGCGTTCTTCGAGCGGCTGCCCGGGTGGAGCGTGGAGCGGGCCGCCTGACACCAGTTCCCCACGTCACTCAAAGGGGTATTCGGGATCTTCCGCCCCGTATGCCCGGCCATGATCGGACCGGATGCTCCGCCGACCAGGCGCATCCGTGCCGATGACGTGACCGGTGGGGAGAAGCATGACGGACGCGACGCGACGGGGCTCGGGCAGGGACGAACGGGCCGTGCTGCTGGTCGCCGGCCTGGCCGACCTGGCGGTGAGCACGGTCGGCTCGGCGGTGGGCGGGCTCCGTGGGCTCCTCGGCCGTTCGGACACCGCCGACCTGGTGCGCGACGTGGAAGGGGACCTCAAGGCCCGGGGCAGACTGGCCCTGGACCGGTACACGAGAGTGCCCCCCGCCCACCTGGAGGTTCTGGCCCAGCACGTGAAGGCCCGGCGTGCGGCCGACGGCGGCGATGTCTGAGCGCTGGGACCTGGACGCCTTCAGAACCCGCGTCGACGGCGTCCTGCGGAACTTCCTGGACGAGGAGGCCCGCCTGCTCGTGGCGGTCGACGACGCTCTCGCGCCTGTGGCCGAGCAGCTGCGGACGTCGGCCCGGCACGGCAAACGACTGCGGGCGGCCTTCTGCTACTGGGGTTGGCGGGCAACCGGACAGCCCGAAAGCGACGCGCTGGTCAGAGCGGCGGCCTCCATGGAGTTGGTGCACGCTGCCGCGATCGTGCACGACGACCTCATCGACGACAGCCGCCTGCGCCACGGCCTGCCCACCGCCCACATCGCCCTGGAAGCCGTGCTCGTCCGGGGCGGCCGCCACGAGGCGCACACGGCCGCGCGGTCCCTGGCCATGCTGGTGGGCGATCACCTGATGGCCCTCGCGGGCCGGTTGTTCACCACGAGTGGTCTGCCGGCCGCCTATCTGGCGCGGGCCCGGGACCTGTGGGCCGCCCTCGCCCGGGAACTCATCGCCGGTGAGTGCCTGGAGATCCTGCACACCGGTGGACGACCGGACACCGACACCTCCTTGAAGGTCGTCCGGTACAAGACCGCCAAGTACACCGTCGAACACCCCCTGCTCATCGGTGGCCTGCTCGGCGGTGCCGCCCCCGCGTTGCAGGACACCTTCCGCGACTACGGCCTGGCGCTCGGGGAGGCCTTCCAGCTCCGTGACGACCTGCTCGGCCTGTTCGGAGACCGGGAACGCACCGGGAAGTCGGGCCTGGACGACGTGCGCGGCCACCGGCCGACCGCTCTGCTGGCCGAGACGTGGAAGGCGGCCGACGACTCTCAACGAGGCTGGTTGCGCAGCCTGCTGGGCCGCGACGATCTGGACGGAACCCATCTGCGCGACGTGCGCCGTCTCATGCTCGAGCTGAAGGCGCCACAACGGATCGAGCGGATGATCGCCGCCCGTGTGGAGCGCGCCACCCGTGCCCTGGACGCCGGAGGGACACCGCCGCACGCCCGCCGGGCACTGCGCGAACTCGCCCTCCACGCCACCGACCGCACGCACTGACGAGGAGCCCGCCATGACCTGTACCGAGACGTCGATGGACGCCCTGCGCCACAGCGGTGACGAACTGGCCGACGCGGTCGTCGCCACGCTGTTCGAGCGCGGCGAGGTCGGCAAGTTCAATTCGCTGATGCGCTACGTGTCCACCACCGGTCAGCAACTGCCGGACGGCCTTCCCGGCGTGGCCCGGGAGTACCTGCGGACGACCGGCACGCCGCCCGACTGGGTCGACTGGGAGGAGATGGAACGAGCCCGCGCCTTCTTCCTCGACAACAACGTGCACATCTCCACCGCGCTGTCGTTCGCGTCCATGCCCGCCTGCTACGTCGTTCCCCACGTCGCCCGGCTGCTGTCGGCCACCCACGGGCTGGACTACCCCTCCAAACGCATGGCCGAGACCGGCCAGTTCACCGTCTACCTCATGCAGCCGGACGCCTTCGAGGCCGGCGGACGCTTCATCCCGGCCGCCCAGAAGGTACGCCTGCTGCACGCCGCCATCCGGCACCACCTGAAGCGGGAGGACCGCTGGGACACCGGTACCCTCGGCGTGCCGATCTGCCAGGAGGACATGATCGGCGGGCAGATGTTCTTCTCCCTGCTCGTCCTGGACAGCCTCCACCGACTAGGCATCCACATGTCCGTCGAAGGAGCGGAGGCCTACTTCTACGCCTGGCGCGTCGTCGGCGCCATCCTCGGCGTCGACCAGTCGGCGGTCCCGACCACGCTCGACGAGGCACGCCGGTTCCTCGACCTGTACATGCTGCGCCACATGGGCCCCTCCGAGGAGGGCGTCCACCTGACGAGGCAGCTGATCGACCTGTACGAGGAAGTCGTCCCGGGCACCCTCTTCGACCCCGTCGTCTCCGCGCTGATCCGCCACCTCGTAGGCGACACCTGCGCCGACTGGCTGGGCGTGCCGAGCACCGCCTGGGACACCCTGGTGCGCGCGGCACCGCACCTCCTCGGCGTCCTGGAGACGATCGAGGACCGTTCACCGCTCGGCGCGTGGGCCCTGGACCGGCTCGGCCACCTCACCACCGCCCTGGAGCTGTCCTCCCTGACCCGTGGACGGGTGATGCACTACGCCATCCCCGAACAGCTGAAGGAGGGATACGGCGTCGCCGGCGCCGCGGCCCGCACCAGGCGCTGGACCCCGCCGCCCGCGACCGTCTCCTGAGGGGCCGGGCCACGCGGTCGACGGACCGATTGTCAGTGGGATCTCCTACTGTTCGGGCAGTGGAACCCGCGGAACACGCCGCGGGGCCGGGCGGGGAGAGGTCTGACATGTCGAAGACGTACCTGGAGCTGTCACAGGACGACGGGAGCGCGCACAAGTTCTACGAAGTCACCGTCCAGGGACAGGTCGTGTCGGTGCGCTACGGCAGGATCGGCGCCGCCGGACAGACCCAGACGTCGACCTTCCCCACCGCCGAGAAGGCCGCGGCCGCCGCCGCCAAGAAGATAGGCGAGAAGGTCCGCAAGGGATACGCCCCGGCCGTCCAGGGACAGCGCGCGCCCCGCGCCGTCACCCGCAGGCAGGTGGCCTCCGCGCCCTCCACGGCCCGCGCGGTCGCCCCGGTCCTGTGGCGCTTCCGTACCGGCTCCGCCGCGTTCGGCATCCACATCGACGAGGAGCGCTGCTGGGTGGGCAACCAGTCGGGCGACGTCTACACCCTGGCGCACGGCGGCGAGGTCCTCGCCCACTACCAGTTGCCGGACGGCGTCAAGTGCCTGGTCGCCGACGACTTCTGGATCTACGCCGGCTGCGACGACGGCCGGGTGTACGACCTGTCGTCCAAACTCCCGTTCGCCGCCTACGACATCGCCGCCGACGTCGACATCTTCTGGCTCGACATCCACGAGGGCGTGCTGAACGTCGCGGACCGCGCCGGGCGCCTCACCGTCATCGACCACGAGGACGAACACCAGTGGGCGCGCGGCGGGCGAGGTGAGCACGCCTGGATGGTGCGCGCCGACGACCGCGCCGTCTACCACGGGCACACACGCGGTGTGACGGCCCACGCCCCGGACGGCGGCACCGAGTTGTGGCACACGCCCACCCAGGGGGCCGTGCTCTTCGGCTGGCAGGAGGACGACGCGGTGTACGCGGGCACGGCGCGTCACACGGTCCAGCGGCTGTCGAAGGCGACCGGCGCCATCGAGGCGACCTACCGCTGCGACAGCCCGGTGTACTCCTGCGCCACCTCGCCCGGCGGCCGGTACGTGTTCGCGGGTGACTCCGCCTCCTCCGTCTACTGCTTCGACCGGGACGGCACGCGGCTGTGGAAGCTGGGCACCGGCGGCGGCTCCGCGCTGTCGATGCAGTACCGCGACGAGCGGCTGTTCCTGGTCACCACGGACGGCTCCCTGGTCTGCGTGGACGCGAGCGAGACCGCGGTGAGGGCGGCGGAGCAAGGTTCGGTGCCCGTCGCCCGCGACGTCAAGCTCGCCGCCACGCTGCCGACGTACGCGCCCGCCACCGCGGCCGCGGCCGTCACGACCGTCGCCGTGGCGCCCGCCGGCTCCGTCGTCGTGGAGTGCGTCCAGGAGCACGGCCGGACCCGCATCCACGTGGTGTCGGAGGGGTACGACCGTTCCTGGAACGTCCAGTTCCCGAGGGCGATACGGGAGCCCGGCGCGCGGTACGTGGTCGACGCGCTGCACGCCGCGTCGGGCGGCTTCTACCGGGTGCGCGGGGACATCAGGCGCCTCCAGTGACCGGGCGGCGGCGTCAGGCTATCGACGCCGCTATGACCGCGGAGACCGCGATGTTGCAGGACGCCGTCACCCACACCGCGGGGTGCGGCTCCTGCTCGACCAGCGTCGCGCCCAGCCGCCCCGGGGTGATCAGGTCGACCACCAGGAAGGCCACGGCCATCATGACGAGCCCCAGCAGCCCGAAGACCGCCGTCGACACCAGGCCCTTGCCGAAGTCCTCGTACGTGGTCCAGATGGAGGTGAAGACGATGCCCCCGATGCCGAGCAGCGCGGAGCTGAGCACCAGGGCGGCGTTGCGGTTGCGCTGCTCCCAGATCTGCCGGCCGAGCTTTCCGGGGGTCAGCAGATCGACGAGGACGATCCCGAGCACCAGGAGGACCAGACCCAGGCCGCCGTAAGCGGCGGCCCGGCCGAGTCCGTTGACGATGTCGCTCATGGGGTAGCCGGCTCCGTTGGGTTGAGGGATCGCGATTGATCGTGGTCAAGGCGATGCAAAATGTAGCGCACCCGTTCGGAGGGTCAGGAGGCGGTCCGCAGCGCGCGGTTGCGGCGCACGGAGGACCAGAAGGAGGAGCCGATCAGGACCACGCCGACCAGACCCGTGATGATCTCGTTGATCTCGTACTGGATGGTCACCAGCAGGATGACCGACAGGGCGCCGATGGCGTAGTGGGCGCCGTGCTCCAGGTAGACGTAGTCGTCGAGGGTGCCCTGGCGGACCAGGTAGACGGTCAGCGATCGGACGTACATGGCGCCGATGCCGAGGCCGAGGGCCATCAGGACGATGTCGTTGGTGATGGCGAAGGCGCCGATGACGCCGTCGAAGGAGAACGACGCGTCCAGGACCTCCAGGTAGAGGAACATGAAGAACGCGGCCTTGCCGGCCAGCTTGACCGGTGAACCCGAGCCTCCGCCGCGCTCCGCCTGCCGCTCCGCCTCGTGCTCGCGCTCCTCCTCGTCCTCCAGCTTCTGCTCGAAGAAGCCGGAGAGCCCGCCGACGACCATGTACGTGATCAGACCGCCGACTCCGGCCAGCAGGACCGTCTCCGTCTTGTCGGCATGGATGCCGCCGTGCTGGTGGGCGTGGGCGCCGAAGGTGATCGCGGAGACGAGCAGCACGACCAGGGCGATGCAGACCGACAGCATGTCGACCTTGCCGAGCCTGGCCAGCGGGCGCTCCAGCAGGCCGAGCCACTTGATGTCCCGGTCCTCGAAGATGAAGTCGAGGAAGATCATCAGGAGGAACATGCCACCGAAGGCGGCGATCGACGGATGCGCGTCCGTCACCAGCTCCTGATAGCGCTCCTTGTCCGTGAGCGCGAGATGCACCGCGCTCCAGGGACTCAGCCGGGCGCTGATCGCCACGATCACCACCGGGAAGACCAGCCGCATCCCGAACACGGCGATCACGATGCCCACGGTGAGGAAGATCTTCTGCCAGAAGGCGTTCATCTTCTTCAGGATCCCGGCATTGATCACCGCGTTGTCGAAGGACAGCGAGACCTCCAGGACGGAGAGGATCGCCACGATGCCGAGAGCTGCCCAGCCGTCGTAGAGCACGCCCACGGCCAGACCGAGGGCGGTGACGGCGAAAGCCCAGCGGAACGTCTTCAGAAGCACCGGCCACTCATTCCTGTCGTCACGTGCGGGTGGGGCATCCCGTGCCAGTGCCCGCCACGCAGGTTGTCTACCACGATCATCCGGCCCCGGCAGGGCAGGACCCGGACGGCCTGTCCTGGACGACCACCAAGAATGGAATCGTTCGTTTCCTTGAGTCATTCGTGTTCCAGGGAGTAGGTTCGCGGCCATGACGGCATCCCGGCACTCCCGGAACCAGACCACCGCCGCCGAGCTGCGCGCGGTGGGCCTGCGGGTGACCTCCGCCCGCGTCGCGCTGCTGGAGACGGTCCGGGAGGGCGACCACCTCGACGCCGAGGCGGTCGCGTCCGGAGTGCGCCGACGCGTCGGGCAGGTCTCCCTCCAGGCCGTGTACGAGGCCCTGCACGCGCTCACCGCGGCCCGGCTCGTGCGCCGTATCGAGCCGCCCGGCAGCCCGGCGCGGTTCGAGGGCCGGGTCGGCGACAACCACCACCACGTCCTGTGCCGGTCCTGCGGTGCCCTCGCCGACGTCGACTGCGCCGTCGGCGACGCGCCCTGCCTGACCGCCTCGGACGACCACGGCTTCGCGATAGACGAGGCCGAGGTCATCTACCGGGGCCTGTGCCCCGACTGCTCCACCCCCGGCAGTTCCACAGCACCTTGATCCGCCCCGTTCGGAAGGATTTCCCTCCCATGTCCGAGAACCACGACGCCATCGTGACCGACGCGAAAACCGAGGAGACGGGTGGCTGCCCGGTCGCCCACGGACGCGCCCCGCACCCCACGCAGGGAGGCGGCAACCGACAGTGGTGGCCGGAGCGGCTCAACCTGAAGATCCTCGCCAAGAACCCCGCCGTGGCCAACCCGCTGGGTGAGGAGTTCGACTACGCCGAGGCGTTCGGCAACCTCGACCTGACGGCCGTGAAGCGGGACATCGCCGAGGTGCTGACCACCTCGCAGGACTGGTGGCCCGCCGACTTCGGCCACTACGGCCCCCTGATGATCCGCATGGCCTGGCACAGCGCGGGCACCTACCGCATCAGCGACGGCCGCGGCGGCGCCGGCGCCGGCCAGCAGCGCTTCGCCCCGCTCAACAGCTGGCCGGACAACGGCAACCTCGACAAGGCCCGCCGCCTGCTGTGGCCGGTCAAGAAGAAGTACGGCCAGAGCATCTCCTGGGCCGACCTGCTGGTCCTCACCGGCAACGTCGCCCTGGAGCAGATGGGCTTCGAGACCTTCGGCTTCGCCGGTGGCCGCGCCGACGTCTGGGAGGCCGAGGAGGACGTCTACTGGGGCCCCGAGACCACCTGGCTCGACGACCAGCGCTACACCGGCGACCGCGAGCTGGAGAACCCGCTCGGCGCCGTCCAGATGGGCCTGATCTACGTCAACCCGGAGGGCCCGAACGGCAACCCGGACCCGATCGCCGCCGCCCGCGACATCCGTGAGACGTTCCGCCGCATGGCGATGAACGACGAGGAGACCGTCGCGCTGATCGCCGGCGGCCACACCTTCGGCAAGACCCACGGTGCCGGCCCGGCCGACGCCGTCGGCGACGACCCCGAGGCCGCCTCCATGGAGCAGCAGGGCCTGGGCTGGAAGAGCACCCACGGCACCGGCAAGGGCGGCGACGCCATCACCTCCGGCCTCGAGGTCACCTGGACCACGACGCCCACCCAGTGGAGCAACGGGTTCTTCAAGAACCTCTTCGAGTACGAGTACGAGCTGGAGCAGAGCCCGGCCGGCGCCAACCAGTGGGTGGCGAAGGACGCCCCGGAGATCGTCCCGGACGCGCACGACTCGTCGAAGAAGCACCGCCCGAAGATGCTCACCACCGACCTGTCGCTGCGCCTCGACCCGGTCTACGAGCCGATCTCCCGCCGGTTCTACGAGAACCCGGAGGAATTCGCGGACGCGTTCGCCCGCGCCTGGTACAAGCTGACCCACCGCGACATGGGCCCGAAGTCCCTGTACCTGGGCCCGGAGGTCCCCGAGGAGACCCTGCTGTGGCAGGACCCGCTGCCGGAGCCCGACGGTGAGGCCATCGGCGCCGAGGATGTCGCGACGCTCAAGACCAAGCTCCTCGAGTCGGGTCTGTCCGTCGCACAGCTGGTGTCCACCGCGTGGGCCTCGGCGTCCACCTTCCGCGGCAGTGACAAGCGCGGCGGTGCCAACGGCGCCCGCATCCGCCTCCAGCCGCAGCGCGGCTGGGAGGTCAACGAGCCCGACGAGCTGGCGCAGGTGCTGCGGGTCCTGGAGGGCGTCCAGCAGGAGTTCAGCTCCGGCGGCAAGAAGGTCTCCATCGCCGACCTGATCGTCCTCGGCGGCTCCGCCGCCGTCGAGAAGGCCGCCAAGGAAGCCGGCTTCCAGGTCCAGGTCCCGTTCACCGCGGGTCGCGTCGACGCGACGGAGGAGCACACCGACGCCGAGTCGTTCGAGGCACTGGAGCCGGTCGCCGACGGCTTCCGCAACTACCACGGCAAGGGCAACCGCCTGCCGGCCGAGTACCTGCTGCTCGACCGGGCGAACCTGCTGACCCTGAGCGCCCCCGAGATGACCGTACTGGTCGGCGGACTGCGAGTCCTGGGCGCCAACCACCAGCAGTCCCAGCTCGGTGCCCTCACCCGGACTCCCGGCGTGCTGACCAACGACTTCTTCGTCAACCTGCTCGACCTGGGCACCACGTGGAAGTCGACGTCCGAGGACCAGACGACGTTCGAGGGCCGCGACGCCGACACGGGCGAGGTCAAGTGGGCGGGCAGCCGCGCCGACCTGGTCTTCGGCTCCAACTCCGAGCTGCGGGCACTCGCCGAGGTCTACGCGAGCGACGACGCCAAGGAGAAGTTCGTGCACGACTTCGTCGCCGCCTGGGTCAAGGTCATGAACCTGGACCGGTTCGACCTGGCCTGATCCACCGGCGTCCGGGCCGGCCGGTGGGATCCGGCCGGCCCGGACGGTTGCGAAAACGGGTGGGATCCGAAAACCGTTCGCGATGGCAGGGGCTTCGAGCCGAGACTGGTGGGTCGATCGCACCGAACAGGAAGAGTGGCCGGCCCTGACGTACAACCGCGACACCCTGCCCTTCCCCGAGAACCGCGTATCTCGCCTCACCTACGAGGACCTTCGGAACTGGGACGAATTCGACCCGGGCCGTCACCCGTTCGCCTGGGACGAGGCCGAGGACGCTCGTCTCCGCTCGCTGGTCCGCGCCTGGGTGCCGCCCGTGCTCTCTGGCATGGCCGGCTGGTGGCAGGGCGAACGGTGGTGTGAGAGCCAGGTGGACGCGGTCCTTCGGGAGCGGTACGGCACCTGGGCCTGGGGATGGAGCTGGAGCTATTACGACGGCGGTCCCATCGGCAACTGGGCCGGCGGGCCGAGCTCGGTCTCGACCCCGGACGAGACCGCAGAACGCGTCGTGGCCGCGCTGTTGGAGTGGCGGGAGTGGCTGGAGCGGACGGCCCGGCGCTTCGCCGAACTGGCGCCGCCGCAGGGCGCCTCGCCCGAGGATCGCAGCTGGCACCTGGAGCGGGCCTGCGTCCGGCTCGTGACCCACGCGCTGGACTCGTGCGCGGACAACGCCTGGTGCGGCCAGACCTCGATCGTCCTGGGCTGGTTCCTCACCAGCACCGGCATGGACCGGGCCGAAGCCGCGCAAGCGGTGGAGAACGCGATCGGTGGCCGGTTCAAGAGCTGGGTCCATCCGAAGCGGACGCTGATCGAGTCTGTCGGCGAGGACCTCGCCGTCGGCCTCACCGGCCACGCCCCGTACCAGGACCACCGTGAGAGGGCGGCGCTGGAGGAGCTCCATGACCGCTACTGACAGCCTTTCGGTCTGGATGCGCGTGCGCCGCGAGGCCGACTGGCACTGTGCACCGGCCCTGCAGCGGGACCCGTCCGGCCGAGACGGGTTCCGATCCTGGTGCGAGGGACCGGTGCGTCTGCGCGACCCGCTGCGAGCCGAACGTCTGCTCGCCGCACACACCTTGGCCCGAGAGGACGCCGCACGCCGCACCCCGCTGAACTTCGCCCTGCTGGCCGGCTGGCAGCGCGAAGTCCTCGGCGCAACCGAGGCACCGTTCCGCGCGAGCGACGCTTATGCGAAGGCCGGCCGCGAGCGCTACGGCTTGACCCCGCGCACCCGAGCCGATTTCGATTCCTGCCTGCGCGAGACGACCGACCCGGACGTCCCGCCGGCGGCCCGAGCGGCCCGCGCCTACCTCGATGTGGCGTTCTTCCACCCCTTCACCGACGGCAATGCCCGCGCCGCGCTGCTGACCCTGGTCCATGTTCTGGCGCGTGAGGACATCGTCCTTCCTGAGGTCGGTCCCCTCCAGACCACCCGCTACGCGGACGACCCGGCCGGCGCTGCCGACCTTGCCGCCCTCATCGGGGTACTCAGCCGACGCCGACCATGAACTGGCCGTTCCGGATCTCCCCGGAGGATGAAAAGCGGTGGCCGCCCCCGGCGCACGGTGCTGGGATGGCGTGATGCTCGGTGATGTGCCCGTGGTGGTGGACCGGGGGCGGTACGACGATGCCGTGACCCCCTGGGAGGAACGGTCCTGGCGGACCGGCGCGCTCGCCTGGACGGCGGGCGCGCTGGCCGGGCGGGGGCTGCGGCCGGCGGGGGAGTGGCGGGTGCGGCTGCGCCCCTGGTCCGTCCTGGTACGCGTGCCCGTCGAGGGCCGTGACGCGGTCTGGTTCAAGGCCAGTCCGCCGGCCAGTGCCTTCGAAGGCGCGCTGACCGAGGCACTGGCCCGCTGGGTGCCCGGGCGGGTACTGGAGCCACTGGCCGTGGACGCCCGCCGCGGCTGGTCGCTGCTCCCCGACGGAGGACCGCTCTTCCGGGACGTCCTCGCACGGGGGACGACCGGCCCCGGCGAGTGGGAGGAACTGGTGCGCCAGTACGCGGCCATGCAGCACGCCCTCACCCCGCACACCCCCGAGATCACTGGGCTGGGTGTACCCGGCGTCCCCGTCACCGCGCTGCCCGGCGTCTTGGACCGGATCGACGACACCCCGCTGCCACCGCACGAACGCGAGAGCCTGCGGAAGCTGCGCCCCCGCCTGCCGGACTGGTGCGCGGAGCTCACGGCCCTGGGCGTCCCGGACGCCCTCGACCACGCCGACCTGCACGACGGCCAGGTGTTCCGCCCCGGGCCAGGCAGGTTCACCTTCTTCGACTGGGGCGACGCCCTCGTCTCCCACCCCTTCGCGAGCCTGGCCGTCCCCGCCCGCCGCGCCCGCGAGGAGCACGGGCCGCGGGTACTGCCGCGTCTGCGCGACGCCTACCTGGAGCCCTGGACCGGCGCCGGCCGGAGCACGGCCGACCTGCGACGGGCGGTGAGCCTCGCCTGGCGGCTCAGCGCACTCGGCCGCGCGGCCGCCTACGGCAGGCTGTTCCCCACCGCGTCCGGCGCCGCCACCACCGACGCGGCCGCCCGCTGCCTCCTGGAGCTGCTCGACGACCCGCCGCTCTAGGACCCCGGCCCCTGGAACCCGGCCGTTGTCAGTGGCGGATGCGAGGCTGCGCGGCATGGATGAAGTGGAGTTCATGCGGGGCAGGGTCTACGGCGCCGACCACGACAGCCCCGGACCACGCGCCGGACGCGTGTACGCGCAACTGGTGGGCGGTCCGCTGGACGGCCTGCTGCTGGACGTCACGGACCTCACCGACCAGGAGCGCGGCCGGGGCGTGGCCCTGGCCACAGAGATCGGCCACTACGGCGCGGGCGGCCGCTCCGCGTACGCCCCCAGGCCGGGGGACCCCCGCCGCTTCGACTGGCGCGGCGACGTGCCCTGACCGACGAACTCCCCGGTCTCCGCGAACGCCCCCGTCTCCGCGGCCAGCGCCGCGAGCAGCCAGTCGTGCGCGGCCCCGGGGGTCGGCTCCGGCCTGCCGCCCGGCGGGGTACGCACCTCGGAGACCAGCTCCCAGTAGGTGTCGAGCCGCGGGTCGGCGGCGAGTTGCCCGGCCAGCCGGTGCCGGAAGTCCGGCGTGTCCCGGACCCCGTAGGCCCCCGTGTACGCGGCGACGAAACCGTCCAGCGCCTCGCCGGGCCGCGGCTCCCGGCCCCGGCGCAGGTGCACACCGGCCAGCTCGTACGCCTCCGCCAGCCCCGCGTACAGCACGGCCGCACCCCTGGCCCCGGAGACCCGGTGCGCCTCGGGCTGCGGCTGCGCGGTGCCCGGGCACGGGGCGAGGGTGAGGGCGTTGAGACGGGCGAAGGCCAGGAGCTGACCAGGGGCCGGGTCGTCGGGCGGCTGCGGGACCGCCACGTCCAGGAACGCCCCGGCCGCCGGGGCCGGCATCCGGGCCGGCAGCCAGCCGCGCCAGAACCGGACCAGCGGCGCCGTGCTGGGCGGCAGGGACACGGCGCCGATCAGCCGCAGACGGGCGGCCCGTTCCCCGGGCGGGCACTCCTGCACCAGCCGCAGCGCCGCCTCCCGCCAGCGCATCGCCCGCAGTTCCGAGCCGAGTTCGCGCAGGCGTCCGGCGACCGCGGCCTCCAGCGTCCCGCCCTCGCCGACCCGCCCACCGGACCCGTCCTCCTCCTCGAGGACACGGCGCACCTCGGGCACGGACAGACCCAGCGCGCGCAGCGACCGGATCAACCGCAGCCGGTCGAGCGCCTCGGGGCCGTACCGCCGGTGCCCGCCCGCGCTGCGGGATGCCTCCGGGAGCAGATCGCGATCGGAGTAGAAGCGGACGGTCTTGACGGTGACACCTGCCCGCTCGGCGAGTTCGCCGATGCCGCACAGTCCGTCGTACGACGTGACCACTTGAACCTCCCTCAGGGGGAGTTCCTACCGTACCGGCGAACGCGGACCGGTGATCGGCCCGGTCCGCGGACGTACGGCATCGCGACGACGCCGTACCGGACTCCGCGACGAGGGAGCGACCATGACCACGTTCATCCTGGTATCGGGCATGTTCACCGGCACCCACATCTGGCAGGACACCGCCGCGCGCCTCACCGCCGCCGGCGCGCGGGCACACACCGTCGCCCTCACCGGCCTCGACGGGCCGCGCGCCGCGCCGGGCACCGGCGTCGATCTGGAGACCCACATCGCGGACGTACTCGCGGTGATCGACTCGGTGGAGACCGGGCCGGACCGGAAGGTCGTCCTGGTCGGGCACGACTACGGCATCCACCCGGCCGTCGGCGCCGCCGACCGGCGCGCGGACCGCGTCGCCCGGATCGTGCACCTCGACTCGGGCCTGCCGCGGGACGGCGTCCCGGCGCTGGCCGCGGTGCCCGACCAGTCCCTGCGCGAGCGGCTGGGCGGGGAGCAGAGCCACGACGGACTGCTGCCGCCCCCGTCCCACGACGCGTGGCAGCGCTGGGGCAGCACCGAGGGCGTCCCGGCCGCGGCCCTGGACCGGCTCACCGCGCTCGCCGCCCCGCAGCCGCTCGGCACCCTGCTCCAGCCGCTGCGGCTGACCGGAGCGGTCGACACTGTGCCCTCCAGCGGAGTGCTCTGCACCGGCAACGGCACCAGCATCGAACTGATCCAGATGCTGGTGGGTCTCGGCGACCCCGCGCTGCGCGCCCTGACCGACCCGCGCGTGACGTTCTTCGAACTCCCCACCGGACACTGGCCGATGCTCTCCAGCCCGGCCGGGCTCGGCGACGTACTGCTGCGGGCCGCGGCCGGCGAGGGACACCGCCTGACGCCCGTCGACGCCGCCGAACCCCCCGCGCACCTGCGGCCGTTCGTGCTGGACGTCCCCGAAGTCCCCCGGGAACGGCACGGCAACGTCGACCTGTACCTGCCCGACGCCGAGGAGCCGCGCCCCGCCGTGGTGTTCGTGCACGGCGGCCCGGTACCCGCCGACGCGACCCCGACCCCGCGCGGCTGGCCGGGACTGACCGGGTACGCCCGGTACGCGGCCGGGGAGGGCGCGGTGGGTGTGCTCCTCGACCACCGGCTGCACGACCTCGGCGACTACGAGCGGGCCGCCGCCGACGTGGCCGCCGCCGTCGAACTGGTCCGGGGCGATCCCAGGGTGGACGCCGACCGGATCGCGCTGTGGTTCTTCTCCGGCGGCAACTTGCTCACCGTCGACTGGCTGACGGCGCCCCCGGCGTGGCTGCGCTGCCTCGCCGCCACCTACCCGGTCCTCGCCCCGCTGCCCAACTGGGGCCTGTCCGGCACCCGCTTCCACCCGGCGCGGGCGCTGGCGAACGCCGGGTCGCTGCCCCTCGTACTCACCCGGGTGGGACGGGAGATGCCCGAGATCGCCGCCACCGTCGAGGAGTTCCTGGCGGCGGCGAAGGACCACGGCGCGGACGTGGAGGTGGTCGACGTGCCGCACGGCCACCACGGCTTCGAGACCATCGACCGGACCGACGAGGCACGCGCGGCGATACGGCACGCCATGCGTTCGGTCCTGCGCCTCGCCTTCGGGCCGGACGCGCGCGGTCACCAATCCGCCCGCCGCCCGGCCCCGGATTACCGACGTGAGTGACGACGACAGGACCCCGCGGAATCATCCGGCCCCAGCATGGACCCGTCTCGGACTGGGGGCGCTGAGCGGCCTGCTCGCGGGCGGCGCGGCCCTCGCCGCCGCCGAGTTGACGGCGGTGGCCGTGCGACCGCAGGCCGGTCCGGTCGTCGCGGTCGGCGGGGCCGCCATCGACCGGACACCGGCCGCCGTCAAGGACTGGGCGATCCGCTCCTTCGGCACCAACGACAAGCTGGTCCTCCAGCTCGGCATCCTCGCCGTCCTGACGCTGTTCGCCCTGGCCCTCGGCCTGCTCGCCCTCCGCCACCGGCGTACGGGAGCCGCGGGCGTCCTGGTCTTCGGCGTCGTCGGCGCCACCGCCGCCCTCGGCCGGCCCGACTCCACGGGCGTCACGGACGCCTTGCCCTCCGTGCTGGGGGCTGTCGCCGGCGCGCTGCTCCTGTACTTCCTCGTCGGCCGCCTGCCCGCACCGGGCCGGGACGTCCCGGACCCGGAGGGCGAGGACTGGGACCGGCGCCGCTTCGTGATCGCGGCGACCGCCGCTGCCGCCGCCTCGGCCGGGGCCGGTGTACTGGGCCGGGCCCTGAGCGGCGCGGGCGGCCGCGAAGCCGTCGCGTCCCGCGAGAGCATCACCCTCCCGCGGCCCGCCTCGGGCGCCCCCGCCGTGCCCCGCCGCGTCCAGGCACGGGTCGACGGGGTCAGCTCCTTCTTCACCTCCAACAGCGACTTCTACCGGGTCGACACCGCCCTGGTGGTCCCCAAGGTCGACGCGACGACGTGGAAGCTGCGCGTCCACGGCAAGGGAGTGACCCGCGAGAAGACCCTGACCTTCGACGACCTGCTGCGGCGCGAGCTGATCGAACGCGACATCACCCTCACCTGTGTGTCCAACGAGGTCGGCGGCCCGTACGTGGGCAACGCCCGCTGGATCGGCGTCCGGCTGGCCGACCTCCTGGAGGAGTGCGGCGTGCGGCCGCCGTCGGCGGGCGGCCCCGCCGATCAGCTCGTCGCCCGCTCCACGGACGGTATGACCATCGGCAGCCCGGTGGAGGACGTCATGGACGGCCGCGACGCGATGCTCGTCGTCGGGATGAACGGCCAACCCCTCCCCTTCGACCACGGGTTCCCGGTCCGTATGCTCGTGCCCGGCCTCTACGGCTATGTCTCGGCCTGCAAGTGGATCAAGGACATCGAGCTGACGACGTTCGACGACTACGACCCGTACTGGGTCAAGCGCGACTGGGCCCGCGAGGCCCCCGTCAAGACCCAGTCCCGGATCGACACGCCGAAGCCCTTCGGCCGGCCCGGCGCGGGCACGGTGATGGTCGCGGGCGTCGCCTGGGCCCAGCACCGCGGCATCGACAAGGTCGAGATCCGCGTCGACGACGGCCCCTGGCAGGAGGCCACCCTCGCGGCCGAGGACTCCCGCGACACCTGGCGCCAGTGGTCCTACGCCTGGAAGGCCACGAAGGGCGGCCACACCCTGACCGTCCGAGCCACCGACCGCACCGGCGAGGTGCAGACCGAGAAGCGCACCAAGACCGTGCCGGACGGCGCGAGCGGGTGGCACTCCGTGGTGGTGACGGTGGACTGAGCGGGGGCGGGCCGTGCTCCCGCGGTGAGGGCGCGTCCCTCACGCGCGGTGAGGGCGCGTCCCTCACGACCCCAGACGCGCCGCCATGTGGTCCAGCAGCATCTCCAGGGCGACCGGGTAGGCGCTGTGCGGCATCCGCCGGGCCAGGAGCGGGGCCGTGGCGGCGATGTGGGGGTGCGACGTCGCCGGCAGGCGTGCGTACGTGGTGGCCCACATGTCCTCGTCCGCCGTCCGGCTCTCCTCCGTCAGCGCCAGCGCACCGGCGTCGAGCGCCGCGAAGGCCAGGCTCTGGTCGATGAAGGTGTGGTAGATCCGGGCCGCGTCCTCGTCCGGCAGACCGGCGCCGCGCAGGATGCCGAGGATGGTCTCGTCCACCGCGATCTCCCGTGGGCGCCCGGTGACCCGGCTCGCGGTGAGCACGGCGGCCTGCGGGTGGGCCAGGTAGGCCGAGTGGATGGCGAGGCCCAGGGCCCGCAGGTCGGCACGCCACCGACCGGTCGCCGTCCAGCTCTCCAGGGCCCGGCCCATCAGCTCGTCGCCGATGGCCCGCGTGAGGTCGTCCATACCCGCGAAGTACCGGTAGAGGGTGCTCGGGTCCGCGCCCAGCGCCAGACCCAGGCGCCGCGCGGTCAGTCCGCTGCCGCCGTGCTCGCGCAGCAGCCGCAGCGCGGTGTCCACGATGAGCGTCTCGGACAGCACCGTGCCCTGCCGGGTCGGCCGCCTCCTGCGCCGCGCCTCGTCCCGCACCACCGGCTTCGGCATCGCACCCCTCCTCGTCACCGCCACCGCGGCAGCGTTATGCCAACACGGTTGACCTTACCGTTCGGGCTCCCGTTCCATCGGGGGTACCCGGGAGGCGCCCGTCTTCCGTGACGAGCCAGAAAGGTGTCCGACATGCGTGTACTCCTCGTCGGCGCGGGCGGTGTCGGTACCGCCGTCACCAGGATCGCGGCCCGCAGGCGGTTCCTGACCCACATGGTCGTGGCCGACTACGACCTCGCCCGTGCCGAGGCCGCGGTCGCCGCGCTCGGTGAGGACGGCGACCGTTTCAGCGCCCGGCGGCTGGACGCCTCGGACGGCGCGGCCGTACGCCGGATGCTCACCGAGCAGCGCTGCGACGTCCTGCTCAACGCGACGGACCCGCGCTTCGTGATGCCGCTGTTCGAGGCGGCGCTGGCGGCCGGGACCCACTACCTCGACATGGCGATGTCGCTGTCCGTCCCGCACCCCTCCCGCCCGCACGAGGAGTGCGGTGTGAAGCTCGGCGACGACCAGTTCGCCCTGGCCGGCCGCTGGGACGAGTCCGGCCGGGTCGCCCTGGTCGGCATGGGTGTGGAGCCCGGCCTGTCCGACGTCTTCGCCCGGTACGCCGCGGACGAACTCTTCGACGACATCGAGGAGATCGGGGTCCGCGACGGCGCGAACCTGACCGTCGAGGGCTACGACTTCGCCCCGTCCTTCAGCATCTGGACCACCATCGAGGAGTGCCTCAACCCGCCGGTCGTCTTCGAGAAGGACCGCGGCTGGTTCACCACCGCGCCGTTCAGCGAGCCCGAGACCTTCGACTTCCCCGAGGGCATCGGCCCCGTGGAGTGCGTGAACGTCGAGCACGAGGAGGTCCTGCTCATCCCGCGCTGGGTGGACACCGGGCGCGTGACGTTCAAGTACGGCCTCGGTGAGGACTTCATCGCCAAACTGCGGACCCTCCACGAACTCGGCCTGGACTCCACCGCCAAGGTGACCGTGCCCGGCGCGGACGGCCCGGTCGGCGTGTCCCCGCGCGACGTGGTCGCCGCCTGCCTGCCCGACCCGGCCGGCCTGGGCGACCGGATGACCGGCAAGACCTGCGCCGGCACCTGGGTCAGGGGAAGTCGGGGCGGCGCGGCGCGCGAGGTGTACCTCTACCACGTCGTCGACAACGAGTGGTCGATGCGCGAGTACGGTTCCCAGGCCGTCGTCTGGCAGACCGCCGTCAACCCGGTCGTCGCCCTCGAACTCCTCGCCACCGGCGCCTGGCAGGGCACCGGGGTCCTCGGTCCCGAGGCGTTCCCGCCGCGCCCCTTCCTCGACCTGCTCACCGAGTACGGGTCCCCCTGGGGCCTGCGCGAAGAGGGCTGACCCCCGGACGCGGCCACGACGCCGGCCCGCCCCACCCCCCGGATGCCGACGGGCGGTGGGGCAAGCGTTTTCTGTGCGACGTCTTGACGTGTACGCGGCGTAGTGAGTGGATGGGGTGGGGCGTGGGAGCGCTCCCACGCCCACCTTCCCGTGTCCGCACTATTCCTGGAGTCGCCGTGCACACAGCTAGACGAGACACGCCGAAGAGCCCCCTGGCCCGGCTCATGACAGGGCTGGCCGCCCTGACCGGGCTGGTCCTCTTCGGCGCCCTCTGCCCCTCCATGGCAGCGGCCCAGTCGGCGGTCGGCGCGCAGGCGACCGGCCTGCACATCAGCGACGGCCGGTTACTGGAGGGCAACGGCAACGACTTCGTCATGCGCGGGGTCAACCACGCCCACACCTGGTACCCCGGCGAGACGCAGTCCCTCGCCGACGTGAAGGCGCTGGGCGCCAACACCGTCCGCGTCGTCCTGTCCGACGGCCACCGCTGGAGCGAGAACAGCCCCGAGGACGTCGCCGCCGTCGTCGGGCAGTGCAAGGCCAACCGGCTGATCTGCGTGCTGGAGGTGCACGACACCACCGGCTACGGCGAGGACGCCGCGGCCGGCACCCTCGACCACGCGGCCGACTACTGGATCGGCCTCAAGGACGTGCTGGCCGGTCAGGAGGACTACGTCGTCGTCAACATCGGCAACGAGCCCTGGGGCAACACCGACCCCGCCGGCTGGACCCGGCCGACCGTCGCGGCGGTCGGGAAGCTGCGCGACGCGGGCTTCCAGCACACGATCATGGTGGACGCGCCCAACTGGGGCCAGGACTGGCAGGGCGTCATGCGGGCCGACGCGCGGTCCGTGTACGACGCAGATCCCACCGGCAACCTGATCTTCTCGATCCACATGTACAGCGTCTACGACACGGCCCAGGAGATCACCGACTACCTGAACGCCTTCGTCGACGCCGGACTGCCCATCCTCATAGGCGAGTTCGGCGGCCCCGCCGACCAGTGGGGCGACCCGGACGAGGACACCATGATGGCCACCGCCGAGCAGCTCGACCTCGGCTACCTGGCCTGGTCCTGGAGCGGCAACACCGACCCGGTCCTCGACCTCGCCCTCGACTTCGACCCCAGCCGGCTCAGCTCCTGGGGCGAGCGCATCTTCCACGGCGTCGACGGCATCGCCCAGACCGCCGAGGAGGCCACCGTCTACGGCGGCGGCACCCCGGGCGACACCGAGGCCCCGACGGCACCCGGAGCGCCCGCCGCCTCCGCGGTCACGGACACGTCGGTCACGCTCACCTGGGCCGCGTCCACCGACGACACCGGCGTGACCGGCTACGACGTCGTGCGCGTCACCGGCGGCGCCGAGACCGGGGTCGCCGCGTCCAGAACCACCACCGCCACGGTGACCGGCCTCACCGCGGGCACGGCCTACGTCTTCGCCGTCCACGCCCGGGACGCGGCGGGCAACCGCTCCGCCCGCTCGGCCACCGTCGACGTCACCACCGACGAGGGCGGCACACCGGGAGCGGCCTGCTCCGTCGGATACCGGGTCGTCGGCGAGTGGCCGGGCGGCTTCCAGGGCGAGATCGCCGTCCGCAACACGGGCACCGCCGCCATCAGCCCCTGGACGCTGACGTTCGCCTTCGCGGACGGCCAGACCATCAGCAACATGTGGGGAGGCACCGCCACCCAGAACGCCGGCGCGGTGAGCGTCGCCCCCGCCTCCTACACCGCCACCATCCCGGCCGGCTCCACGGTGACTCTCGGATTCACGGCCGGCAAGGGCGCCGCCAACACCGCCCCGGCCGCGTTCCGCCTCAACGGGTCCGAGTGCGCCAAGGGGTGACCGACGTCACCACGACACCTCACGGACGTTGGCCTGGCTCTGCGGCCGCGTCGTCGCGGTGACCTCCGAGCGGTGGCGGCTCGCCGAGAACGTCACCGTCAGCTTCTCCGGCTCGCTCTGCTCCGTACTCACCGTGAAGCCCTGGTTCGGCACCGCCGAGATCAGACACACCCCGGAACCGCCGAACCGCACGGTCGCCTTGCCGCCCTCCGAAGGCACCGTGTACACACCCGCGCCGCCCTCCTCGCACCCCGGGTCGCCTCCGCCGCCCGGCGGTCGCGGGGAGGCGGTGGGCGCGGTCGGCGTCGGCTTCGCGGTCGGGCTCGGCGGCTTCGTGCTCGTACGGGAGGGCGTCGGGCTGGGCTTCCGGCTGCTGGGCGCGGCGCTGGGGGAGGGCTTCGCGGACCTGGACGGCCCGGGCGCGGGAGAGGCGGGCGGCTCCTTCGGTGCCGACTGCGCGACCGGTGCCGTCGGCCGGGTCGAGCCCACCACGAAGTGGATCGTGATGATGACGGCCGTGACACTGGCCGCCGTGCACGACAGCCAGATGATCAGGTAGCGCAGAAGGCGGGACACGACACCATAGTGACGGACCGGCTAACGTGCCTGCCCATGGCCTCCGTACTTGTCGTCGAGGACGACCCCGTGATCCGGGCCGCGCTGATCGAGGTCCTGACCGGGCACGGCTACGCCGTGAAGACCGCGCACCAGGGTTTCGAGGCGTTGCGCGAGATCACCCAGAGCCCGCCGGACATCGTCGTGCTCGACCTCGGGCTGCCCGACCTCGACGGGCTCGACGTGCTGCGGATGATCCGGGGCATCTCCCGCGTCCCGGTGCTGGTCGCCACCGCGCGCGACGACGACACCGAGGTGATCCGGCTGCTCAACGCGGGGGCCGACGACTACATGGTCAAGCCCTTCTCCGGCGGCCAGCTCGCCGCCCGCCTCGCCGCCGTGCTGCGCCGCTCGGTGCCCGCCGACGTCCGCGCGGCGCGGCGGCCCGTCCTCCAGGTCGCCGACCTGCGCATCGACACCACCGCCCGCACCGCGCACCTCGCCGGCCGGGAACTTCCGCTCACCCGCCGGGAGTTCGACCTGCTCGCCTACCTCGCGGCCAACGCCGACCAGGTCCTGTCCCGGCAGCGGATACTCGCCGAGGTGTGGCAGCAGCCGTACGTGGAGGACCAGACGGTGGACGTCCACCTCTCCGCACTTCGCCGCAAACTGGGGGAGAAGGCGCGAAAACCGCGCTATCTCCACACCGTGCGCGGCATCGGAATCAAACTGGTCAGCTCGCCATGAGACGTGCCCTCGCCGGGATCGCCCTGGCCGTCACCTCGATGGTGGCGCTGTCGTTCCTCATCCCGCTCGCCCTGCTCGTGCGTGAACAGGCCCGCGACCGGGTCACCACCGCCGCCGAGCAGCGCGCCTCCGCACTGTCGCCGGTGCTCGCCCTCACCACTCGGCGCGCCGACGTGCAGCAGGCCGTCGCCGAGCTGGGCTCGTCCGACCAGCTCGTGGTCCGGCTTCCCGACGGCGGCTTCGTCGGCACCCCGCACGCCCCCGAGAGCGCGCTCGACCGGGCCGTACGGGGGCGCGAGACGCTCGCCGTCGACACCGACGACGGCTGGGTCTACCTTCAGCCCGTCGTCCTGCGGGGCGACCGGGTCGCGGTCGTCGAGGCCTACGTCCCCGCGGCCGACCTGACCCGTGGCGTCGCCGCCTCGTGGGGGGTCATGGCCCTGCTCGCCCTCGGCCTGGTCGGTGGCTCGGTGCTGGTCGCCGACCGGCTCGGCGCCCGCGTCGTCCGCTCCTCGCGCGGCCTCAAGCGCGCCTCGCTCGCCCTCGGCTCCGGTGACCTCGACGTACGGGTGGAACCGGACGGGCCGCCCGAACTGCAGGAGGCCGGAGTGGCCTTCAACAGCATGGCCGACCGGGTCGTGGACCTGCTGGCGGTGGAACGCGAGCTGGTCGCCGACCTCTCCCACCGGCTGCGCACCCCGCTGACCGCCCTCTACCTGGAGGCCGACCGGATGGGCGCGACTCCGAGCGCCCGGCGGGTCACGGAAGCGGCCGGGCAGCTGGAGAGCGAGCTGGACGCGATCATCGCGGCGGCGCGTACACCCCTGGCCGCCGCGCAGCTCGGCGGGGCGGCGGGCACGGGGAAACCGTGCGACGTCGCCGAGGTGGTCGCCATGCGCCTGGAGTTCTGGTCCGTCCTCGCGGGCCAGCAGGGCCGGGCGTACCAGCGCTCCCTGACTCCGCGCCCGGCACCGGTCGCGTTCCCCGAGGACGACCTCGCCGCCGTCGTCGACGCCCTGATCGGCAACGTCTTCCGGCACACACCGCAGGGCACCGCCTTCACCGTGCTCGTGGAGCGGCAGGAGCGGTACGTCTTCCTCACCGTCGACGACGCCGGGCCGGGCGTGGCGGATCCCGAGGCGGCGCTCACCCGGGGCGTCAGCGTCGGCGGCTCCACCGGGCTCGGACTCGACATCGTGGCCCGGGCGGCCCGCGCGGCCGACGGTGAACTGACGATCACCCGCGCGCCGATGGGCGGCGCGCGGGTGCGGGTGTCGTTCGTGCTGGCCGGCGTCCGCGAGGGCGCTCAGCGGTGACGCGGGTCAGCGGCTCGCGCCGAAGTTCTGGGTCCACCAGGGGCCGCCGTCGCCGACGTGGACGCCGACGCCCAGCTCCTTGAAGGAGCAGTTGAGTATGTTCGCTCGGTGGCCCTCGCTGTTCATCCACGAGTCCATCACCGCCGCCGCGTCCGCCTGACCGCGGGCTATGTTCTCCCCGAGCGTGGACCACTGGTATCCGGCGGCCTCGACGCGGCTCGTCATGGTGGAGCCGTCCGGGCCCGTGTGGGACATCACACCGCTGCTCGCCATGACGTCGCTGTAGTCGTCCGCGGCCCGGGTCAGCTTGTCGTTGGCGGTGACGGGCGAGCAGCCGGCGGCGGCCCGCTCCTCGTTCACCAGGGCGAGGACCTGGGCCTCGGGCCCGCTCGACCCACTGGAGCCCGACCCCGAACCCGACCCGCCGTCCGACCCCGTGTCGCCGCCGCCCGCCGAGCGGTCGCCGCCGCTCTTCGCCGTCGCCTTCTCGGGCGTGCGGGACGCGGGAGGGTCCGCCTTCGCCGCGCTGGTGGACGGGCTCGCCGTCTTCTTCGGCTTCTTCGTCGGCTCCGCGCTCGCGCTCGGCGAACCGCTCGCCGTGCCCCTGGGGCTCGCCGAGGGGGACGTCAGGGGCGACGAGCCGCTCACCGTGTCCCCGGCGTCCGGCGTCTGCCCGGCGGCGTTCGCGCTCACCTGGTCCGAGGCCCCGCCGTCGTCGCCGTCCGCGACCGCCAGGGTGATCCCGACGCCCGCCGTCAGGGTGACCGCGCCGAGGACCAGCGCGGTCCCGCGGGTCCGGAGCCCGCCGCGGGGGCGGGCGTGGGAGCGGGACGGGCGAGCGGCTCGGCGGGAACCCATACGCAGGACACCTCGGCTTGTCTGTCGGCTGTCGGACCCCGCACCCGGACCCGGTGGACGCGACCGCGCCCACCGGGACTGTGGGGGGTGTTCGAGAGCCTAGGACCCGAACGGCGGGAAACGGCCGTTCGAAGGTCATCTTCAGAAAGCCTTAAAAGAGCCGCCAAAGTCCGCTGAGGAACGGACGGCCCCGGCCGGCCGGTGCACGCGGTCTCTTTACGCGCTCACCGCCCCGAGCCCTCGCCCCGCGGCGGGGCGCCTCAACGTGAAGGGAGGACGCGGGGGCTGCGCCGACGCCCCTCATGTGCTCCCGACACCCCGCCGTCACTCCCTCCGCGGCGCTTGCCGTGCCGGAGGGCCGGACAACCTGTCGGCGTGTCCGGCAGGTCGCCGGACGAGAAGGAGGAACCGGCATGACATCCACCGCCGAGGAACGAGAACTGGTCGACGAACTGCGGGAACTGCTGGCCGCCACGGTCGAGGACCTGTCCGTGGAGGAAGTCGTACCGGACTCCTCCCTGAGGGACGACCTGGGCGTCGACTCGCTGGCCATGCTGGAGCTGATCGCCGCGATCGAGGACCGCTGGCAGATCGAGGTGTCCCAGGAACAGGCGGAACAGCTCACGACGGTCCGGCAGATCGCCGCCCACCTGGCCAAGAGCGCCGCCGCGCCCGCCGGCGGCACCGCGTGAGCCCACGACACGCGGCCGGCCCGGACCGCCACGAGCGGGACGCCGTCGTCACCGGACTGGGCATGACGACCGCGCTCGGCGGCGACGTCCCCACCACCTGGCGGGCCCTGCTGGACGGCGTGTGCGGCATCGAGCGCGTCGACTTCGCGACGCCGGACGGACCCGCGCAGACCTACCTCGCGGCGCCCGCGGCGGTCGATCCCGGCACGGTCCTGCCCTCCGCCAAGGCGGCGCACTGCGACCGCTCGGCGCAGTTCGCCCTGGTCGCCGCGCGTGAGGCCACCCGCGACGCCGGATTCGAGGACCCGTCGTCCCTCTCCGCGGACGGTTCGCGGGTGGCCGTGGTCGTAGGGGTGGGTCTGGGTGGCTTCACCAGCATCCTGGAGCACGACCACCGCCTCCGGACCCGGGGCCCCGGGCGGGTGAGCCCGCGCGCCATCCCCGTCATGCTGCCCAACCATCCGGCGGCCGAGGTGGGACTGATGGTGGAAGCCAAGGCCGGGGTGCACGCCCCGGTCAGCGCCTGCGCCTCCGGCGCCGAGGCCCTCGCCCAGGCCCTCGGCATGATCCGCGACGGCCGTGCCGACATCGTCGTCGCCGGTGGTGCCGAAGCCGCGCTGCATCCGCTCGCCCTCGCCGGGTTCGCGCGGCTGCGGGCACTCTCCCGGCGCCTGGACGACCCCAAGGGCGCGTCCAGACCCTTCGACGCCGAACGGGACGGCTTCGTGATGGGCGAGGGCGCCGGCATGCTCGTCGTGGAGAGCGCCGCGCACGCCGCCGCCCGCGGCGCCCGCGTCCACGGCCGGCTGAGCGGAGCCGGCATCACCAACGACAGCCACCACGTCGCCCAGCCCGCGCCCGGTGGCACGGGCTGCGCCGCCGCCGTCGACGAGGCCCTGAGCGACGCCGGGCTCCGTCCGGGGCAGGTCCGGCACGTCAACGCCCACGCCACGTCGACACCGCTCGGCGACCTCGGCGAGGCACAGGCTCTGCGCCGGATCTTCGCCGAGGGCCTCAAGGACGTGGCGGTCAGCGCCACCAAGGCCGCCTTCGGGCACACCCTCGGGGCGGCCGGCGCCATCGAGGCCGTCCTCACCGTGCTCGCCCTGCGCGAGCGGACCGCACCGCCCGCGTGCAGTCTCGAACGCCTCGACCCCGAGATCGACGGAATCGGCCTGAACGTCGTGGGACCCAGCCCCGCGGCACTGCCCCCCGGACCCCTCGCGGCCGTCACCACGAGCATGGGTTTCGGCGGCCACAACGTCGCACTCGCCTTCACCGGCGCCCCATGAGCCACGGCGGCCCGGCCCCCACCGGAGGCACACCGCGCACCGTGCTGATGTGCCCCGGCCAGGGGGCCTACCTCCCCGGCGCGCTGCGCCACCTGCGGGACCTGCCGACCGTGGCGGACGTACTGCGGAGGGTGGACGCCCACAGCACCGCCCTCGGCGCGGCCGGGCCACCCGTCGCCCGTCTCCTCACCGACCCCGGCGCGCCCGGCCCCGACCAGCTCCTGCGCACCGACCCCCTCGCCTTCGACCTGGCCACCTACACCGCGGTGACCGCCCTGGCCGCCGTCCTGCTCGACCTCGCCGCCCGGCCCGTCCACGCGGTGCTCGGCCACAGCATGGGCGACCTCGCCGCTCTCACCGCCGCCGGGGTCATCACCCTGGAGCAAGGCGTCCGGCTGCTGCACCTGCGCGACCGGCTGCTGCGCGACGCCGCGCTGCCGGCGGCCGGCCTGCTGGCCACCGACCTGACCGCCGGCCGGGCAGCGGAGCTGCTCCGCACCCGGGCACTGGCCCGGGTGCGGATCGCCGCCCGCAACGCGCCCACCCAGACGGTCCTGGCCGGCCCCGACGACCAGCTGGCCACCGCGGCGTGCGCGGCCCGCGCACTCGGCCACCGCGCCACACCGCTGACCAGCCGCACCGCCTACCACCACCCCCTGCTCACCGACGTCCACCGGTCCTTCCGCCGCCTCCTGCGCGCGCAGCCCCTCGCACCACCCGCACTCGCCGTGTACTCGACCGTCACGGACCGTCCCTTGGACACCCCGGCTCAGCTGCGCGCCATGGCCGCCGCCCACCTCACCGAGCCCATGGCCTTCCACCGCACGCTGCACGCGCTGCGCCGGGCGGGCGTCACCACCTACCTAGACAGCGGCCCCCGGGCCCTGCTGACCACCCTGGCCAGGGCGGGACTCCCGGACTGCGCCGTCGCGGCCCCCTTCCGCACCCCGGTCGGCGTGGAACGCCTGCGCCACCGCCTCACCGCCGCCCTGGGGTGACGGAACGCATCCGGCCGGATCCCGGGACCGTATCCGGGTAGGCGGAGGGGATCAGAAGGAGGAGTGTCATGACGACATACGTCATCTCGGTGCCGGGCACGTTCACCGGCGCGGTCCAGGACGCCACGACGGACGAGCTCGCCCGCGCCCTGCGCCCCGACGACCCGCACCGGACCCAGCTGGGGGACGAGGAGGACCTGGACGCCCTCTCGCTCAACGACGACGGCACCTTCACCATCCGCCTCACCGTCGAGGCGGACACCGCGGCGCACGCGGAGAGCCGCGCCAAGGAGATCGCGGACTCCGCCCTGCGCACGGCAGGCCTGGACCGCGGCAGCGCGCCGCTCGGACCCACGGTCGTCACCGGGATCGACTCCGACGTGTGAACCGGCCCCGGGAAATCCCGGGCCATGAGTGGCCCGGCTCACATGGCGTACCGGAGGTGGCGCCGACACGATGGTCTCGTCACCCGGCAGGCTGAAGGGATCAAGAATGTTCCGCAAGGTGCTGGTCGCCAACCGCGGTGAGATCGCGATCCGCGCGTTTCGGGCGGGCTACGAGCTCGGCGCGCGCACCGTCGCCGTCTTCCCGCACGAGGACCGCAACTCGCTGCACCGGCTGAAGGCCGACGAGGCCTACGAGATCGGGGAGCCCGGGCATCCGGTGCGCGCGTATCTCTCCGTGCAGGAGATCGTCCGCGCTGCGCTCCGCGCGGGGGCCGACGCCGTGTACCCGGGTTACGGCTTCCTGTCGGAGAACCCGGAGCTGGCCCGTGCCTGCGAAGAGGCCGGCATCACCTTCGTCGGACCCGACACCAGGATCCTGGAACTGACCGGCAACAAGGCCCGTGCCGTGGCCGCCGCCCGCGAGGCCGGCGTACCGGTGCTCGGCTCCTCCGCGCCCTCCACCGACGTGGACGAACTCGTCCGCGCCGCCGACGACATCGGTTTCCCGGTGTTCGTCAAGGCGGTCGCCGGCGGTGGCGGGCGCGGCATGCGCCGGGTCGAGGATCCCGAGCAGCTGCGGGAGGCCATCGAGGCGGCCTCCCGGGAGGCCGCCTCCGCCTTCGGCGACTCCACGGTCTTCCTGGAGAAGGCGGTCGTGGAGCCCCGCCACATCGAGGTGCAGATCCTCGCCGACGGGCAGGGCGACGTCATCCACCTCTTCGAGCGGGACTGCTCGGTGCAGCGCCGCCACCAGAAGGTGATCGAGCTGGCGCCCGCGCCCAACCTCGACCCCGCCCTGCGCGAGCGGATCTGCGCCGACGCGGTGAACTTCGCCCGGCAGATCGGCTACCGCAACGCCGGCACCGTGGAGTTCCTCGTCGACCGCGACGGCAACCACGTCTTCATCGAGATGAACCCCCGCATCCAGGTCGAGCACACGGTGACCGAGGAGGTCACCGACGTCGACCTCGTCCAGTCCCAGCTGCGCATCGCCGCCGGTGAGACGCTGGCGGACCTGGGGCTCGCGCAGGAGAACATCACCCTGCGCGGCGCCGCCCTCCAGTGCCGCATCACCACCGAGGACCCGGCCAACGGCTTCCGCCCCGACACCGGGCAGATCAGCGCCTACCGCTCGCCCGGCGGCTCGGGCATCCGCCTCGACGGCGGCACCACCCACGCCGGTACGGAGATCAGCGCCCACTTCGACTCGATGCTGGTCAAACTCTCCTGCCGCGGCCGGGACTTCACCACCGCCGTGAACCGCGCCCGGCGCGCCGTGGCCGAGTTCCGCATCCGCGGCGTCGCCACCAACATCCCGTTCCTCCAGGCGGTCCTGGACGACCCGGACTTCCAGGCGGGCCGGGTCACCACCTCGTTCATCGAGCAGCGCCCGCACCTGCTCACCGCCCGGCACTCCGCCGACCGCGGCACGAAGCTGCTGACCTACCTCGCCGACGTCACCGTGAACAAGCCGCACGGCGAACGCCCCGAGCTGGTCGACCCGCTGACCAAGCTGCCGGCCGTGCCCGCCGGGGAGCCCCCGGCCGGATCCCGGCAACTGCTGGCCGAGCTGGGCCCCGAGGGCTTCGCCCGCCGGCTGCGCGAGTCGTCCACCATCGGCGTCACGGACACCACCTTCCGGGACGCGCACCAGTCGCTGCTCGCCACCCGGGTGCGCACCAAGGACATGCTCGCCGTCGCCCCGGTGGTCGCCCACACCCTGCCCGAGCTGCTGTCCCTGGAGTGCTGGGGCGGCGCCACCTACGACGTGGCGCTGCGCTTCCTCGCCGAGGACCCCTGGGAGCGGCTGGCCGCCCTGCGCGAGGCCGTGCCCAACATCTGCCTCCAGATGCTGCTGCGCGGCCGCAACACGGTGGGCTACACCCCGTACCCGACCGAGGTGACCGACGCCTTCGTGCAGGAGGCCGCCGCCACCGGCATCGACATCTTCCGCATCTTCGACGCCCTCAACGACGTCGAGCAGATGCGTCCCGCCATCGAGGCCGTACGGCAGACGGGGACGTCCGTCGCGGAAGTGGCCCTCTGCTACACCGCCGACCTGTCCGACCCCGCCGAGCGGCTCTACACGCTCGACTACTACCTGCGGCTCGCCGAGCAGATCGTCGACGCGGGCGCCCACGTCCTCGCGATCAAGGACATGGCGGGACTGCTGCGCGCCCCGGCCGCGGCGACCCTGGTGTCCGCGCTGCGCAGGGAGTTCGACCTGCCGGTGCACCTGCACACCCACGACACCACCGGCGGCCAGCTCGCCACCTACCTGGCCGCCGTCCAGGCCGGCGCGGACGCCGTGGACGGAGCGGTCGCGTCCATGGCCGGCACCACCTCGCAGCCGTCCCTGTCGGCGATCGTGGCCGCCACCGACCACACCGAACGGCCCACCGGCCTGGACCTCAGGGCTGTCGGCGACCTGGAGCCGTACTGGGAGAGCGTCCGCAAGGTCTACGCCCCCTTCGAGGCGGGCCTCGCCTCCCCGACCGGCCGCGTCTACGACCACGAGATCCCGGGCGGGCAGCTCTCCAACCTGCGCACCCAGGCCATCGCGCTCGGGCTCGGCGACCGCTTCGAGGACATCGAGGCGATGTACGAGGCCGCCGACCGGATGCTGGGCCGCCTGGTGAAGGTCACGCCCTCCTCCAAGGTGGTCGGCGACCTGGCCCTGCACCTGGTGGGCGCCGGTGTCTCCCCGGCGGACTTCGAGGCGGAGCCCGACCGCTTCGACATCCCCGACTCGGTCGTCGGCTTCCTGCGCGGCGAACTGGGCACCCCGCCCGGCGGCTGGCCCGAGCCGTTCCGCAGCAAGGCGCTGCGCGGGCGGGCCGAGGCCAAGCCGGTGCCTGAGCTGAGCGCCGACGACCGGGAGGGGCTGGACAAGGAGCGCCGGGCGACCCTCAACCGGCTGCTCTTCCCCGGCCCGGCCCGCGAGTTCGACACGCACCGCTCGTCCTACGGCGACACCAGCGTCCTGGACAGCAAGGACTTCTTCTACGGGCTGCGCCCCGGCAAGGAGTACACGGTCGACCTGGACCCCGGCGTCCGGCTGCTCATCGAACTCCAGGCGGTCGGCGACGCCGACGAACGCGGCATGCGCACCGTGATGTCCTCGCTCAACGGGCAGATCCGGCCCATCCAGGTCCGCGACCGCTCCGCGGCCTCCGACGTCCCGGTCACCGAGAAGGCGGACCGCACCGACCCCGGCCACGTCGCGGCGCCCTTCGCCGGTGTCGTGACGCTCGCCGTCGCCGAGGGCGACGAGGTGGAGGCCGGTGCCACCGTGGCCACCATCGAGGCGATGAAGATGGAGGCCACGATCACCGCCCAGAAGGCCGGCACGGTCACCCGCCTCGCCATCAACCGCATCCAGCAGGTCGAGGGCGGCGACCTGCTCGTGCAACTCGCCTGACCCGGCGGTTGCACCCGCGCGCCCGGGGCCCACCCCCGTGCGCGCGGGTGCACCGCGTCCTAATCCCGGGTCACGGGAACTGCGTGACCTTGGACGGCACGGTGCTCGTCCCCGACGTGGGCGCGCCGGTGTCGTTGATGACGTGCCGGTACTGGCCCATGCCACCCAGCGAGATCACCTGGAGGTGGCGCATCCTGACGCCCGGCTTGACCGGCACCTGGAACCCGTGGTGCTGGACGATGCCCGGATCGGACGTGTAGTTGCAGTAGCTGCCCAGGGCCACCGCCTCGTGCTCGTTCACCGAGTCGGCGACCTTGTAGGCCGCGTAGCCGACGATGCCGTCGTGGGTGATGGCGGCCTCGTTCGGGGCGTCGTACGCCTTCTCGTTCTGGAAGAAGATGGTCCGTCCGCGTTCGCCGCTCCAGTACACGTCGTACTTGTTGAAGTGCTCGACGAACAGTCCCGTCGCGAGGACGTCGTCGCCGTTGACGCGCAGGCCGTAGTCGGCGCGGTTGGTCTCCCAGCCGACGCCCTCGCCGTGGTCGGCGCGCCAGATCCAGGTGTGGTCGATCAGCACGTCGTCACTGTTGACCACGACGGAGTCGGTGGCCTTGCCCGGTCCCGCGCCGCCGATGCGGATGAACACGTCCTGCATGGTGGTCGGGTTGGCCGCGTGGTCCGCGCTCGAACCGGGCGCCCCGATGCGCAGCAGCGTCTCGGAGTTCTGCGGCCCGGCGTCGATCAGGAAGCCCGCGAGCCGCACACCGTCCACGTCGGCCACGTGCATGGCGTCGACGCCGCCGTCCGGGATGATCGTGGCCAGGCCGAGGCCCAGCACGACGGTGTTGGCGCGGTCGACCTCGATGGTCTTGTCGATGTGGTAGACCCCGGGCGTGAACAGCAGGTTGAGGCCCTGGTCGAGCGCGGCGTTGATGGTCGTGGCCGTCGCGCCCGGCTTGACCACGTAGAACTGGCTGAGCGGCAGCGAGGTGCCGCCCGCGTTGGCGGGCCAGGACACCCCGCGGGCGTTGGTCCGCTTGGCCGGCACCCGCACCTTGTACTCGTTGCCGTCCAGGTAGAGGAACGGCTTCTCACGGGAGATCGGCGTCGTGTCGAGCGTGGTGTACGGGCCGGTCTCGAAGTTGCTCGCGGGCGCGCCCTCGACCCCGGTGAACGTCATGTTCCAGACGCCGTTGGTCCAGCCGCCCACCGAGCTGTCGCGGGTGTACCACTGCTGCTGCGAGTAGGGGCCGACCGTGCCGTCGACCTTCGAGTCCGCGATGTAGCCGCCGGAGGCCCAGCCGTAGCCGTTGGGCGCGAGGTTGAGGCCGCCCTGGACGTGGATGCGGCGGAAGGGTGCCGCCTGGGCCACCGCCCAGCGGTTGGTGCCGCTCACGGGCCGGATGGCGAGGTTCTCGGCCGAACGCCAGAAGTTCTGCGTGGCGTTGCCGTTGAACCAGCCGGCGTCGACCGTGATGTCGCCGTTGAGCTGGACGTCGTCGGGGTTGAGGCCCAGGCCGGAGACCGAGGTGTAGAAGCCGAGCTGGGCGTTGATGCCGTTGTAGGTGCCCGGCTTCAGCAGGAACTGGTAGCGCCCGCTGCCGAACTGGGCCGACTCCTGCTGGGCGAAGACCTGGTCGAAGCGCTGCTGGAGGTTCGGGGTCGAGGGGTCCACGACGATGACGTTCGGGCCCAGGTCGCCGCCGCCCTCGATCGGGGGAGTGCCGGTGGTGCCGGTGTGCACGGCGAACTCCCAGAGCGAGTAGCCGTAGCCCGTGGCACGCGCGGTGCCGTACACGCGGACGTACCGCCCCGAGCCGCTGACGTCGTAGGAGGCCTTGCCCCCCGTGGCGCCGGTGACGCTCTTCAGCGTGTGCCAGCTCTGTCCGTCCGAGGAGGCCTCGATCCGGAGGTCCTTGGCGTGGGCGGCCTCCCAGTGCAGGTCCACCTTGCACAGGTCGCGCACCGCGCCCAGGTCGACCCGCAGCCACTGCGGATCCGAGGCCTGGCTGGACCAGCGGGTGCCGGCGTCGCCGTCGAAGGCCGCGGCGGCGGGTGTCCCGGCGTTCTCGACGGAGGAGGCCGAGGCGGGCTTGCCGCGCGCGGCGTCGGCGCTGTCGCAGGAGCCGGGGACGGCGGGGCCCGTGGTGCCGAAGACCTGGAACTCCCACAGGGAGTAGCCCCAGTCGGTGGCCCGGTGGACGCCCTGCATGCGGACATACCGTCCCTGGCCCGAGACGTCCAGGGTGTCGGTGCCGCCGTCGCCGCCGGTCACCGTCTTCGCGTCGGTCCAGGTGCTCCCGTCCGGGGAGAGCTGGATCTTGTAGTCCTTGCCGTAGGCCGCCTCCCAGTCGAGGACGACCCGGGTCACGGACGCGGTGGCGCCCAGGTCGACCTGGAGCCACTGGTCGTCGCTCGCGGCCGACGACCAGCGGGTGCTCGTGTTCCCGTCGACGGCGTTGCCGGAGGGCGTTCCGGCGTTCTCGGCCGACGACGACGTGGCCGTGCGGCCCTGGGAGAGGGGCGTGTCGGCCGCGGTGGCCGTGAGGGGCGCGGGAAGGGTGACGAGCGCCGCCGTGGCGACGAGCGCGACACCCAAGGATCTGAGTCTCATCTGTGGGCTTTCTGCGGGTGCGGACAAGGAGTGGCCCAGCGCCAACCGCAGTACGCGGCGGCTTAGTTCAAGGTGTGATTTAAGTAGTGAGACCTCGATCGGGCAAGAGTCCGGGCAAGAGTTCGGGCAACTCTTCGGTCCGGGCGGCCCCGCTCGGACCGCCCGTCAGGTCGTCGGCCGGGTGAAGACCCCGGCCCGCGCCGCCGTCGCGGCGGCCTCCGCGGCGCGGTCGGCCGCCGCCTCGTCGAGCGGGTCGCCGGTGGTCAGCAGTCGGTAGTAGAGGGGGGCGGAGACGGCCCGGATCACCTCGTGGGTGTCGGTGGCCGCCGGCAGTTCGCCGCGATCCACGGCCTGCCGGGCGCAGGGCTCCCACTCCGCGACGCGGACCTCGTAGAACCGGTGCAGGGCGGCCGCCGTCTGCGGGTCGCAGGTGGCGGCGGCCAGGACGGCCTTGAACAGGGCGCCTTGGCGGGGGTCGGCCAGCGTGCGCTGCACCAGCCGGGCGTTCGCCCGCAGGTCGCCGAGGAGTGAGCCGGACTCGGTGCGGGGCAGTGACTGCTCCGCCATGTCCGCGAGCAGGTCGGCGACCAGATGGGCCGGGGTTCCCCAGCGGCGGTAGACCGTCGTCCTGCCGACCTCAGCGCGGCGCGCCACGTCGGCCAGGTCCAGGCCGGCCAGTCCGTGCTCCGTCAGCGCGTCGCCGGCCGCCCGGAGTACGGCGGACCGCACCCGTGCGGTGCGGCCGCCGGGGCGAACGGTGCCGTGGCCTGTGCTCTCGGACGCCATAACGGGACTCCTGTTCCATTAATGCGGTGACTGGTGCTAGCGTGGGTCCCACGTTAACGGAACAAAAGTCCCGTTAAAAGCCGTCGTCGTGCGCGACGGCCGGACGAGGGGATGCGGTTGTGGAATACAGGAGACTGGGCGCGTCCGGGCTGATGGTCCCGGCACTGAGCTTCGGCGCGGGCACCTTCGGCGGGCGCGGCGAACTGTTCGGCGCCTGGGGCGACACGGACGCGGCCGAGGCACGCCGGCTGGTCGACATCTGCCTGGAGGCGGGGGTGACCATGTTCGACACCGCCGACGTCTACTCCGCGGGCGCCTCGGAGGAAGTCCTCGGCGCCGCCGTCAAGGGACGGCGCGACCAAGTGCTGATCTCCACCAAGGCCGGCCTGCCGACGGGGGACGGCCCGGGGGACGCCGGGACCTCGCGGACGCGTCTGATCAAGGCCGTCGACCAGGCCCTGCGCCGGCTCGGCACGGACCACATCGACCTCTTCCAACTGCACGCCTACGACGCCGGCACCCCGGTGCACGAGGTGCTGGCCACCCTCGACGACCTCGTACGCGCCGGGAAGCTCCGCTACACCGGCGTCTCGAACTTCAGCGGGTGGCAGCTGATGAAGTCGCTGGCCGACGCGGACACCCACGGGTACCAGCGCTACGCCGCGCACCAGGTCTACTACTCCCTCGTCGGACGGGACTACGAGTGGGAGCTGATGCCGCTGGCCGTCGACCAGGGGGTCGGAGCCGTCGTCTGGAGCCCCCTGGGATGGGGACGGCTCACCGGCCGGATCGGCCGCGGCCGGCCCCTGCCACCCGGCAGCCGGCTGCACGCCACCGCCGACTACGGGCCGCCCGTCGCGGACGACCTCCTCTTCCGCGTCACGGACTGCCTCGACGCCATCGCGGAGGAGACCGGCCGGACCGTCCCGCAGATCGCCATCAACTGGCTGCTGCGGCGCCCGACCGTCTCCTCGGTCCTCATCGGCGCCCGCAACGAGGACCAGCTCAGGCAGAACCTCGGCGCCGTGGGATGGTCCCTGACCGAGGACCAGGTGGCCCGGCTCGACGCCGCGAGCGCCAAGGCCGCCCCCTACCCGTACTTCCCCTACGAGCGCCAGGAGGGCTTCGCCCGCGTCAATCCGCACCCCCTGAGCCGCGCGGGCGGCCATGCGAGCGCCTCCGCCCTCGGCTGACCTGGGAGTTCCGGCGCGCGGATCACGTCGTTGTCAGTGTGGTGCCGCAGAATGCGGGTAACCGAGATCAACACCGGCCGGACCGGGTAGGCGGTCTCGAGTCACTGACCTGGAAGGGCCATTGCCGATGCCGCTTCACGCCGTCCGACCGCGGACCGCCGCCTCCCGTGCCACCGCGCGCCACGCCCCGCTCGGCCAGGGGGAGGCCGAGGTCCTGCGGATAGTCGCCGACGCGCGCACCCCCGTCTTCGTCACCGTGCGCGAGGGCGGGCGGCGCAGGTACAGCTACTGGCGCCCGCTGGACTCCGCCACCGGGAGAGGCGGCTGCTACGTCGCGCTGCCCACCGCCGAGTGCGACGCGCTGCACGCCGCCGGGCGGATCACCCTCGGCGACCCCGTCGCCGACCCGGCGCGGACGACCTACCGGGTGCGGGCCGCCCGCACACCGGCCGCGGCCGTGCGCGCGCTGCCCCGGCGGGAGCGCGCCGCGTGAGCCGGGACGGGGCGGATCGCGAGGACGGGGCGCCGCGCGACGAAGAGCCCACCGAGGCGAACCTCCTCGACGGCCTGCGGATCGACGAGCGCAGACCGGAGAAGCCGGTCCTCCTCAACGCCGACCGGACCCCCATCGACACCTGGCGGGAGAACCACCCCTACGACCGCAAGGTGCGCAGGACCGACTACGAGCGCGAGAAGCGGGTTCTGCAGATCGAGCTGCTCAAGATGCAGCGCTGGGTCAAGGAGTCCGGACAGCGGATCGTGGTGCTGTGCGAAGGCCGTGACGCGGCCGGCAAGGGCGGCACCATCCAGCGCTTCACCGAACGTCTGAACCCTCGCGGCGCACGCGTGGTCGCCCTGGACAAACCGACCGAGAAGGAGGCCGGCCAGTGGTACTTCCAGCGCTACGTCGCCCACCTCCCCTCCGCCGGCGAGATCGTCTTCTTCGACCGCTCCTGGTACAACCGGGCGGGCGTCGAACGCGTGATGGGCTTCTGCACCGAGCCCGAGTACCGCGCGTTCCTCGAACAGGCGCCGCTGTTCGAACGCATGCTCACCGATGACGGCATCCTGCTGGTGAAGTTCTGGTTCTCCGTCTCCCGGGCCGAGCAGCGGACCCGTTTCGCGATCCGCCGGGTCGACCCGGTACGCCGCTGGAAGCTGTCGCCGACGGACCTCGCCTCGCTGGACCGCTGGGACGACTACACGGCGGCGAAGGTCGACATGTTCCGGGCCACCGACACCGAGCACGCGCCCTGGACGGTGGTCAAGAACAACGACAAGCGCCGCGGCCGGCTGGAGGCGATGCGCAGCCTGCTGGACCGCTGCGACTACCCCGCCAAGGACCACCGGGCCGTCGGCCGGCCCGACCCGCTGATCGTGGGCGCCGCCGACACCCTGCTGGAGGCCGACGAGGAACCGGCCGACCTCTCGCCGACACCCCTGGCCGGGCACGGTGAGGGCCCCGGGACCCATCCGGGCCCGACGCACTGACGCGGGCCGCCCGGCCCCTCGGTGGCGGGTGCCTCCGAGGGGCCGGGCGGCGCTCAGTGCTCCAGCGGAGCGCGCAGCGCCGGGTCCGAGGCCGCCCCCCACACCTCCGGCAGCTCCCGCTGCCGCGCCTCCGCGCCCGCCCGCTCCCTGCCGTGCAGCAGCCCCCAGGTGAAGGCGGACTCGCCCGCCGCGTGCGCGGCCACGCCCAGCGCCCGCAGGGCTTCCTGGGCGACGACCGCGTCCTGGTGCTCGCCGAGCACCTTCTGCACCTTCTTGACCCGCTTGCCGAGCCGCGCGACGGGCTTGCCGAACGCGGGACGCGCGACCTCGGCCGCGTAGCGGACCTTCTTGGCCTCCTTGCGGGCCTCGTGCAGGGCCGTCGCCCGCGCCGGACCGGGCTCCTGCGCGAAGGCGTGCTCCATCCGCCCGGCGAGGCGGCCGTACTCCTTGAGGACCGCCGCGGCCATCGTCCGGGCCGGCTTGCCCGACGCCTTGGCGCGCAGTGGCGGCTCCCGCAGCAGCCCGTCCAGCGCGTCGAGGAGCAGCAGATAGCGGGGCGAGTCCAGGGCCTCGCGCGTCCGTGTCAGCGCGTCGGCGCCGCGGGACACGTCCCACACCCGAAGCCGGGCGGCGACGGGGCCGAGCACCAGGTCGTCGGGCAGGTCGTCCAGCGCGGTGCCGATGCGGTCGCGCAGTACCTCCTGGTCCCGCGCCACGCCCAGCTCGCCCGCCAGCCACTTGAGTTCCGCGCGTATTGGATCGGTGGTCCCGCGGTCGAGCACCGACCGGTACGAGCGCAGGCAGCTGCGCAGACGGCGGCACGTGACGCGCATCTGGTGCACGGCGTCGGGCAGGTCGCGCCGGACCGCCGGGTCCAGGGCGACCAGCTTGCCGACCTGCTCGCGCAGATACCCGAGCACGTACGAGCCGGGGGACGCCGCAACCACCTCGGCGGGCTCCGGCACCGCCCGCCCGGTTCGCGAGCCGGTGTCCCGCAGCGCGCGGGCGAGCTTGGAGGGGCTGTCGGACCGGACGACGCCCTTCTTGCGGAGCTTCTTCTCCACGCGGTCCAGCAGACCGGGGTCCGTCCCGTCCGTGAGTTCGACCTCCAGTTCGCTCCACTCGGCACGGCCGCCGCCCGGCAGCAGCGAGTCGGCGCGCACGTCGTCGAGGCTCAGCTCGGCGAGGACCCTGCCCTTCGCGTCGCACAGGTGCCGCACGGTCCGCCTGGAGCGGATCCGGACGACCGGGCGCAGGCGGGCGCCCCGGGTGCGGGACAGGGCCAGCTCGCGCAGCGCCGGGGGCACCTCGTCGGACAGCGGGGCCCGCACCTCTTCCCGGGTGTCCCCGGTGAGCGGCAGCTTCAGATGCCAGCCGGCGTCCGCACCGCCGGTCCGACGGCGCAGCGTGGCCGAGGTCGCGACGAGACGCAGATCCTCGGTGTCGTGGTACAGCGCGTCCAGCTTCTCGGACGCGGCCTCGGTGACCGAGGCGACCGGACCGACACCGGTGAGGTCGGGCAGCCCGCCGGTGCCGCGGGTGGCGGGCTCGTACTTGCGTTCTGTCTCGTGCTTGGACTGGGTCATGTTGTGTCCCTGGACGGTATCCGGCGGATCAAACGCGCGCGGCGGGAGTGACACCGCGCCCGGAGGGCGGGCACACCTGCCTCCTTGTAAGGAGTTCCCTGTCCGGCGGCGGCTAGCCGCCGCCGACCAGCCAGGGCTGCGGGTCCGTGTAGTAGCCGTCGAGGACGACCTCGAAGTGGAGGTGCGGGCCGGTGGACAGGCCGGTGGAGCCGACCCGGCCGATCGGTGTCCCGGCCTCCACCGACTGCCCCACGGCGGTCTCCAGGGCGGACAGGTGGCTGTACGTCGTCTCCAGCCGCTTGCCCTGAATGGTCCCGTGGTCGACCACGACACGGTTGCCGTACGCGCTGGTCGGCGACGCGAACACCACGCGCCCCCCGCGCGCGGCGACGACCTGCGCACCCTGGGGCGCCGCGAAGTCCACGCCGGTGTGCAGCTTGGTCACGCCGGTCAGCGGATGCTCGCGCGATCCGTAGGGCGAGGTGATGGTGAGCGGGCTGACCGGGGCGGTCAGCAGGGCGCCGGCCGCCCCGCCCGCGCCGGCGGGGTCCTCCCGGTCGAGCGCCTCGTAGCGGGGGAGGAGCTTGTGGACCTCGGCGAGGTAGGTCTCCGCCTCCGCCGGGACGCGTCCCGCCTTCGTCACGGCGTCCGTTCCGGTCGCGTACGCGGCCAGCGTCAGGTCCACGAGGTCGCCGTTGACCCTGCCCTCGGTGCGCAGCTCGGTCACCTTCTCGGCCAGGGAGCAGTCCCGCCGGCCCAGCGCCATGATGGCGTCCGCCGGTTCGCGCGGCGAGGCCTTGCCGTTGCCGTCGTCGTCCTTGCCCCAGGTCCGCCACTCGGAGTCGGTGAAGGCGGCGATGCCCTTCTGCCCCGACAGCTCGTCCGTGTCGTCGCTCCAGCCGGAGAGCTGGTCGATCTGGGCGGCGAGCACGGACGGGTCGAGGACGGTGCAGGCCGAGGCCGCCTTGCGCAGCCACGGGACGTAGGACGGGTCGACGTCGACTCCCGAGGACCGTTTCGTGTCCGAGTCGTCGGGCCAGGGGTTCGGCAGGCCGCCCGTCAGGGCGAGGAAGGAGGCCACACCGATGACGGTCACCAGAGCCGGCAACAGCAGCAGGGTGAGGAGTCCGGGGCCCCGGCGCTTCCGCTTCCGCTTCGGGGGCTGCTCCGCCTGCTCCGGCGGTGCCTCGTCCGTGCGGCCGGTCGCCTCCGCCACGGTCAGCCGCTCGTCGTTCACCAGGCCGCTCGCCGGGACGTGATGCTCACCGGAGGAACGTAACGCGGCGGTGGCGGGGAGTCAGGAGACGCCGAGGCAGAGGGAGCTGCCCGAACGGGCAGAGCCGGACGGGTGCGGCGACCGCGAGGGCGCCGGGTCTGGCCGGGAGCGGATTACTTCGATAGCTTGCAGGTGCGGCCCCGTGTCATCCCCCGTACGCGGGGCCGCGCCAAGCGTCCGCGTCACGAGCCGACGGTGACCACCTCGCCGGTACGGCGGGCCCGTTCCGCGGCCCAGACGACCCGGTGGCTCGCCAGACTCGCGGCCGCGTCCGACGCCAGGGCGCTCGCGTCGCCGGTGGCGACCGCGTCGAGGAACGCGTCGACCAGCGCCTCGTCCCCGCTCGGCCGCCGAAGCCCCCGCCGTGATCTCGGGATCCACCACCGACTCGGCGCCCGTGCGGAAGTCGACCAGCCTGATGCTCGTCCCGTCCCCTTCGGCGAAGCCGTGCGTGCCGTGCAGCCGGGTGCGCCGGTGCCCCATCGGCGTGAAGGCGCTCATGGTGAACGAGCAGGTGGCGCCGTCGGCGAACTCCATGGCGACGACCTGGTGGTCCACGACGTCGTTGTCGCAGGCGTACACGCAACGCCCGTAGGGGCCGGTGCGCAGCGCCCGCTCCACGCCCTCCTCGGTGAAGGTGTCCGTCACCGCGGACAGCGGCCAGAACTCGCTGTCCGCGTCGCCCAGACAGCCGAGGTAGAGCCGCTTGGCCGAGTACGGGCAGTCCGCCTCGACCGAGCAGTCCAGGCAGCGTGCGGCCGCCCCGGCGGGCGCGGCGTCGGCGCGGAAATGGCTGAGCGACCCGAAGGAGGAGACCCGCCGCGGCGTGCTGCCGACGAGGTGGACCAGCCAGTCCACGTCGTGACACGCCTTGGTGAGCAGCATCGGTGCCGAGGTGTCGCTGCGGCCCCAGTTGCCGCGCACGAACGAGTGCGCCTGGTGCCACCAGCCGACCGGCTCCAGGTGTTCCACGCTGGTCAGCCTGCCGATCCGGCCGCTGTCCAGCAGGGACTTGAGGGCCCGCGTGTAGGGCGTGTAGCGCAGGACGTGACAGACCGCGAGCATGATTCCGGCCCGCTCCGCGGCCTCGGCGACGGCCGTCGCCTCCCGCTCCTCGGTCGCCATCGGTTTCTCCAGCAGCAGGTGGTAGCCGAGTCCCGCCAACCGGACCGCGGGCGCCGTGTGCAGGCGGTCCTGGGTGGCGACCACCGCCGCGTCCGCCAGCCGTTCCCGCCCCGCCAGCTCCTCCCAGCCGGTGTACAGGCGGTGCGCCGGCACACCGAACTCCCGCCCGGCCGCGGCCCGGCGCACGGGGTCCGGTTCGGCCACCGCCACCACCTCGCCCGCGCCGGTGTCCCGCGCGTGGCGTGCGTACGTCAGCCCGCGCAGACCGGCACCGACCAGCGCCAGCGTCACTCGGGGCATCGTCCCGCCTCCCTCGTCGTGTTCGTCCCTCGTCGTGTGCCTCGCGCCGGTCGCGTCGGCTCAGCGGCCGAGCACCGCCCGCAGCCCCGGCTGGAGCCGGTCACCGTGGGCACGGACCATGTCGTCGCACAGCTCCCAGATCTGCTCGACCCGCAGCGTCGCTGCCGTCGCCGGGTCGGTCATCGCGGCGTGCCTGATGTGCCGCGGGTCGTCCTCCGTCGCGGCCCGCACCACCAGGTCGGTGGTGCTCAGGTAGGTGCGGTTGAGGGCCGCCAGTTGCGGGGGCAGCGCGCCGATGCGGGTGGGCTGGATGCCCGAGGAGTCGACCAGGCACGGCACTTCGACGGCGCCGTGGGCGGGCAGGTTGTCGATCAGGCCGTGGTTCGGCACGTTGCCGTAGATCGTGCGCGGCGTGCCGGTCACGATGCTGTGGATGATCTGCGGGGCGTACTCCATGGTGCCCTCGACGGTGAGCGGGGCGCCGCAGGCCAGCGCGTCCCGGGTCCGCTCGTACTCGGCGACGTTCTCGTCCACGATGTCCAGGTAGGCGCCGACGGGCAGCCGCAGCCGGTCGATCTCGCTGTCGTGGTGCAGGTACCAGGGGACGTACTCGGAGGAGTGCTCGCTGGTCTCGGTCGGGTACGCGCCCAGGCGCCGGTACATGTCGACGCGCACCCGCCGGCGCAACTGCTCGTCCTCGGCGATCAGGGCGTCGAGCCGCGGGTACAGGTCAATGCCGCCGTGCTCCAGACGGAGCACCCACGCCTGGTGGTTGACGCCCGCGGCCCGGTAGGTGACCTCCTCGTAGGGGACCTTGAGCAGGTCGCACAGGCTCTGGATGGTCCAGTAGACGGAGTGGCACAGTCCCACCACCCGGGTCAGGCCGGTCGCCTCGGCGAGGTACTGGACGTTCATCGCCATCGGGTTGGTGTAGTTGAGCAGCCAGGCGTCCGGGCACAGCTCGGCGATGTCCCGACCCAACTCCCTGAGCAGCGGGAAGGTGCGCAGGGCGCGGAAGATGCCGCCGACGCCGAGGGTGTCGCCGATGGTCTGGCGCAGCCCGTACCGGGCCGGCACCTCGAAGTCGGTGCGGGTCGCCTCCCGCATGCCGACCTGCACGATGTTGATGACGAAGTCGGCGCCGGCGAGGGCCTCGCGGCGGTCGGCGTGCGCGGTGACACGCGGGCGGGCACCGCGTTCGGCGGCGATGTACTCGGCCGCGGCCCGCGCGGTGGACAGGCGCTCCGCGTCGATGTCGTGCAGCGCGATGTGCGCGGACTTCAGCTCGTCGAACGCGAAGAGGTCGGCGAGCAGGCCCTGGGTGAAGACGACGCTGCCGGCTCCGACGAAGGTGATCTTGGGGGCGGTCGGCTGGGCGGTGCTCATGCGGGGTTCTTTCCGTTGCGGGTGACCTGGGCGAACGCTTCGTCCCAGGTGGGCTGGGCGGTCGTGCCGCCGTGGGCGCGGGTGGACAGCGCGCCGCAGACGGCGGCGAGTTCGAGGGCGTCGGGCAGGGCGAGCCCGGCGAGGAGGGCGGCGACGAAGCCGGCGTCGAAACTGTCGCCGGCGCCCACCGTGTCGACGGGCCGCGCCGGGATGCCCGGCGTGCAGAGCAGGGTGCGGCCGTCGTGGCACAGGGCGCCCTCGGCCCCGTTCTTGACGACGACCGTCGGTCCGCGTTTCGCGAGGGCGGCCGCGGACTCGCCGAGGTCGGTGGTGTCGAGTCCGGCGAGCCGCCGCGCCTCGGCCGCGTTGGGCAGCAGGTAGTCGGTGTGGGCGAGGACGGCGTCGAGACCGGGCGGGTCCCAGCGCCCCGAGGGGTCGTCGTTCGTGTCGAGGGACGTCGTGGCGCCGTTCGAGCGCGCGGTGCGCAGCAGGGCGGGCAGACCGGCGGCGAGGCCGGGCAGCAGGAAGTACGACGCGGCGTGCACGTGACGGGCCGCGGCCAGCAGGTCGGCCGGGACGTCGGAGGCCGTCGTGGACCGCAGGGTGCCCGGCGCCGTCACGATGGCGCGGTCCCCCTCGGCCAGGGTCAGGACGACGGTGAGCGGCGTGGCCAGGCGCGGATCGGTGCGCAGGGCCGTGGTGTCGACGCCGTGCGAACGGAGGCTGTCGCGCATGTAGCGGCCCGCGTCGTCGTCGCCGACCCGCCCGGCGAACGCCACCCGCAGACCGAGGCGGGCGGCGCCGCAGGCCATGATCGCGGCGGAGCCGCCGAGCGTGAGGGCGCCGTCGGCCACGAGTTGTTCGCGCTGCCCGAAGGCGAGCGGGGCGTCGAGCGGCCCGAGGACGACGTCGGGGTTGGCATCGCCGACGACGAGCAGGTCGAGGGTGTGCGGCATGGGTCTTCCCTGGGATGACGGAGTGACGGCGGTGCGGGAGGGCCGGGACGTGGCGGGACGTCAGCCCTTGAGACCGCTGGAGGTGATCGACTGGATGAAGGTCTTCTGCGCGCCGAGGAAGGCGAGCAGCACCGGCAGCACGGTGATGACGTTGCCGGCCATCACCGCGGCCCACTGGGTGTGATGCTGTCCCTGGAACGTGGTCAGGCCCAGTTGCAGCGTGTACTGCGTGTCGTGGTTGATCGCGATCAGCGGCCAGGTCAGGTCGTTCCACGTGGTGAGGAAGGTGAGCACGGCCACCGTGCTCAGCGCCGGCCGCGACAGCGGCAGCACGATGCGGAACAGCACCCGCAGCCGGGAGCAGCCGTCGATCCAGGCGGCCTCCTCCAGCTCCCTGGGCAGCGAGAGGAAGAACTGCCGCAGCAGGAAGACCGCGAACGGGGTGACCAGCGACGGCACGATCAGCGCGCCCAGGGTGTCGATGAGCCCGAACTTCTTCATCACCAGGAAGGTCGGGATCATCGTCAGCTGGAACGGCACCGCCATGGTGGCGAGCATCAGCCCCAGCAGCACCCGGGACCCCGCGAACCGCATCCGGGCGAAGGCGTACCCGGCGAGCGAGCCGAAGACGAGGTTCGCGGTGACGGTGACCGCCGAGACGATCAGCGAGTTGGCGAACCAGCGGGGGAACATCGCGTTGCCCAGCACGTAGCGGTAGCCGCCGAGATCGATGCCGGACGGCCACAGGGCCGGCGGGAAGCGGTTGATCTCCGCGTTGCTCATCACCGAACTCAGCAGCAGCCAGACCAGCGGCACGGCGAAGGTGAGGGCGAGCGGCGCGAGCAGCAGGTGCCACGGGCTGAACGGGAGCCGCCGCCGGTTCCGTTCGATGCCGGCGGGCTTCGTCGCGACGGTGTGGACGGTTTCGGGCCGGGTGGAGGTCGCCGTCATGATCGGGCCCCTTCGAGACGGTGGCGTCCCCGACGCCGGACGATGCGGACGGACCCGGCGACCAGGGCGAGGGCGACGGCCAGGACGTACGCGGCCGAGGCCCCGTATCCGGCGGTGGCGTTCTTGAAGGCCTGCTCCCAGATGAAGTAGACGATCACCGTGGTCGAGCCGAGCGGACCGCCCTTGGTGGTGACGTACACGAGGTCGAAGACCTGGAGGGACTGGATGGCCTGCCACACCACCAGGAAGACGGTGACCGGGGTGAGGGTGGGCAGCGTGACGTGGCGCAGCAGATGCCGACGGCCGGCACCGTCGAGGCGGGCCGCCTCGACGAGGGACTGCGGAACGTCCTGGAGGGCGGCGAGATAGACGACGACACAGAACCCGGTGCCGCTCCACAGGGTGATCGCCACCAGCACCAGCAGCGCCTGGGACGGATCGGAGAGGAAGCCCTGCGACGAGATGCCGAGTCGGTGCAGCACCGAGTTGGCGGCGCCGAACTCCGGGTCCAGGATGAAGGAGAACAGCACGCCCTGCGCGGTCGCCGACAGGACGAACGGCACGAAGATCAGGGTGCGGTAGAGGCCGACCAGACGGATGCTCCGGTTCAGCACCAGGGCGAGGGCCAGTCCGAAGAACATGCTCAGCGGCACGTACAGCACCGTGTAGAGCAGGGTGTTGCGGACCGCCTGACTGAAGTGGGGGTCCTGGGCGAGGGCGCGGTAGTTGTCGAGGCCGACCCAGCGGCTTGGCGTCACCAGGTCACTGGCCTGGAAGGACAGCAGCAGCGACCAGACCACGGGCACGATGCTCAGGCCCAGGACGATGAGGACCGCCGGTGAGACGAAGGCCCAGGCGGTGCCCGTCTCGCGCCGGCGCTTGGTGCGCAGGGCACGTGGCTCCGGCGGCGGACCCGCGAGGGTGATGGGTTGGGGGAGGCGCGGCATGGCGGTGTGGCTCCTCAGCGCGGTATGAGCAGGGCGGCGTTGGCGTCGTCGGCGCAGGCGCGCAACGCCTTCTCGGGAGTGCCGCGCCCCAGGAGCACGGCGACGATCGCCTGCCCCAGCGCCTGCGAGACCTCCGGGTACGCCGGGTGGACGGGGCGCACGCGCGCCGTCTCCAGGGCCTTGGTGAACACGGCCAGTCCCTCGGTGCGGGCGACCTTGTCCTGCCAGGCGGGCAGGGACTCGGTGCGGCGGCTGAGCGGGAGGCTGCCGGCCTCGATGTCCCAGCGCACGTCCTGCTCGGGCCGCGAGAGCCAGTCCAGGAAGGTGCGGGCGGCACGGGACCGCGCCTCGCCGTTGTCGAACACGGTCCAGGTGTCGGGTCCCGAGATGGTCACCGGGCGCCCGCTGAAGGACGGCAGGGGAGCGACGTGGTAGTCGATCCCCGCGTGCTCGATGTCGGGCAGCTGCCAAGGACCGGTGACCACCATGCCCATGCGGCCGGAGAGGAACACCTGGTACATCTGCTCGCTGCCGGGCTTGGGGTCGATGTAGACGCTCTTGTCGCGGACCAGGCCGGCCACCACCTCCAGCGCGCGGGTGCCGGAGTCGGCGAAGCCGATCCCCTTGCCGCTGTCGTCGATGACGTCGCCGCCGAGGTCCCAGATCATCGGCCACAGGCGCCACACGGTGTCCTCGTCGCCGGTGCCGGGCCAGCCGGTGCCGAACCGGCCGCGGCCGCTGTCGGTCAGGCGACGCGCGCAGGTGACGAAGTCCTGCCAGCTCCAGCCGGCCTTCGGCAGCGGCAGCCCGGCCTCGCGGAACAGCTTCCTGTTGCAGACCACGGCGAGTGAGTCGAGCAGTGCCGGAGCGGCCCTGACCTGACCGTTGATCGTCACGGCCTCCCGGGCCGCCGCCCAGTGGTTCTTCCACGGCACGGGACCGGACTCGACCTCCTCGGTCAGATCGACGACCTGCGGGCTGCGGGCCACCCGCGCCAGGTCCGAGCCGAAGATGTAGGCGATGTCCGGGTAGGACCCGGCGGCGAGGGCGGCGGTCACCTTCTGGAGCATCACGTCCGACAGCACCCCGCCGCCCATCGACACCTTGATGCGCGGGTGGCTGCGTTCGAAGTCGGCCACCAGGCCCTGCAGGACCTTCTTCGCGGTGTCGGCCTGGCCGTGCCACATCTCGATGGTGACCGTGCCGTCGGGGCCGACGCCGTCATCCTTGCCGGCTCCGCAGCCGGTCAGCGCGGTGCCCGCGACCGCCGTGAGCGCCGCGCCTCCGGCCGACCGCAGCACCCTCCTGCGGGAGGGCCGTGCGGCACGTCGGACCGCATCCATCTGTACCTCCAAGGACTGGCCGTGGGTGAAGTCAGCAGGTCTCACGGACGTAGGAGCTGCTGCCCTTCGGCGAGACGTCCAGGTCGCGCCGGACGATGCTGAGCGTGTCCGCGAACCCGGAGCAGGCCTTCGACAGGCCCTTGGCGGTGTACTCGATGACGATGACGTGGTCGCCGAACTCGGCCGTGTAGTCGCCGCACTCGTCCCATTCGCCGCACTCCTCGGCCACGGCGAAGTCCAGACCGTTCGCCACACGGTTCCCGGCGAGTTCGACGGTGTTCTTCTGTCCGACGGCCAGCCCGTCGGCGTGCGCGCGCTCCGCGAGCAGCTTGATGAACGCCTGGGCGTCGGCGGCGTCGAGGAGCTTGTGCGAGCGGGTGTAGCTGTCGTAGTTGTCCGGCTCGACCGCCTGGAAACCCTTGTTGCCGCAGCTGTCGATCCAGGTGCCGATCTTCTCGGCGACGCGCTCGCGCTTGTCGGCGGTGCGCAGGTCGAGCAGGGCCTCCTTCCATTCGGTGTCGTAGACGATGTCGCCGTCCGCGTCGCGCAGCAGCAGGTCGTCGTCCCACTCGTCCTCGGCACCGCGCTGCGCCTGGAAGGCGTTGACGTAGCAGATGTTGTAGAGGCCCGCCGCGGGGGAGGCCGTGTGGTCGCGGCTGACCACCCGTACGCCGGCCGGCGGGGCGTAGGCGCCGCCGATCTGGTAGTCGAAGTCCGCGTGCGCGGGGGGCGGTGCCGGTACCGCGGCCTCGGCCGGGGTGCTGCCCGGGACGAGGGCGGCGGCGGTGGCGAGGACGGCGGCGGCGCAGACGCCCGCCAGAACCGGCTTCTTCGAGGTGTGCACCTGCGTGCGGCTCATGGTTCGAGCTCCGGAGGGTGGTGGGCACGGCCCCGCCTCGGACGCGCATGGCAGTCCTGGCGACTCAGTCCGGGCTTCTGGCGTCGAGCCAGCTACCGGCTGGGCGTACCTCTGCCGCCGATCGCATGACATCGGCGTTGATCGGGAGTAAATCGACCGGATCCTGCCCCTGTCAAGGGTTCGAAAGGAGAGAGTCGATGCACGAAGTTGATCGAATAACCTTCATTCAGCGCAGAATCAATCACAATGCGTCGGTGGGTGGAGAGCCGGGAACGATGGGAGGGAGCCAGGTCGGAGCCGTGATCACCGGGTGGCCGCGGGGCTGGTAGCGTCGCGTGGTCGCGGCGGGCGGCGCGAGAGAGGTGTCGGTGCGTGGGAGAGCGGCAGGACCGTGAGTGGGTGGCGATGACACCGGGCGACTTCGACCGGGACGCCCCGCTGGTCCTCAACGTGGGCACCGGCCCCGCCACCGTGCCGGCCGAGCCGGACGAGTACGGCACCGCCCCCCTGTTCGGGGAGGAGGCGCCCGCGCCGGGCACCCGGCCCCGCAACCGGCGGGGACGGCCCGCACCCGCCCAGGAGCGGCTGTTCTGACCGTCCCCGCCAGGGGTCAGGAGGCAGGGACCTCGTCCACGAAGTCCGTACCGGCGTCCCGGTACCCGGCGACCTTCGCGGCCACCTGGGCCGGGGTGAGCACCTGGTCCTTGACGTGCAGGACGTAGTCGACCTGCTGGTCGTAGGCGCGCGGGGTCGTCGACGTCTGGCCGTTCAGGTCGATCAGCCACTGGTTGAAGTTGATCGACATCGGCCGCTCGGGCAGGTACTGCGCGTCATGGGTGCCGAAGTGCTGCCCGTCCACGTAGTACGTGATGGCGCTGTCGTCGATCGTGACGACCAGATCGTGCCAGCCCGCGTAGCTCCGGCGCTGCTCGGAGTGCTGGTTGACGGCCTGCCAGGGATCGGGGTTGTAGGTTTCCCAGGAGGTCGTGTACAGGATGTTCGCCGGCTCGCCCCACCCGCCGTTGGGCAGGTACTCGAAGTCGTACTCGGCGTAGTCGTCGGCCATCGGTGCCTTGAGGTCGTTGATGGTGAAGAACGTCTGCACCAGGTGGTCCCCGTCCGGCCCCGACTTCGGCGCGTCGGAGAACTTCACGCGCGCGGCGTAGGTGCCGTTCCTGAACTTCGTGGCCCGCGTGAGGACCTCGGTGTGGGTGGTGGACGCGCCGGTGCCCGCCGTGGAGGTCTCCAGGTTCATCACCGAGTTGCCCCCGGAGGACACGAAGGTGACCTTCGACGGGTCCCAGGTGGCGCCGGGGACGCCGGGGCCGCCGGAGTTGGCGCGCACGCTCCAGCCGTGCGCGGAGATCGCGGGGTCGGTGTGCGAGCTGTAGTCGAAGTCGTCGAACAGCGCCTGCCCGTCGCCGGGCGGGTCCGTGGGATCGGTGGGGTCGGTCGGGTCGTTGCCCTCGGGGGCCGTGCCCCACACGGTGGCACCGGCGAGCTGAGCGGTGACCTTGTCCCAGTTCGCGTACGAGGTCTGGGCGCCGTTGAAGGAGTAGTCGTCGCTCTGCCGGACCGTCTGCCAGTTGGTCCGGTGGAACCGCAGTTGGAGGTCGCCGGTGTCCGCGCCGGGAGCCAGCGTGCCGGCCGCCTGGGTGAAGCCGATCTCCAGGTAGCGGTCGGCGGTCGCCGTCGGGTTGCTCAGCGTGCCGAACGTGCCGGTGACGACCGAGCAGCCGCGTACCGCCCAGGAGCAGGCGAAGCGGTAGGAGTCGCTGGGGGAGTCGGCCTTGAAGTAGTAGCGGACCTTCACCTGGCTGAGCTGGACGGGGGAGGGGCCGGTGTTGCGGACCTTCAGCCAGGGTTCGGTCTGGTCCGCGGTGGCCCCGCCCGCGCTGGTGCGGTACTGGACGCTGAGGCCGTCCGCCGCGGGGGCGGCCTGGGCGGGGAGGGCGGTCAGGGCGCCGCCGCCGAGCAGAGCCGCCAGGGCGAGCGCGAGTCGGGCGCGCCCGGGTCCGGTTCGGCCGGTGGTTCGGCTGGTGAGTGGGCCGGTGGGTCGGTCGCTCATCGGGAATCCTTTCGGCAGGGCTTCCGCGGGTGCGGGAGCGTGGGGGGTGTGAAGTTCGGGGTGTGGAGCGTCGGCACGGGGGCCGGCGGGTCGGCGTGCGGCACGTCCAGGGCGTCCAGGCGGGCCCGGTGCCCGGCCAGCCGGGACGTGAAGTCCCGCCAGCCGGACGTGCCGTCCCAGACCCGCTCGGCGAGCGCGCACAGCCGCGGGTAGGTGAGGTACTCGACGTGCGCCCCGGTGGGCACGAACTCGGTCCACAACTGGCCCTGGGCGCCCAGCACCCGGGACGCGTCCACGGGCGCGGGCGGGGTGAGGTGCACGTCGTACACCGCGCGCAGGTCGACGATCCCGCCGGGCTGGCCGGGCGGTTCGCCGGGGCCGGGGCCGCGCGGGTAGTCGAAGTATGTCGCCCGGTGGTCGGCGTGCACGACCTCGTGCCCGCGCCGTGCCGCCGCGTGTGCGTGGCCGGGTTCGCGCCAGCTCATCACCGTGCACTCCAGGGGGAGGGTGACGCCGTTCTCGGCCCACACGACCGGCCGGCGGCCCGCGCCCACCAGGTGCTCGGACATGCGGGCGATGAACCAGGGGTGCAGGGCGCGGGGATCCGGCAGCCCTTCCCGGGCGGCCCGGGCGCGGGCCGCCGCGCTGCGCTCCCACTCGACGGTGGGGCACTCGTCGCCCCCGATGTGGACGTACGGCGCGGGGAAGACGTCCATGACCTCGTCCAGGACGGTCCGGAAGAAGTCCAGGACGTGGTCGTCGGTGCCCAGGACGTTCTCGCACACCCCCCAGTGCGTCCACACGCCCAGGCGCCGTCCGGGGTCGGTGCCCAGCTCGGGGTGGGCGGCCAGTGCGGCGCGGACATGCCCGGGCAGCCCGATCTCCGGGAGCACGCTCACGCCGCGCTCGGCCGCGTACGCCACCAGGTCCCGCAGCTCCGCCCGGGTGTAGGACCCGCCGTGCGGGACGCCGTCGAAGCGGTCGCTGCCCGCGGGCCCCGCCATCGACTCCGCCCGTGCTCCGCCGACCTCGGTCAGCCGCGGATACGCGGTCACCGGCATCCGCCAGCCCTGGTCGTCGGTGAGGTGGAGATGGAACACGTTCAGCTTGTGCAGCGCCATCAGGTCGACGTAGCGCCGCAGGTAGGACACCGGCTGGAAGTGCCGGGCCACGTCGAGCATGGAGCCGCGCCAGGCGTACCGGGGCACGTCGGTGATCTCCACCGCGGGCAGCTCCCACGGCACCCCGCGCACCGGTCGCCCGGACAGGGCCTCGTACGGCAGCAGTTGCCGCACCGTCTGCACACCGCGCAGGAGTCCGGCCGGGCGGGCGGCGCGCAGGAGGACGCCCTGCGGGCTGACGGTCAGGCCGTAGCCCTCGTCGCCGAGGCCGGTCAGGGCGGGGTCGAGGGCGAGGACGAAGGTGCCGTCGGCGGCCGTCGGCAGGGGAAGCCCCGTGGCGGGGGCGAGGAGGGTGCGCAGCAGGGCGGCGGCCGGTCCGGCGCCCGGGGTGACCCGCAGCCGGGTCGTGTCGTCGAGGCGGAAGCGGCCGGCACGGGTGGAGAGGCGCCGGGGGAGGGGTACGAGGGCCAGTTCGGGGCGTGGCAGGTCCACGGGACGGCTCCGGGGGGTCGGCGGTGCGCGGCGGGGTGGGGGAGAGCGGGGAGGGCCTAACGGTCAGCCCTTGACGCCTCCCGAGGCGAGCCCGGCGGTCACATGGCGTTGCAGGGCGAGGAAGACGACCAGCGCGGGGAGGGCGAAGAGGGTGGAGGCCGCCATGGTGGCTCCCCAGTCGGTGCCGAAGGTCGACTGGAACGAGGAGAGCCAGACCGGCAGCGTCCGGCTGTCCTGCTGCTTGATGATGAGGAAGTTGGCGTAGGTGAACTCGTTCCACGCGGTGATGAAGCCGAACAGCGAGGTGGCCATCAGACCGGGCGCCAGCAGTGGGAACGCGACCTTGCGGAAGGCGGCGCCCCGGGTGCACCCGTCCACCTGCGCGGCCTCCTCCAGTTCGGGCGGGATGCCCGCGATGAAGCCGCGCAGCACCACCACGGTGAACGGCAGCGTGATCATGAAGTAGATGAGCGTGAGTGTCGGCAGGCGGTCGAGCATGCCGGTGTCGCGGGAGATGATGTAGATAGGGATGATCAGCGACTCCCAGGGCGCCATCTGCGCGATGAACACCGCCAGCATGAACTGCCGGCGCCCGCGCCAGCGCATCCGGGCCACGGCATAGGCGGCGCCGAGGGCGACCAGCAGGGCGAGGAGCACGGCACTGAGGGTGACCAGGATGCTGTTGCGCCAGAACAGCGCGAACCCGTCGGCCCCGACGGCCCGCCGGAAGTGGTCGAGCGTCCACGCGCCGGGGATCAGCCGGGGGTCGTACGACTGGATGTCCGTGGACGGTTTGAGGGCCGTCGTGACCATCCAGTACACGGGGAACAGGCAGACCACGACGGTGAGCAGGGCCGCCGCGTTGAGCGGGAGGCGGCGCAGCGCGCGGCGCGGCGAGGGGTGCGGGGTGCTCACAGCTGCTCGCCCTCCTGACGGAAGAGTTGACGGAAGTACAGGACGAGGACGCCGCTCATCAGCAGGACCGTGAGCATCGAGGCGGCCGACCCCAGGTCGTAGCGCTGCCCGGCCAGCGCGGTCTGCACGGCGTACACCGGCAGGATGGTGGTGGCCTCGCCGGGGCCGCCCCGGGTCATCACCCAGATCTGCACGAACGCCTTGAACGTCCAGATGACCTCGAGCGACAGGACGAGCATGAAGATCGGCCGGATCAGCGGGAAGGTGACGGAGCGGAAGACGCGCGTGCCGCCCGCGCCGTCCATGCGCGCCGACTCGTACAGCTCGGCGGGCACGGTGACCAGCGCCGAGTAGAGCGTGATCGCCGCGAACGGCACGGACTGCCAGACGATCAGCACCACCACGATGGCGAACGCGGTGCCGCCGTGCGCGAACCAGGTGTATCCCTCGTACGATTCGAGGCCCAGGCCGGTCAGGGTCTCGTTGACGATGCCGAACTCGGAGTGGAAAAGCCACTGGAAGACGGTGGTGGCCGCGACCACCGGGACCGCCCAGACCAGGACCAGGGAGCTGAGGACCACGGTCCTGGCCACCCTGCCCAGCCGCTCGGTCATCAGCGCGACCAGGGTCGACAGGACCATGATCGCGACCACGCAGACCGCCATGAAGACGAAGGTGCGGCGCACCACCTCCCAGAACTCCGGGTCGCCGAGCAGCGTCCGGTAGTTGCGCAGCCCCACGAACTCGGCGTCGCCGAGGATGAGTTGGCGCAACCGGAAGTCCTGCACGGAGATGAGCACCGCGCGGGCCAGTGGATAGAGCAGCAGGTAGAGCATGCCCAGCACGGCGGGTGCGATCAGCAGGTACGGCCACAGCGCGCCCCGGCCCGCCCCGCCGCGTCCCCGCGTGGGCCCGGACGCGGCGGGCGGACGGCGACGGGCTGCCTCGCGCGGGACGCTCCGCTCACGGACGGTCGACACGGTGCCTCCTGTTCCCTCGGGTCGTCGGGGTCGTGGTCAGGAGCCGCTGTTGAGGGTGTCGGTGATGGTCCGGGACGCCTTCGCGGCCTCGGACGCGGTGTCCTCGCCGGTGAGGACGGCGGTCATGTACTCCTTGACCGGGTTCTTGGCCTCGACCGCCGCCCACTGCGGGGTGTTGGGGGTGGCGTGTCCGTTCGCGGCACCGGCCGCCATGGCCGCGGTGCCCGGGTCGCCGGAGACGGCGTCCGCCAGCGTGGTCTTGTTCGGTACGTAGCTCATGGCGACCGCGAGCTTCTTCTGCCAGGCGTCGCCCGTCAGTTCCCGGATGAAGGTGAACGCCTCCTCCTGGTGCGCGGCGACGGCCGGGACGACCAGGTCGGAACCGCCGGTGAAGACGGCGCCGGGCCGGTCGGCGCTCTTGCCGGGAATCGGGAAGAAGCCGAGCTTGCCCTTGAGTTCGGGGTTCTTCTCCTCGATGACCTTGGCACCGCCGGGGACCGCGATGATCTGGGCGACCTGGCCCTTGGCCATCACCTCCGCCTGCGGCGGCTGGGACTCGTCGGAGTCCTTGGGGCCCTTGCCGAGGGCCTGGAGGCGCTGGTAGAAGTCCATCGCCCGCAGCGCCTCGGGGCTGTCCAGGCCGCCCTTCCACCCGCCGCCCGACTTCACGGCCAGGTCGCCGCCCTCGTCCCAGACGAAGCCGGACAGGACGTACCAGTTCTGTCCCGGCAGATAGATCCCCTGGGTGCCGCCCTTGTCGAGCTTGCGGGTGGCGGCGATCCACTGGTCCCTGGTCCTGATCGAGGCGGGGTCAACGCCCGCCCTCTCGAACAGGTCGGTGCGGTGGATGACGACCCGGTTGGCGGCGTAGTAGGGAATGCCGTACTGCTTCCCGTCGTACGACCCGGGCTCCGCGAGCCCCTTCAGCCAGTCGCCGCCGCGCAGTTCGTCCACCCGGTCCGAGAAGTCGGTGAGGCCGCCGCTCTGGGCGTACTGGGCGACCTGGGTGTTGCCGACCTCGATGACGTCGGGGGCGTCGTTGCTGGCCAGGGCTGCCGTGACCTTCTCGCCGATGCCCTCCCACTCCTGGATCTGGATCTTCAGGTCGATGCCGGGATGGGCCTTCTCGAAGCCCGTCTCGAACTCCTTCTGGAAGCCGGCCGAGACGCTGTCGCGCATGAGCCACACGTCGAGGGCGGTCCGGCCGGACCCGGAGCCGTCCGAGGAGTCGCCGGAGGAACAGGCGGCGAGCCCGGCACCGAGCACCAGCGTGGAGAACAGGGCGAGGGAGCGGTACTTCACGGTTCACCTCTGGGAGAGCTGGAAGGGACGACGCACCCACACTTGACCAGTAAGGGGCGCAAGGCTTACCAGTCGGCGTTGGTCGAAGGTGGCATAGACCAATGGGGGCGTCAACCCCTCGCGTATGCACGGGATTTCAGCCGTTGAGGCCCGACGGGTGGCTGGATCACGAGCGAGGTGGACAGGTAAGCTCGGCTGACCAGCAGACCAGTTACGGGAGTACTGCATGGAGATCGACGCCGCCGCCTCCGGTGCGGTGCTCAAGCGCGAGCGCGTCCGCGACGCGATCCTGGAACTCATCGAGGGACGGCGCCCGGGGGACGCCATCCCCTCCGAGCGCAGCCTGTGCGCCGAACTCGGCGTGTCCCGTCCCACGTTGCGCGCCGCGGTCGACGAACTGGTGGTCGCCGGACTGCTGGTGCGCGAGCACGGCCGGGGCATGTTCGTCGCCGCCGAGAAGATCACCCAGGAACTGGTGTCGGACCGGCGTGCCTTCAGCCTCCCGCAGGCCGCGGGCGCCTGGACCAGCAGGCTCCTGGAGGTCCGCACCCTCCCCGCGGGCGCCCGGGTGGGCCGCAAACTGCGCATGTCGCCCGCGGCGCGGATCCACTACGTGGCCAGGCTGCGGCTGGTCGACGGGGCGCCCATGGCCATCGAGTACCTGCACGTGCCGGCCGACCTCGTCTCGGACCTGACCAGTGAGGAACTGGAACAGGGCGACCTGTACGCGCACCTGGCCGAGCGGCACGACGTCCGGGTCAGCGAGGCCGTGCAGTCGATCGAGCCCACCGTGGTCACCCGGGCCGAGGCCGACCTCCTCGACGTCCCCGAACTCTCCCCGGCGCTCCTCTTCGAGCGCCTGACCACCGACACCCTGGGCCGCCCCGTCGAGTACGTGCACTCGCTCTACCGGGGCGACCGCTACCGCATCGTCTCCCGCCTCACCCTGGGCCCGCGCGACCAGGCCCCCCCTCCGGGTCAGGGGCACCATCCGGGCATCCCGCCAGGCGACTTCACCACCAAGGACCCCGTCACGCTCTCGACCCGCGGAGTGGTCCAGGACGGCATGTAGACACGAGGACGAGCACCCTCAGGTGCGCGGAGATGCTCGGAACGGCTTTGTATCGAGCACGTATTGACATGTCAGGGCTGACACCGCAGAGTCATGCCCCGACAGTGCTCGACAACGCCCGTCCGCGCCCCCACCGTGCAGCCGACCGCCCACGAGGAGTGTTGCCGTCATGTCCGAAAAGCCCGCTGTCTCACGCCGACTGCTGCTGGGCTCCGCCGTCGCCACCGGCGCGGCCGCCGCCGGGATGACCGCGGCCGCCCCGTCCGCGTCGGCGGCCGAGCCGACGCCGCCCCGCCGCCGGCCCGGCCAGAAGTCGATGATCGGCGTGCCCTTCGAGGCCCACAGAACCGTCCGCGTCGGCGTCATCGGCCTCGGCAACCGGGGCGGCGGCATGATCACCGGCTGGGCCGCCGTACCCGGCTGTACGGTGACCGCCGTCTGCGACATCCGCGCCGACCGCGCCAAGAGCGCCGCCGACCGGCTGGCGGCCAAGGGCCACCCGCGCCCCGCCGAGTACGGCGGCTCGGCCGATTCCTACGCCCGGATGCTCAGGCGCGACGACATCGACCTCGTGTACATCGCCACGCCGTGGGAGTTCCACTACGAGCAGGGGAGAGCGGCGCTGCTCAGCGGCAAGCACGCCTTGGTGGAGCTCCCCGTCGCGACCGAACTGCGCCAGCTGTGGGACCTCGTGGACACCTCCGAGCGCACCCGCAGGCACCTGCTCCTGTCCGAGAACTGCAGCTACGGCCGCAACGAGCTGGCGATGCTGAAGGCGGCCCACGACGGTCTGTTCGGAGACGTCACCAACGGCCACGGGGGCTACCTCCACGACCTGCGTGAACTCCTCTTCTCCGACACCTACTACACCGACTCCTGGCGCCGGCTCTGGCACACCCGCAGCACCGCGTCCTTCTACCCGATGCACGGACTGGCGCCCATCGCGGCGGCCATGGACGTCAACCGCGGCGACCGCATGGCCACCCTGACCGCCACCTCGACCGCGCCGAAGGGCCTGGCCGACTACCGGGCGCGCTTCGTCCCCCGGGACCACCCCTCCTGGAAGGAGAACTACATCAACGGTGACCTGGTCACCTGCATGATCGAAACGGCGAGGGGCCGGACCATCCGGGCGGAGCACGACGTGAGTTCGCCCCGCCCGTACAGCCGCATCAACACCCTCGCCGGCAGCCGGGGCATCGTCGAGGACTACGCCGGATCCGCGCCGACCGGCGCCCGGATCTACGTCGAACCGGACCACAGCGGCCACACCTGGCGGGACTTCGAGGCCTACCGCAAGGAGTACGACCACTGGCTGTGGCAGAAGGTCGGCGACGACGCCGCGAACAACGGCGGCCACGGCGGTATGGACTACGTCCTCCAGTGGCGCCTGGTCCAGCTCATGCGGGTGGGACTGGTACCGGACATCGACGTCTACGACTCGGCCGCCTGGTGCGCGCCGGTCCCGCTGAGCGTCACCTCCCTGGCCCGGGGCGGCCGCCCGGTCGAGATCCCCGACTTCACCCGGGGTGCCTGGCGAGAGCGCAGGCCCGGTCTCGACTCGACGCCCACCGAGATGCCGCCCGTGCGCTGAACACCCGCCGCACACCCCCGGACCGCGTCAGCGGTCGCGCACCCGGCCCAGCTCCTGAAGCGCCCGGGCCGCGGTGCGCGCCAGCCGCGGCCGGTCCCGCACGAAACGCCGGGCGGCCCGCACCGGATCCCGGCGCATCCGGTGGACGGCGCCGCCCGGCCCGGGACGCACCACCGCACCCTCGTACACCCGCAGGTCCCGCGTCTTGAACGACTCCTTGTAGCGGGCCGGCCCACTGCCCAGGTCCACTGTCTGGATCCCGTCGGCGGCCGCCGCCTCCAGCATCCGCAGCAGCAGCACGAGCCCGGGCGAGTACTTGGCGTACATGCGGTCGTACGCCGGGAACCACCAGGACAGGACCGTCGGCGAGCGCAGCCCGAAGTGGGCGGCCACCGGCCGGCCGCCGGCGTGCAGCACCGACAGCACACCACGGCACCCGGGATCCCCGCTCCGGGCGAGCAGCTCCACCAGCCCGGTGATCCAGGTCTGCGCGAACCGGTCGCGCCGGCCGGTGCGCCGGTACTGCGCGGACTTCCAGCGCATGAGCGTGCCCAGCGCCGCGGGGTCCTGTTCGTCGTACACGAAGCGGACTTCGCCGACCTGCCGGGCGAGTCTTCGCTCCTTGGCGAGCGTCTGCTTCAGGAACGCGGGCGACCCGGCACGCAGGGCCCGCGCGTACCGGTCGAAGCCGTCACCCAGGTCGACGACCGGCGAGGCCAGCGCCTCGGCCGTGTGCGGCAGGAACATGTCCTGCTCCGACTCCAGGTTGTCGAACTCCCAGGACGGCAGCGAACAGGCCCGCAGCAGCGCGCGGGGGTCCAGACGGATGCCGTCCCGCAGCACGGCGCCCTGGCTGTCCGACACCCCGAGCCCGATGGCCCGCCCCTGGCCCGCGAAGCCCCGCTCGTACGGGAAGTACCCCACCGGGACTCCGTCGTCCCGCAGGACCGCCACCTCGGCCCGCGGCCTGACCAGCCCCACGGCCGTGGTGAACGCCGGGTCCAGGAACGGGTTCGCCGGAGCTCGGGAGGCGGCCCTGATCTCCCGCCAGATCTTGTGGTCGTCCGCGCCGAGCCGCCCCGGCCCGATCACGTCGATGCGCTTACCGGACACGCGCCTGCCTCCTGCGTCGTCGGAACTGAGGACACACGACGGCCTGCCGGACACCGTGTCGCGGCGGGTGGTCACCCGGGCCGCGCGGCGCAGGCCTGCTCGGTACCGCCTCGCTCAGCAGCGAAACGTCTGCAGTGCGGCCACGCCCCGGGCGCCCCCGTCGGCCGCCCTCCCGCGGGCCGGAAACGCACGGCCGGCCGCCGTCCCGTGCTGCCGGGCGGCGTGGGCAGGTGCCGGGACGCGGGCGGCGTCCCCGTCGTCGGCACCCGCCGTGCCCGCGGCCCTCGGCGCGCGGACGGCGACGTGACGGGCCGGGGAGTCCTCCTCGCCCGGGCCGGATTCCCCCGCGGCGTCGGCCACCACGGCGACCGTGGCCGCCGCACGCTCCGCGGGCGCCTCGGCGAGCACCGGCGGCCGGGGGGTGAGGAGATACAGCAGCGCCCACGCCAGCAGGACTGCCGCCGCTGCCCGTCGACGCCGCACTCTCGGACTCCTGACCTCAGTCCCGGCCGGGGCCGACCGCGGGTCGGCACGGGGCCAGTCCCCCGCATACGCCCAGTTGGCTCTCCAGTAGGCCGACCGTGCTCCGTCCCGTCAAGACCGAACCGTGCGAACCGGTCCGTCCGGCCCGGTCCGGTGACGTCGTGCTCCGTTGCCCTCTCGCACCGGGCGTCTACACCGGGTGGACGCACGAGGGGTGTGCTACCGCGCCAGGACCTCCCTCGGACCCATGACGACCACCGGCTCCTTGTCCGGGTCCACGGCGGTCAGCAACGCGCGCATGTGCTCCTCGCTCAGGGACACGCAGGCGTTGGTCGGCCCGTCGTGGTCCACGTGGATCCAGACGCCGCCGCCCTTGTCCTCCCCCTCGGGGCGGGTCAGGTCCAGCGGGGTGGTGCCCGGCACCCGGTTGTAGTCGATGGCGATCACGTAGTCGAAGGACCCCTCCAGCGGCTCGCCCAGATGCCCGGTGCCCGACACGGCGAACTCCGGATCCTGGTCGTACGGGAGTCGGCTGCCCGGGTCCGGCAGCCGGCCGCCCGCGTCGCTGAGCCCGAAGACACCGATGGGTGAGTGCAGGTCGCCCGCCTCGTGCTCGTCGGTCCAGCCGCGCAGGCCGTTGTGCGCGGACCAGGGCCCCGCGACCGCCCGCCAGCCCTGGGCGGGATACCGCTCGTAGAGCACCACCCGCGCCTGCGACGACGTCTCCGACTCACCGGTGACCACCAGGGCCTGCCGCGTGCCGGGCGGGAGCAGGTCCCCCATGACCGGCCCGACCCCGGGAAGCGGGCGGGGGAAGTGGCGCGGGGGACCGGGGCGGGGGGACACCGGCTGGGCCGCCGAACTGCCGGGCGCGTGGGCGTCCTGCAGGGAGGCGTCCGCTTGCTGCCGGGCGCAGCCGGTCCCCAGCACGCCGGTGCACACGGCAGCGCCGATCACCAGGGCCAGGGCTTTCCTGACGGTCATATCGATCTCCGACTCCGTGGGTGGACTACTCATAGCTAGACCACTTGTGGAACCGGGGTGTCCGCTCGCCTCGCCGTCTCCCCCGGATGGCGCAGAGGGGACCCGTACGGCGGTCGTTTTGGGGCCCCCGTACGCAACATCGTTCCCGCTCACACCCCTTACTCACTGGTGGGGCTCGGACATGCCGTGTAGCGTCAGCAGCAGATGTCGTGGTTCGCCCAGACCGCCCGCCCCGGAGTGCGGGCGGTTTGCTGTGCAATGCCGGAGGACCAGGACGACCACCTCCGGGTTCGCGCGGTGCGGATCCGATAACGGCTGAAAGGCAAAAGGCATGGCCAGCGGAACTGTCAAGTGGTTCAACTCTGAAAAGGGCTTCGGCTTCATCGCGCAGGACGGCGGCGGTCCCGACGTCTTCGCGCACTACTCCAACATCAACGCCCAGGGCTACCGCGAGCTCCAGGAAGGCCAGGCCGTCACCTTCGACATCACCCAGGGCCAGAAGGGCCCGCAGGCGGAGAACATCACCCCCGCCTGACCGGCAGACTGCCGAACAGGGCAGGGTGGCCGGAGACCGAGCGTCTCCGGGCACCCTGCCCTGTGGCATGCCGTCAGGGAACGTCGCGCAGGAAGCCGAGCAGTGCGGCGGTCAGCTCGGCCGGCGCGTCCTCCTGGACCAGATGACCCGCTTGGGCGATCGGCTCCCACCGGGCGCCGGGCACGGCGGCGGCGAGTTCGCGACCCTTCGCCACGGGAATCCAGGCGTCGTCCTCACCCCAGCAGATCAGTGTCGGTACGCCGATCCGGGTGTACCGGTCCTGGATCTCGTCGGTGTACCGCTGGTCCGCCTGGGCGATCTGCCGGTAGAAGGCCGGCTGCCCCGACTCGCCGAGCCAGGGCAGGACGAGCTGGTCCAGCACCGCCGGGTGCAGTCCGGGGCCGCCCGTGGAACCCACGTACTCGCGCACCAGCGCCCCGTGGAGCGCCGGGGGCAGCTGCTCGAACACCTCGGCGTGCTCGCGGACCAGCCGGAAGAACGGCGACCCCCAGGGCGCCAGCGCGACCGGATCGACCAGGGCCAGCGCCCGGTAGCGGGCGTCGTGCAGAAGGTGGGCCCGCAGCGCGACGGCGCCCCCGAAGTCGTGCGCGACGACCAGGGGCTCCGCCAGGCCCCAGTGGTCCAGCAGCTCGGTGAAGACCCTGCCCTGCGCCGCCAGTGACACGTCCTGGCCCGGGAACTTCTCCGACATCCCGTAGCCGGGCATGTCCCACACGAACACCTGGTGGTCCCGCGCCAGCGAACGGGCCACCGCACGCCAGACGTACGAGGAGAACGGCGTCCCGTGCAGCAGGACCAGCGGGCGCCCGTCCGGGGCGCCCAGCCGGTTCCAGCGGACGGTGCCCGAGCCGCTGCGGTACGACTCGGGCAGCTGCCATGCGGACATCGGGGTGTTCCTTTCGATCGGCGTGGCGCGGCGTCCGGTGCCGGACGCCGCGCGTGGCGTCACGGCTTGCGCGCGAGACCGCCGTGTTCGCCGATGGGCTCAGGGGCGGGGCCGCCGGCCTCGGGACGCCAGAGGGTCACCGGGACCACGCCCGGCTCCACGAGCTCCAGGCCGTCGAAGTATGCCGTGATCTGGTCGACGGTGCGCAGGATGTACGGCGCGGCGCCGCTCTCGTTGTAGGCGTCCTGCGCCCGCTCGAACTCCGGGTCCGTGCCCCGCGAGCCGTCGTTGACCGAGAGGTAGCTGCCGGACGGCAGGGCGTCCATCAGCCGGGTGGCGATGGAACGCGCCCGGTCGTGGTCGGCGACGTGGCCCAGGATGTTGCTGAGGATGAGGGCGACCGGCCGGTCCAGGTCCAGGGTCTCGGCGGCGGCCGCCAGGACGGTGTCCGGGTCGAGCACGTCGGCGTCGATGTAGGCGGTCGCGCCCTCCGGGGTGGAGTACAGCAGCGCGCGGGCGTGGGCGAGGACCATCGGGTCGTTGTCCACGTAGACGACGCGCGCCTCGGGCGCGAGGCGCTGGGCGACCTCGTGCGTGTTGTCGGCGGTCGGCAGACCGGTGCCGATGTCGAGGAACTGCCGGATGCCCGCCTCGGTGACCAGATGGGTGATGTTGCGGCGCAGGAAGGCCCGGCTGCTGCGGGCGATGGTGACGATGCCGGGGAAGACGGCGGTGTACGCGTCGCCGGCCTCCTCGTCCACCGGGTAGTTGTCCTTGCCGCCCAGCCAGTAGTTCCAGATCCGGGCCGAGTGCGGCACCGAGGTGTCGATCTTCTGGTGTGCCGAGTGACCGGGCGTCGTCGCGGGGTCGTTCATGGTGGCGGTCCGTCTTTCAGCCGAGGCGTGGGTGCTTTCCCACAACCTACGCGGCAACGGCCTTTCCCTGTACACCGGTTCGCCCACGGCCCGGACGGAACCGAGGGTTCCGCGGAAATCCGGACGCGCGACCCGGGGCGCTCGTGCCGGGCTGCCGGGCCGGCCCACGGCCTCACGACCGGTTGCCGTCCGCCCGCTCCACGAGGTCGCGGAGTTGCGAGCGGGCCGTGATGCCCAGCTTGGGGAAGCTGCGGTACAGGTGGGAGCCGACCGTGCGCGGGGAGAGGAAGAGCCGCTCGCCGATCTCGCGGTTGGTCAGCCCGCGGGCGGCGAGCCCGATGATCTGCCGCTGCTGCGGGGAGAGCCCGGCCAGCGAGCCGGGGTCCGCGTCGGCGACGTCGAGTCCGGCGGCCCGCGACTCGGCCAGGGCCCGTTCGGTCCAAGGGCGCGCTCCCAGCCGCCGGAAGGTCTCCAGTGCCTCGGCGAGCGGCGTGCGCGCCTCGGTGATCCTCCGCCGGCGGCGCAGCCACTCGGCGAGGTCCAGCAGGGCCTGCGCGCGCTCGAAGGGCCGGTGCGCCGAGTCCGGCTCGGCGAGCGCCGCCCGGAAGCGGGGTTCGGCGTCCTCGGGGTCCGCGAGGAGACCGCGGGCCCGCTCGGTCAGGGCGCGCAGACGGGGCGAGGCGTTCCCGGCGAGTACGTGCGCGGAACGCTCGACGATCGCGGCGGCCTCCTCGCGCCGCCCCGCGCGCACGGCGGCCGCGGCCAGGTCGGCGAGCGCGGGGTAGGACGCGTGGTAGTGCACGGGGGAGCCGTCCGTCGTGAAGACCGCGCGCAGTTGGTCGTACGCCGTCTCGTGGGCACCGTCGGACGCCGCGGCGGCCGCGAGCGCGCGCCGGGCGTAGACCGCGACCGAGCGGCTCTCCAGCGGGTCGACGAGGGCGAGCGCGTCCGCCGCCCGGGCGCGCGCCGGCTCGCTGTCCCCCTGGAGGGCGAGCAGCATGGCGTCCACCGCGGCCGCGCACGCCACGGCGTGGTCCAGGCCCAGCGCCGAGCCCACCGCGGTGACGCGGGCGCAGGCCTCGCGGGCCCGTTCCCAACGCCCCTGCTCCAGGTAGGCCCAGGCCGCCGCGCCGCCCATGCCGTCGGGGAGCGCCCCGTGCGCCTCCCAGTGGTCGAAGGCCTCGTCGAAGGCGCGGACGGCGAGCGGTGTCTCGTCCATGAGCCACGCCATGACGCCCACCGCGGTGAGCCGTTCGGGCCGGCCATTGGACTCTTCGGCCAGCCGGGGCAGTCGGGGGACGAGCCAGGCCCGGCTCCCGAAGGGGTCGGACACGGCCCTGACCCAGACGCCCGGCCACGGGTCCGGCACGTCCTCCGGAAGCGCCGCCAACACCTCTTCGATCCGGTGCAGCTGGGCTTCGTGTCCCGCGTAGAAGCGGACCACCGCGGCGTCCGTCAGCAGATCCAGCGCGGCGGCGGGCCGGGAGCGGGCCAGCCCCTCGGCGGTGTCGGTCAGCCGGGCGAAGACCGCGGAGTGACGCGCGGTCAGCACGGCCAGCCGCCCGGCCTGTACGGCCGCCTCGGCCCGCGCCCCCACGTCGTCCGTGCGGGCACGGACGGCCGCGACCAGTTCCTCGACCCAGGACAGGTCCCCGGTGAGCACCGCCGCCCGGGCGGCCGCCACCAGCAGCCGGGCGCCGTCCTCGGGGCGCGGGGCGAGTTCGGCGGCCCGTTGCAGCGCTTTCGCCGCCGCCGCGTGGCCGCCCCGGCGTCGGGCCCGCCCGGCGGTGCGCACCAGGTCCGCCGACACGTCCGCGTCCGCGTGCGGGGCGGCGGCGGCACGGTGCCAGGCACGCCGGTCCGGCTCGGTGAGCAGCATGTCGGCCAGCGCCAGGTGCGCCGCACGGCGGGCCTCGGAGGACGCCGCGTGATACACCGCGGACCGCACCAGCGGGTGGCGGAACCGGACACCGGAGCCGGTCCGCCCGATCAGCCCGGCCGCCTCGGCGGGCAGCCACGCGTCGTCCCCGGCACCGGGCAGCCCGGCCGGTACGGCGAGCGCGGAGTCGCCGGTGTCCATGGCGGCCAGGAGCAGCAGGGCCCGTGCGGTGGGGGAGGGGAGGCCGTCGAGACGGGCGGCGAAGACCCGTTCCAGGTGGTCGGTGAGCGGCAGCGGTCCGGCCGGCGCCGGCTCCCGGCCCGGGTCCCGGGCGGACCTCGCCAGTTCCACCAGCGCCAGCGGGTTGCCGCCGGCCTGGTCGAGGATCCGCGCCCGGGTCCGGCCGACGGGACTCCGCGGCTGGAGGTCCAGCAGACGGTGGGCCGAGGCGTCGTCCAGCGGTCCGAGCACGAGGGTCGGCGCGTGCCGGTCGAAGCCCGGGAGGCGCTCGCCCGTACGGGCTCCGACCAGCATCGTCACCGGCTCACCCGCCAGCCGCCGGGCCACGAAGGACAGCACGGTGAGGGAGGCTCGGTCGAACAGCGGCGCGTCGTCGAGGAGCACCAGCACGGGGGAGGGCCCGCCCAGCGCGGAGAGCAGGTCCAGGACGGCCACGCCGACGAGCATGAGGTCGGGCGGCGCCGCGTCCCGCCCCCCGCCGAGGGCGTCGCACAGCGTCGCGCGCTGTCCGTCCGGCAGTCGCTCCGCCTCGGTGCGCACCGGCCGCAGCAGTTGGTGCAGCGCGGAGAACGCGAGGTCCGACTCCGACTCGCTCCCGGTGGCCCGCAGCACGCGCGCACCGCTCGCCGCTGCCCGCCGCGCCACGGAGTCCAGCAGCGTGCTCTTGCCCGTGCCCGCCTCGCCCAGGAGCAGCAGCACCCGCTCGGGCGACGCCGGGTCCGCCGCACGAAGGAGGCGTGCCCACTGCGCGTCCCGGCCCACGACCGGCTCGCCGGTGTCCGGCCCCGGGTCCGCGGCGGCACCCGCCGTCCCTGTGCGCTCGTCCACGCCGCCAAGGCTACAAGCGGCGCCGACTGCCCCGGCGCGGGTGCAGTCGGGTGACGGATACCGCGCCCGCCGGAGCGTCCGTAGGTTTTCGGGCGGGCCCAGTAATGTCCTCGCCTCACCAAGGAGCGTCATGGAACGGATCGAACTCGGGAACGTCGGTGTCACCCGGGTGTGGGAATACTTCGGGCCCGTGGAGATGACACCCGAGACGTTCTTCCCGGAAGTCCCGAAGGACGTGTGGGACCGGCGCCGGGACTGGCTCGAACCGCATTTCCTGGATTCCCGGACCAATATCGTGAACTCGGCGATCCAGACCTGGCTGCTGCGCAGCGAGGGCAAGAACATCCTCGTCGACACCGGTGTGGGCAACCACAAGGAACGCCCCTACGCGCCGGTCTGGAGCCGGCTCGACACCGATTTCCTCGCCAACCTCGCACGGGCCGGCGTCCAACCGGAGGACGTGGACGTCGTGATCAACACGCACCTCCACATCGACCACGTCGGCTGGAACACGTATCTGGACGGACGCGACTGGGTGCCCACATTCCCCAACGCCACGTATCTGATGCCGCGTGACGACTTCGAGTTCTGGAACCCCGAGAACGGCCACCGTCCGCTGCTGGGCCGCGGCAACCAGAACGTGTTCGAGGACAGCGTCGCCCCGGTGCACCGGGCCGGACAGACACTGCTGTGGGAGGGCGGCCACCGGATCGACGGCAATCTGCGGCTTGACCCGGCCCCCGGTCACACCCCGGGCTCCAGCGTGCTCACCCTCGACTCAGGGAAGGACCGCGCGCTCTTCGTCGGGGACCTGCTGCACTCCCCGGTCCAGATCCTCGAACCGGACCACAACAGCTGCTTCTGCGAGGACCCCGCCGGCGCCCGCGCCACCCGCCGCAGACTCCTGGGCTGGGCCGCCGACCACCACGCCCTCCTGTTCCCGGCGCACCTGGCCGGACACGGAGCCGCCGAAGTGGTGCGCGACGCGGACAAGTTCGCCATCAAGGGCTGGGCGCCCTTCGACCCGTACACCGAGCAGCACCGAGACCACCCGAAGGGCACGAAGTGAACCACCACGACCCCGTCGTGACCACGGGCCGGGGCGCCGTGCGCGGAACCCTCGAGGACGGCACCGCCACCTTCCTGAACATTCCCTACGCCGCACCGCCCCGGGGGGCCGGCCGCTTCGCACCGCCCCGGCCGCACGAGAGCTGGGACGGCGTACGCGACGCCACCCGGCCGGGGCCCACCGCACCGCAGTCCGAGCGCAGACTCGGCCGTGTCGACATGTCGGCCTACTTCGGCCCCGGCCGGATCCCCGGCGACGACTATCTGACCGTCAACGTGTGGACGCCGGAGATCACGAGAGGTGCCCTGCCCGTCATGGTGTTCGTCCACGGCGGGGGATTCGTCGCCGGATCGACCCGGGCCCCGATGTACGACGGGTCCGCGTTCGCCCGCGACGGCGTCGTCCTCGTCACCCTCAACTACCGGCTGGGCATCACCGGATTCCTCGACCTCCCCGGAGCGCCCGCCAACCGCGGCCTGCTGGACGTCGTCGCCGCACTGCGGTGGGTGCACGAGAACATCGCCGCCTTCGGCGGCGACCCGCACCGCGTCACCCTCTTCGGCCAGTCGGCCGGGGCGACGATCGTGGGCGGCGTCCTCGCCGACCCCGGGGCCGCCGGGCTCCTGCGCCGGGCGATCGTCCAGAGCGGCAGCGGCCTGGGCGCGTTCACCACCGGGCAGGCCGCCCGCGTCACCGCGGCGGCGGCCGACGCCCTCGGCGTGGCACCCCGGGCCGACGCCTTCGCGGAGATCCCCGACGACCGCCTGGTCGACGCCGCCGGCGCCTTGGCCGGCCTCGACCTGCGGACCCCGGCCCACCGCGACCCGCTGCTCGGTCTCAGCCCCTTCAGCCTGGTCCTCGACACCCAGCCCGCGACGTCCGTCGCCGCGGGCGCCGGGGCGGGCACCGACCTGCTGATCGGAACCAACACCGAGGAGGGCAACCTCTACCTGGTCCCCGTCGACCGGTACACCACCTCCGACGCCCGGGACGTCGACGCCACGGCCGCGCGGGCGCACCCGGACCCGGCGCGGCTCGTCGGGACGTACCGCGCGGCACGCCCCGGAGCGACCCCCGGCGAACTCCGCTCCGCCATCATGGGCGACGCCCTCTTCGGCGCCGGCAGCCGCGCCCTGGCCGACGCGCACGCCGCGCATCCGGCCTCCTCCACCCACGCCTACGAGTTCGCCTGGCGCTCGCAGGCCCTGGACGGACGGCTCGGCGCCACCCACACCATGGAGCTGCCCTTCGTCTTCGACCGCACCGGCCTGCCGGAGCTGCGCGGACCCGGCGGCCTGCTCGGCCCCGACGAGCCACCGGCGGACCTCGCCGCCCGCACGCACGCGGCCTGGATCAGGTTCGCGAGCACCGGGAACCCGGGCTGGGACGCCTACGACACCCGGCGCCGGACGACCATGCGCATCGACGCGGAGTGGACACCGGCCGACGACCCCCGCGGCGCGGAGCGGCGGGCCTGGAGCTGACCCGCGGGGTCCGGGCCCGCCCGGCTACTGGGCGCTGCCCGCCGGGCGTACGACGATCTCGTTGACGTCGACCCCGGCGGGCCGGGACACGGCGAACGCGACGGCGTCCGCGATGGCGGAGGCGGGCAGGGCCACCGAACGGTAGGTCTTCATGTCCTCCCGCGCACGCGGGTCGGAGATGGAGTCGGCCAGCTCCGACTCGGTGACCCCGGGGGACACGACGCTCACCCGGATGCTTCCGTCCGACTCCTGGCGCAGTCCCTCGGACAGGGCCCGCACCGCGAACTTGGTCGCGCAGTACACGGCGGCGGTGGGCACCACCTCGTACGCGCCGACCGACGCGATGTTCACGACGTGGCCGCCGCCCTGCCGCCGCATGACCGGCAGGGCGGCCGCGACGCCGTGCAGCACCCCGCGCACGTTCACGTCGATCATCCGGTCCCACTCGTCGACCTTCAGGGCTGCGAGCGGCGAGAGCGGCATCACCCCGGCGTTGTTGACCAGCACGTCCACCCGGCCCCAGCGTTCGGCGGCGGCCGACACGAACGCCCGCACGTCGGCGGCGTCGGTGACGTCCAGCCGTCGGAAGGCGGCCGTGCCGCCCTCGGCCGTGATCCGCCCGGCCAGCTCCTCCAGCCGGTCGGTGCGGCGGGCGCCCAGGAACACCCGGTGGCCGTCGGCGGCCAGGCGGTGGGCCGTGGCCTCACCGATCCCGCTGCTCGCCCCGGTGACCAGTACGACCTTCGCGATGTGTGTCATGACAGTGCGTCCTCTCGGTCTCAGGCCTTGCTCCACCGAGTCTGTGCAGGTCGGCGGCCAGGTGCCAGGACGGTCCCTGCCTGGGTGCGACACACCCGGGCAGGGACCGGGGCCGCCGCCTAGCCTGGACGCCATGGACGAGAAGCACCTGGGCGACTTCCTGCGCGCACGCCGGGCCGGACTGCGGCCACGGGACGTCGGCATGGTCAGCCACGGCACCCGCAGGGTCGCCGGGCTGCGCCGCGAGGAGGTCGCGGTCCTCGCCGGAGTCAACGGCGACTACTACACCCGCCTGGAACAGGGCCGCGAACGCAACCCCTCACCTCAGGTCCTCGACGCCCTCGCCCGCGCCCTGCGCCTGGACACCGACGCCCGGGCACACCTGTTCCGCCTCGCCGGCGGCGCACCGGGCGAGGCACCCTCCGCCCACGCGGCGGAGGAAGTCAGCCCCGCGCTGCGCCAGTTGATGGACGGCTACCCGCACACCCCGGCGTTCGTGCTGAGCCGCACCCTGGACCTGCTGGCCGCCAACGCCCTGGCCGAAGCCCTCTTCGAGCCGTTCGAGCCGGCCCGCAATCTGGCCCGCATGGTGTTCCTCGACCCCGCGGGCCGGGCCTTCTACGCGGACTGGGAGCGGGCGGCCCAGGCCACCGTCGCCAACCTGCGCCAGGCGGCCGGGTTCGACCCGGACAGCCCACGGCTGCGTCGCCTGGTCGGCACCCTCACCGAGCACAGCGCGGACTTCACCCGCCTGTGGAATGCCCACGCCGTGCGCGGCAAGACCCAGGACGCCAAGAACCTCCGCCACCCCGAGGTAGGCGTTCTCGCCCTCACCTACCAGGCCTTCGACGTACGCGACGCGCCCGGCCAGCAGCTCGTGATCTACCACGCCGAGCCCGGCGGCCCGAGCGCCCGCGCCCTCGACCTGCTCGGCACCCTCCACGCCACCCGGCGGCGCACCGGGCCGCGGGGTTAACCGGCGCCGCGACCGGCGAGCAGGGCGCGCAGCACGTCGAGGCAGTCGTCGAGGAGTTCCCCCATCGGCTGTTCCACGGGCCCGTTCGTCCAGCGCCCGACGGCCACCTTCAGTACCGCGACCGCGATCTCTGCCGTCAGCTCCGCGGTCGGGTCGTTGACGTCGCGGCGGCGCAGCGCCTCCGCCGGCGCGAGGGACAGCGACGCGAGCTTGACCAGTTCCCGTTCCCGCAGCTCGGCGTTGGCGTCGATGACGGTCCGGCGCTGCCGGACGTGCTCGCCGGACTCCTCGAGGACCCGTGCCGCGGTGCTGAGCGCCGCGGCCGTCGCGTCCATCGGGGAGGCGCCGTCGGGAGCCGCCGCGACGGCGCCCACGCACTGCTCCGCTCGTAGCCGCGCTCCACATACAGCTCCGACGCCGCCTGCTCCAGCCGTCCGCGCGCGTTCGGCTCCCGCCGGCCCATGGCGCGGAGCCCATGGGGCGGCGATCACGCCCTGTCGTCGCCGAGCACCGCGATGCCCAGGGGGCGCTCTCCGACGGGCAGGCGCGTCACCCGGCCCGTGCCGGTGTCGACGACGCTCAGGCCGTTCCAGTAGCCGTCGCGGGTGAAGCCGCCCGACACGTAGGCGGTGCGGCCGTCGGCGGACACGGCGACCGACTCGTGCGGGCCGTCCAGGCCGATGACGCGTTCGCCCCCGTCGGGCGAGCGGACGGTCAGGGACGGTCCGTCGTCCTCGGACGGATCGATCGGGCCGGTCCCCACGACGTAGAGCGTGCCGTCCGGACCGGCCGCGACGCCGTGCTGGTGGGTGTTGGCCGTCATGTCCTCGATCCGGACCCGGCCGGTGCCGGGATCGACCACGGCCAGCCGCTCGCCCTCGAACGGCAGCAGCAGCGCCCCGTCGGACGGGCGTACGGCGGTGTAGTGGGGCTTGAGCCAGGAGCCGAGGCCGCCCTCCGTGCCGTACGGGGCGACCTCCACGCGGCGCGTCGACCAGTCACCGGTGTCGACGACGGTCACGTCGAAGGAGTCGTGGTTGGTTGCGTAGACGTGCCGGCCGTCGCGCGACACGTCCACGTCGAACGGGCGGCGGCCGACCGGCACGGACTCCGTCACCTCGCGCCGCCCGGTGTCCACGACCTCCAACGTGCCGTTGCCGCCCGGCACGTTGACCCCGACGTAGAGGCGGCCGCCGTCCGGGGACAGGGCGATCCCCATGCCCCCGCCCCGGTACTCGCCGGTCGTCACGGGGCCGGTGCGCGTGCGGTAGGGGATCAGGGCGGTGCGCTCGCGGGTACGCGTGTCCACCGCGGCCACGCCCTCCGCGGTCGCCACCCACGCGGTGCCGTCGTCGCCGAGAGCGATGCCGTAGGGGGCCGTCCCGACCCGCACGGAGCCCAGATCGGCCGCCGCGCCCCGTCGGCCGGGGTCGACGAAGGTGACGGTGTCGGCACCGAAGTCCGTGACCAGCAGGGTGCCGTCGGAGGTGCCGGCCGTTCCGGTGCCGTGGTCAGGCGTCCGGTCGGGCGAGGACACCGACGGCCGCGGCGGCTTCGGCGCCGCTCCGCCGTCGGCCGTCGTGCATCCGGACAGCGTCGCCGTGACGGCGGCCAGCAGGGCCAGGGGACCCGCGAGGGTGCGTCGTTTCACCGCCGCCCACCTTCCCCCTGCCCGCGGGCGCCGTTCGTCTCCGCGTGCCGCAGCAGGTCCGCCATGGCATCGAAGCCCCTGCGCTCGGCGTGGGCGCGTGCGGTGACACCGTCGCCGTCCGGCAGCAGGGGATCGGCGCCCGCGGCGAGCAGGGCCGCCACCACGTCCTGGTGGGTGCGGTCGCCGTCGCCGAGGATGACCGCTTCGAGCAGCGCCGTCCAGCCGAGCCGGTTGACGTGGTCGACGTCGATCGCGGTCTCGGCGAGCACCGCCCGCACGTAGGCCACGTGGCCGCGTTCGCTCGCCGGGATCAGCGACACGCCGCCGAAGCGGTTGGTCAGCGTCACGTCCGGGCCGCCGGGCAGCAGGGCCCGCATCATCGCCACGTTGCCAGTGACCCCGGTGACCAGCCACGCGCTGTCCTCGTGCGCGTCCTGCGCGTCGACGTCGGCCCCGGCGGCCACCAGAAGCGCGGCGATCTCGACCCGGTCGGCGAGGGCGGCCAGGAGGAGCGGGGTGCGGCCGTGCCCGTCCGGAGCCTCCGGATCGGCGCCGGCCCGCAGCGCGGCGCGGACGGCATCGGCGTCGCCGCGTACGACGGCGGCCGGAAGATCGAGGTCCCCGGGGATGGGTGGGGTGGCGTTCATGACGGGACGACTCCGCGGTGTCGGGGGCGAGTGTCCCCAGCCTCACCCCTCGCGGCGGCCGCGGCGGTCGGCGTACGGGATCCTTCCGGGTGGCCGGTCGGAGGACGGGCCTGTCGTCCGATCGGTCGACCCCGGCCGGCCGACGGGTGCGCTACGGGTGCCGTCTCAGCCCAGCGCGAAGGGGAGCCGCGCGGCGAGCCCGCCCAGTGCCGTCGTCTCCGCCGCGGTCGGGGCGCGCCGGCCGGTGCCCACCAGCAGCGCGTCCGTGTCGCCGAACGACCGGGGGAACTCCTCCCCGACGACCCGCTCCAGCAGCGCCCGGGCCCCGGCCAGCGCCTCGGCGGGAGGCGCGGCCGCGTCCGGGAGGTGGGCGACGAGGTCGAGGTGGTGCAGCGTCCACTCCAGGACGTACGCCGAGAGGTAGTCGCCCGCCGTGAGCACCTGGTCCTGGGTCTCCACGCGGGCGACGGGGTCCGCGAGCCCGGCGGCGCGGCCGGCGGCCGAACCCACGTCGTCCAGATGGAACTTGAGCAGCCACGGCTCCTGGTAGGCGGCGGCCAGCCGGACGGTCAGCGCGTCCAACGGGTCGTCGCCCGTGGGGGTCTCCACGACGTTCCAGTAGGTCGCCGCGGACCGGGTCGGCTCCGCCGAGGCCGGGGTGGCCAGGGTGATCAGGACGTCCTGGGCGTCGATGACCAGGTGGCACACCAGGTCCCGGACGAGCCAGCCGGTACAGCCGGACGGCCGTGCGAAGTCCTCGTCGGCGAGCTCGGCGACGGCGGTGCGCAGGGCCGCCCATGAGCCGGTGAACAGATCCATGACCGCAAGCCAACAGCACCCGTGCCGCGGTGGCGAACGGTTTCCCGCCCGCCGTTGCTCGCTGGCCGCCCGGTGGGACGCTCAGGCCCCCGCAGGCGCCGCCGGGGCCTGAGCGGGTTCCTCCGGTGGTTCGACGAGTTGCTCGCGCAGGTAGTTCCAGACCACCGCGATCAGCGCGGCGATCGGCACCGCGAGCAGACTGCCCACGATCCCGGCCAGGCTGCCGCCCAGCGTCACCGCCAGCAGGATCACCGCCGCGTGCAGACCGAGGCCGCGGCTCTGGATGATGGGCTGGAACACGTTGCCCTCCAACTGCTGTACGACGACGATGATCGCCAGCACGAGCAGCGCGTCCGTCAGCCCGTTGGACACCAGCGCGATGAGCACCGCGACGAAGCCCGCGAACAGGGCGCCCACGATGGGCACGAACGCGGACACGAACGTCAGCACCGCCAGCGGCAGGACCAGGGGCACATCTAGGATCCACAGCCCGAGGCCGATGAAGACCGCGTCGAGCAGGCCCACCAGTGCCTGGGAGCGGACGAAGGAGCCCAGGGTCTCCCAGGCGCGCAGGGCCACGGCCGGGACGTCGGTGGCCAGCCGGCCGGGCAGCTGACGGGTGAGCCACGGCAGGAACCGCGGTCCGTCCTTGAGGAAGAAGAACATCAGGAAGAGGCCCAGCACCGCGGTGATCAGACCGTTGACCACGGCGCTCACCCCCGTGGTCACGGCCGTCACCACACTGCCGACGCTGTCCTGGAGACGGGCCATGGCCGAGTCGAGCGCACCCGTGATCTGGTCGTCGCCGATGTTCAGCGGGGGACCGGCGGCCCACTCGCGCAACCGCTCGATGCCCTCGACGACACCGTCGGTCAACTCCCCGGTCTGGGACGACATCGGCACCGCGATCAGCGCCACGATGCCGAGGAGGGCCAGCAGGAACCCGACCGTGACCGTCGCCGCGGCGAGCGCGGGTCGCCAGCCGTGCCGGCGCAGGAAACGGGCCGCGGGCCAGGTCAGCGTGGTCAGGAGCAGACCGACTATCAGGGGCCACACGACCGACCACATGCGGCCGAGGAGCCACAGGGCCACCGCGAGCATGACGAGTACGATCAGCAACTCGGCAGAGACGCGGGCGCCGGTGCGCAGCGCGGCCCGGGTCCTCGCGGAACTCAATCTGGCAGACATGGGGGTCACCCTATGGGCAAGCCCCGACGTCCCCGGGCGTGAGGGTCTCCGCGCGAACCCGCGCCGTGCTCAGCTCTCGGGCACCTTGACCCAGTCGAGGGTGCGCTCCACGGCCATCTTCCAGCCGGCGTACCCTTCCGCGCGCCGTTCCTCGGACCACTGGGGTTCCCAGCGCCTCGACTCGGCCCAGTGCGTGCGCAGTTCGTCGGTGTCCCGCCAGAAGCCCGTCGCGAGCCCCGCCGCGTAGGCCGCGCCGAGCGCGGTGGTCTCCGCGACGACCGGGCGGCTGACCGGGACGCCGAGGACGTCGGCCTGGATCTGCATGCAGAGGTCGTTGGCGGTCACACCGCCGTCGACCCTGAGCACGTCCAGGTGGACGCCGGAGTCCTGCTCCATGGCCACGACGACGTCGCGGCTCTGGTAGCAGATGGCCTCCAGCGTCGCCCGCGCCAGGTGCGCGTTGTCGTTGTACCGGGCGAGCCCGACGATCGCGCCCCGGGCGTCGGAGCGCCAGTACGGGGCGAACAGGCCGGAGAAGGCGGGGACGAAGTACATGCCGCCGTTGTCCTCGACGGAACGGGCCAGTTCCTCGCTCTCGGCCGCGGTCTTGATGATCTTCATCTGGTCGCGCAGCCACTGCACCGCCGAACCCGTCACCGCGATGGAGCCCTCCAGCGCGTAGACCGCAGGGCTGTCGCCGAACTGGTAGGCCACCGTGGTGAGCAGACCGTGCTCCGAACGGACCAGCTCCGTGCCGGTGTTGAGGACCAGGAAGTTGCCGGTGCCGTAGGTGTTCTTGGCCTCGCCGGGCGAGAAGCAGACCTGCCCGACGGTCGCCGCGTGCTGGTCGCCGAGGACGCCGGTGATGGGAACGGCGGCGCGCAGCGGCCGGGAGGTCCGGGTGGTGCCGTACGCCTCCCGGTGCGAGGAGGGGTTGATGGTGGGCAGCATGCTCCGCGGGATGCCGAAGAAGCCCAGCAGCTCGTCGTCCCAGTCGAGCGTCTCCAGGTTCATCAGCATGGTGCGGCTCGCGTTGGTCACGTCGGTGGCGTGGATGCCGCCGTCGGGACCGCCGGTCAGGTTCCACAGCACCCAGCAGTCCGTGTTGCCGAACACGGCGTTCCCCTGTTCGGCCGCCTCGCGGACGCCGTCGACGTTCTCCAGGATCCACTGGATCTTCCCGCCGGAGAAGTACGTCGCCGGGGGCAGCCCGGCCTTGCGGCGGATGACGTCGCCCCGGCCCGAGCGCTCCAGGTTCGCCGCGATGGCGTCGGTGCGGGTGTCCTGCCACACGATGGCGTTGTAGTAGGGACGGCCGGTGCGCGGGTCCCAGACCACCGTCGTCTCGCGCTGGTTGGTGATGCCGATGGCCGCCAGGTCGCTGCCCGACAGGCCGCCGTTGCGCAGCGCGTTCTGCATCACCGAGTTGGTGCGCTCCCAGATCTCGACCGGGTCGTGCTCCACCCACCCGGAACGCGGCAGGATCTGCTCGTGCTCCAGCTGGTGCTTCGCGACCTCGTTGCCGCCGTGGTCGAAGATCATGAATCGGGTGCTGGTGGTCCCCTGGTCCACCGCGCCGATGAAGTCCGCCATGGTTGTGCCGCCTCTCCGGCCGGTGTCAGCCTTCTGATGCCGGGACACGCCCCGGCGGTTCGGGCTCGGCGGTCGGCAGGAACCGGCCGACGAAGACCTTGTACAGACCGGCGCCGAGCACGCCTCCGATCAGCGGACCGAGGATCGGCACCCAGAAGTAGAGATTTCCGTACTGATCTCGCCACGCGCCCCCGTACCCGGTGAGGAAGCTGGCCAGCCGGGGGCCGAAGTCACGGGCCGGGTTGATGGCGTAGCCGGCGTTGGTGCCGTAGGCCATGCCGATCGCGACCACGATCAGGCCGATGATGAAGGCGCCCAGGTTCGCGCCCGGCGGGGTGTTCAGCATGTCGGTGACGGCCAGGATCAGCAGCAGCAGGATGGCCGTGCCGATGACCTGGTCGCGGAACGCACCCCACTCGTGCACCGGAAGCGCCGGGTTGCCGTTGGCGGGAAGCGTGGAGAACACCGTCTGCGTCTTGATGGTGTGCCCGGGGTCGGCCTTCGCCAGGGCCTCGCTGTAGTTCCAGCGGACGATGAGGGCCGCCACGAAGGCGCCCGCCGTCTGGGCCAGCGCGTACGGGAGCACCTTGCGCCAGGGGAAGCCCTTGAACGTGGCGAGGGCGAGGGTCACCGCCGGGTTGAGGTGGGCGCCGCTCAGCCGGGCCGCCACGTAGACGCCGAGCGTGACGCCGAAGCCCCACGCCCAGGCGATGCTGTCGTGGTCCCCGAGGCCGCCGGCGGGGTCGGTGAGGGCACCGCCCGCCGCGACCTGTGCGACCACGCCGCAGCCGAAGAGAATGAGGATCATCGTGCCGGCGAATTCCGCCGACACTTCACCGATAAGACCGTGTCTTTTGAGCCGCTCAGCCATGGAAGCTCACCTTCCGCCGGCATGACCGGCTGTCGACTGTTCGAGCCTCTCCTCGGACAGATTAAGGTCGCTTCCGGCAAACCGCACATAAAGGACAAGCGTGACGAGCGGTCACCTCGTATGCGGATGCCGTGCGTTTCCTCTCACGCCTGCGGGCGGACGGCGTCGAGCGCCGGGGCGATGACGGCGAAGGCCCGCTCGGTCAGGGCCGCGGGGTCCTCGGTGCCGTCGCTGTCGCTCCAGCGGTGCAGCACGGTGTTGAACGCGGTCAGCGCCATCCCCGCGGCCAGTTGGGGATAGAGGTCGACGTCCGGGGCGGGGCCCGGGCGGCGGGCCAGCTCCGCCGTCAGGTCCTCGCGCCACTGTCCCTGCCGCTCCAGGAAGCGGGCGTGCAGGGCCGGAGTGCGCAGAATCAGCTGGACCACCCGCAATGCTCTGTCCGAGTGATCGGCGCAGGCGGCGACGGGGGCGGAAAGGGCGTTCCGCAGCGCCACGGAGGGGCGTTCCGTGGTGGGGCGGTCGGCCAGCTCCCGGTGGATGCCGGCGCCCATGTCGGTCAGGAACTGGACGACCACGTCCTCCTTGGACGCGAAGTACCGGAAGAACGTCCTCTTGGACACTCCCGCCGTGCTCGCGATCTCGTCGATGGTGACCGCGTCGAACCCCTTCGAGGCCAGCAGTTGCAGCGCCGCCTCGGTCAGTTCGTCCGAGACGAGTTGACGCTTGCGCTGGGCCAGGCTGGTTTCGGGGCGAGTGTTCACCGGCTCATCGTACCTCCATGCCTTGAATGGCACTCGGGTGCTCTGTTGACACTTGGTGCCACAGACGGCATGGTGAGTCAAATGACACAGCAGCGACGTTGGACCGCCGAGCGGATCGCGGACCAGACCACACGGGTGTTCGTCGTCACCGGCGCCGGCAGTGGCCTGGGCCTGGCGACCACCCGGGCACTCGCCGAGCGCGGCGGACAGGTGATCCTCGCCGTACGCGACGAGGAGAAGGGACGGCGGGCGGTCGCGCGGATCTCAGCCGGGACGCCGGGCGCCCGTCTCGAGGTGCGCCGGCTCGACCTGGCCGACCTCGACTCGGTGCGGGCCTTCGCCCAGGGGGTGCGTGCCGACCATCCGAGGGTCGACGTGCTCGTCAACAACGCCGGCATCATGGCGCCGCCCCGGCGACTGAGCGCGCAGGGGCACGAGTCGCAGTTCGCCTGCAACCACCTGGGTCACTTCGCGCTCACCGGCCTGCTGATGGACCTGCTCGCCGGAGCGCGGGACCCCCGTGTGGTGACGGTGACGTCCGCCAACCACCGGCAGGGGCGCCTCTTCCTCGACGACCTCACCGGGGAACGCCACTACTCACCCATGGCGTTCTACAACCAGTCGAAGTTCGCGAACGCCGTCTTCGGACGGGAGCTGCACCGGCGACTGGCCAGGGCCGGCAGCCCGGTGCGCAGCGTCCTCGCGCACCCCGGCTACAGCGCCACCGGCCTGCAGACGAGCGCGCCGGTGGCCACTGTGCGGCTCCTGTTCGGCCGCATACTCCTTCCGCTGGCCCAGTCCGCCGAACGGGGCGCCCTCCCGCAGCTGTACGCGGCGACCGACCCGGGCGCGCTGAGCGGCGACTTCCTGGGCCCGGACGGCCCGGGCGAGCTGCGGGGCGGACCGACACGGGTACGGCTGTCGCCGGCGGCGGACGACGAAGCCACCGGCCGCCGGCTGTGGGATCTGTCGGAGCGGCTGACCGACGTCCGGTACCCGCTCTCGTCCACGGCCGTCTGAGACCGGCCGCTCAGGGCGCGATCGGCAGCCTGCGCTTGTGGTCGGTCTGGCGGTAGCGGGTGACGATCTTCTGGAAGGTGTCGTCCTTGACCGGCTTGCCCTCCAGGAAGTCGTCGATCTCGTCGTAGGTGACGCCGAGGGCGTCCTCGTCGGCCTTGCCGGGGTCGAGGGACTCCAGATCGGCCGTCGGCACCTTGCCCACCAGCTCGGCGGGCGCTCCCAGCCGGTCCGCCAGGGCCCGCACACGGCGCTTGGTGAGACCGGTCAGCGGCACCAGGTCGGCGGCGCCGTCGCCGAACTTGGTGAAGAAACCGGAGACCGCCTCGGCCGCGTGGTCGGTGCCGACGACGAGGCCCTGGTGCGCCCCCGCCACCGCGTACTGGGCGATCATGCGCTGCCGGGCCTTGATGTTCCCGTGCACGAAGTCCTGGTGGTGGTCGTCGCGGAACGCCACGTCGGCGGCGAGCAGGGCGTCGAGCGCCGCGTCGCTCGCGGGCCGGACGTCGACGGTCAGCACTTGGTCGGCCTGGATGAAGGAGAGCGCGAGCTGGGCGTGGTGCTCGTCGGCCTGGACGCCGTGCGGCAGCCGCATCGCGTAGAAGCGCGCCTCGTGACCCGCGGCCCGGGCCCGCTCCACGGCGAGCTGGCACAGCCGGCCCGCGGTGGTGGAGTCGACACCTCCGCTGATGCCGAGCACGAGGGACCGCAGCCCGGTGGAGGTCAGCCGGTCGGCCAGGAAGGCCACCCGGCGTTCGATCTCCCGGTCGGCGTCGAAGGTCTCCGCGACCTCGAGTTCCCGGGCGATCTCCAGTTGCAGGGCGATGGACGCCGGCTCGCTCATGCCGCTCCTCGTTCGATGTGCAGGGCCTCGGCCACTCACCCTACCGAGCGACGTCCTCGGACCCGGAGCGGGAGACGCGGGGCGGCCGTCAGGGGGCCGCCCCGCACGCTCGCCGGTCAGGTGAGCGGTTCCACCCGGATATTCCGGAAACGGACCTTGTTCCCGTGGTCCTGCAACCGGATCGCCCCGGCCGCCGGTGTCTCGGCCCGGCCGGAGGCGGTGGGCCCGTCGAGAACGATGTCGTCGTGGACCTTCTCGCCGTTCCAGACCACCGTCACCCGCGCGTCGGCGGTCTTGCGGCCGCTGTCGTCGAAGCGGGCGGCACGGAAGACCACGTCGTACGTCTGCCAGGTCTCCGGGGCCGTCGCCGCGTTGGTGTCGGGCGCCTTCTTGAGATAGATCGCGCCTGCCTCGTTGGTGTCCAGGGTGGTGTCACCGTAGGAGTCGAGGATCTGCAGCTCGTAGCGGTCCTGGAGGAAGATGCCGCTGTTGCCGCGGTCCTGGCCGGTCACGTCGGGCGGCAGCAGCGGGACGCGGAACTCCAGGTGCAGCTTGAAGTCCTGGTAGGCGTCCTTCGTGCGGATGTCGCCGCAGCACACCTCCATCGACTTCTCCTCGGCGAGCGGCCAGGCCACCCGCCGCCCGTCCGTGTGCTGCCACTGCTCCTGCGAGGCCGCGGTGCCGTCGAACAGCGAGACGCGGGCGCCCCGCGGGTGCACGGTCACCAGGTCGAGGTTGACGTGGCCGGTGTCCCCGGCGTCGTACCGGTAGGACACCGTGTTGTGGCCCGCGCGCAGCTTCAGCCGTTCCGTGCGCGTGGACCAGGTGTCCCAGTCCCCGGTGGACTCGAGCCGCGTCTGCCGCACCTTCTTCCCGTTGGCGTACAGGGACAGCGACTTGGTGCCCTCGAAGGGGTTCGGGCCGTTGGAGTAGCGCAGGCCCACGTCGTAGGTGCCCGACTTCGGGACGGTCACGTCGAACGTGGTGGAGACCTCGCCCTCGGTGGCGTAGCGGTCGACGAACCCGCTGCCGGAGTAGCCGGCGTGGTCGGTGTTGATGCCGGCCTTGCCCGTCAGGCGCGCCTCCTCGGCCTCGTACAGGGTGGCCGGCGGGGGCTGCTTGCCGGGCATCTCGTTGAGCGTGTACCAGGCCTCGGTGCTCCACAGCGCCTCACCGGACGCCGAGCTGAAGGGCCGCGGGGAGCGCACGTGCACCACGCGGTCCGGCTCGAGCCCGTCCAGTCGCAGCCGCACGGTCCGCCCGTCGTCGGAGAGGGTCGCCGAACGCACGTTCAGCTCCTCCTCGGCGATCTTCGGGCCGCCGTAGTCGGCGGTCGGGGTGTAGCCCCACTGCTCGACCTGGTAGCGGTCGGCGAGTTCCGCGGCGGTCTCCTCGGAGACCGGCTGCGTGTACGTGAGGTCGAAGCCGCCCGGTACGGCCCGCATCTTCTGGATGTCGAAGGTGTTGCCGCCGTTCGGCGTGAGCTTCTGCAGACCGAACTTCAGCTTCCCCTCCTGCCCCCAGTTGCCGTCCGCGCCGAGACCGCCGGCGTAGACCGCGCCGTCGGGGCCGACGGAGATCCGGTTGACCCCGGCCTCCAGGCCCTGGGTGTAGCGGAAGACGGCGCCCTGGTACTGGCCCCTCACCTTCTCCAGGTAGGCGCGCTGGAGGCCGCCGTAGGTGACGTCGCCGATCAGCATCTGACCGGCGAAGGTGCCCTTGCTCACGTACAGCGGCGTGGAGGGCGAGTTGCCGATCTCGTTCTGCGGCAGCCACAGCACCGGCTCGGTGACCGGGGACTTCTCGAAGGGGCCCGCGGGCTCGGTGTAGTGGTTGAAGAAGCGGTCCTGCTTGACGTGGACGAGCTTCGAGGACGGCAGCCATCCGCCCTGGTTGTCGGTGGCGAAGAGGTCGCCGCCGGGGCCCCAGCCGATGCCGTTGGGCGTGCGCAGTCCGCCCGCGACCGGGCTGATCTTCCCGGTCTTCTTGCTGATTCGGTACGTCGTCCCGCGGCCCGGCGCGGGCTGCGGCGTGGTGGTCGCGCCGCCGAGGTCGATGGCGACGGAGAGGTTCACGTAGAAGTACCCGTCGCGGTAGAGCAGCCCGAAGGCGAACTCGTGGAAGTTGCCGCCGTACGGCCAGGTGGCGACCGTGCGGTACTCGTCGGTCACCTCGTCGCCGTCCTCGTCGACCAGCCGGGTGAGTTCGTGCTTCTGCGACACGTAGAGGGCGCCGTCGACGTACTTGATGCCCATCGGCTCGCGCAGCCCCTCGGCCACCTTCTTGACGGTGACCTTGTCGCGGCCGGTCGCGCCGGTGACGTTGTCGAGGAGATACACCTCCCCGGCAACGTTGTCGGTGCCGCCCCAGGTGCTGATCGCGAGACGTCCGTCGGGCAGCCAGTCCATGCCGGTGACCTGGGGCTCGAATCCGTCGGGGCGCAGGTCGGTGAGGGTGAGGTCGGGGCGTACCGAGTTCAGCGGCAGACCGTCGCCGGGGGTGTCGGTGCCCGCCTCGCACTCTTTGCGGCCCGGCGCCGTCACCCGGACGACCCCGGCGTCGGTGCTCAGTGCCTCCCGCGGTACGACGCTGAAGGCGCTCTCGCCCGGCGGCATCCAGGACAGTTGCAGCTGCTGGCCGCCGCCGCGGTCGAAGTGCTCGACGCGCAGCGGGTGCGCGCCGGCGGTGAGTTCGACCGTGCCGTCCTTCGGCTCGGCGCCGTGCAGGCCGTCGTGGTCGATGACCGTGGCGCCGTCCAGCGTGAGCCGTGAGCCGTCGTCGCTGACGAGCCGGAACGCGTAGGTGCCGTCGCGGGGGGCGACCAGGTAACCGGACGCCTCCGTCACGAAGTTGTCGGCGATGCCGCCGAAGTCGGCCGTACTGGACCAGTCGACCGTCGGCATCAGCTTGTCGTGGTTGGGGGTCTGGCCCGGTTTGAGGGTGCACAGCTCGTTCAGGGGCGTCTGGACGTCGAACACCCGCATGGTGACCCCGGGTTCCTGCGGCGGGATGTCCGCCGGGGCCGCGGAGGAGGCCGGGGCCGCCAGGACGCCGCCGACGGACACTGCTGAGGCCAGCAGGAGGATGAGGTGTCTTCGGGCGCGTGAGAACAGCCGTGGGGGCATTGGTCCTCCAGTGGGTGGGGACCGGACCGTGCCGGAAGCGCTCCGGTCATGAGCGGCAGGACGGTGGTTCCGCCGCAAAGGTAGGAGACTTCCGCTTGGCATGTCCATACTTTGTCATCGATGTGTTCAAAGTTCCCGGCGCTCGAAGTGCGCTGCCCCGCCCGGAGGTTGGGGAACTACTTGGACTCGAGGCGCGCGAACGCGTTCGGTCCGGCCGCCAGTTCTTCGCACGCCGCCCGCCAGGCCGCGTCCTCCGCGTACAGCGCGCCGCGCAGGTAGGCCCAGGTGAGCCGCTGCACCGCGGCCACTCGCCCGGGGTTCTCGTCGGTGGTCTCGGCGACGTCGTACCCGGCGATCCCGCCGAGCCCGTGCTCCGCGTCGAAGAGGGTGAGCAGGGACTTGGGGCCCGGGGCGAGGGAGTAGGGGTCGGCGTGCCACCCGGGCCCGCCGGCCGTCAGGTGGGCCGAGTCGTCCTTGTCGCCGGCGACCACGAGCGCGGGCGTCGTCATCGTGGAGAAGTCCGTGGACAGCAGGAACGGCAGGTTCGCCGCCGCCCAACCGCTGAGGGCGTCGCCGCCCCGGCCGGGCGCGGCCAGCAGGACGCCCGCCTTGATGCGGGGCTCGGTCAGGTCCACCTCCGTGCCGTCGTCCGGATCGGTGAGCCGGGCGCCAAGGAGCAGGCTCGCGGTGTGCCCTCCCATCGAGTGCCCGGCCACGGCGACCCGGTCCCGGTCCAGCCGGCCGGCGAGCTGGGGGACCGCCTCCTCCAGGACGTCGAGCCGGTCGAGGACGTGTGTCATGTCCTCGGCGCGGGAGCGCCAGAACATGGGTGCGCCGGGGGTGCCGGGGTCCAGGCGGAGGCTCCTGGAGCTGAGGTGGGTCGGCTGGATCACGACGAAGCCGTGTGCCGCCCAGTAGTGGGCGAGGGGTGCGTAGCCGTTGAGGGAGGAGAGGTGGTTCGACCGGCCCTGTCCGTGCGAGAGGAGCACCACCGGCAGGTCGCTGCCGGTGACGGGCGCGGAGACCCGGGCCTGGAGGTCCACGGCTCGGCCGGGGGCGGGCAGCGTGACGGGGGCGACGGAGAGCACGGGTGTGGGAAGTGTGGCGTGCACGGTGAGGTGTCCTTCGCGCAGCAGGAAACGAAACGATGTCCCGTTTAATATACGGAACGCTGTCCCGTTTGGTCAACGCGCGCGGTCCACGGGAGGCTCCGACTCCCGGCGCTGCGCCTGAACACGGCGGTGACTCCACACCAGCAGGGCGAAGAGGACGCAGCCGGAGATGATCAGACTCGCCCCGGTGGCCCACCCGGAGAACGGCAGCTCGGGGAACAGGCCCCACACCACGCCGGCGGCGAGGAGGAACAGACCCACGACCACCGCCCCGGCGATCCGCCAGCGGGAGGAGACGCTCTCCTCGGCGGCGCGCATCGCCCGGGTCCGGGCGGGAGCGACGAACCGGTCCAGGGCCGGGATCGCGCGTGAGAGCAGCACCACCCCCGCGAAGACGAGCAGCAGGCCCGGGCCGGGCAGCACCAGCAGGGCGACGCCGATCACCAGCAGAACGGCGCCGACGGCACCGAGAGCGGTCCGCCGGATCGATTCGACACCGCGCGCCATGTCGCCCCACTCTCCCGCGATCGCGATCGGCAAGTACTCCGGTTCGGCCGGCGTTCTCAACCCTAGGCAGGGTTCGCGGTGCGGGCGATTCCGGGCGGGCGCGAGGGTTCCCAGACCGAGCAGTCGTGGGCGAAGAGGACGCGCCGGGGGTCGAAGTCGGCGAGCCGGTCCAGCCAGGGCCGGTACTCCGGGAGCGGCGGTGCCGTGCCGTGCAGCGCGGCCTCGCGGGCCAGCTGGTCCGAGCCGAACTCCGACGCGAAGTCGTGAGCCTGCCCCGCGAGGATCACGGTGCCGTCGTCCTGCCCGACGACCAGCGACTGGTGCCCCGCGGTGTGCCCGGGCGTCGGGACGATCCGGACACCCGGCCAGACCTCGGCCTCACCGGTCAGCTCCTCGTACACCGCGCCGGGAAAGTCGACGAGTGCGTCGAAGGTGTGGCCGCCCGCGCGGGCGGTGGCCAGCTCCACGCCCTGCACCAGGATCGGCCGGCCGGCCAGCAGGGGGTTCCCGCCGCAGTGGTCGAAGTGGAGGTGGCAGTTGACGACCAGGGTGATCTCGTCGGGGGCGACTCCCGCCGCGGACAGCGCCGCCGGCAGCGCACGCCGCCGTGGCCGGTAGTGCGCCTCGGTTCCGGCGTCGGCGTGACCCATCCCGGTGTCGAAGAGGAGGAGCCCCCGCTCGTGCCGCACCAGATACGCGAGCACGGGCTCGACGCGCGGCCGCGACCCGCCGGTCTCCTCGGCCGGCCGGATGAAGTGTCCCAGGTCGAGGCGGAGTACCGCCGTGTTCGTCGCCATCTCCCCATGTTCACGGGGAGCGTGGGCGAGGCGGGCGGTATCTGCCCACGGCAGAGCCGGAGTCGGACGCCCCATCGACGTACGAGGGCTTCACTGCTAAACCTGCACAGCAGCCTGCACCGTCGCTACCACCTGCGCCATCTACGCCATCCGCACCATCCTGCACCACCTCACCACCTGCACCCACCGTCCAAGGAGGAGCATGTGAGAGCACGTCGCGCCGTCGTCCGAAGCGCCTCGGCCCTGGTCGCCGTCCTCGCCCTGACCGCCGGTCTCGCCGGCCCCGCCGTCGCCGCGCACGAGGGACAGGCCCGACCGGCCGCCACCACGGCCGACCCCGTCACGCACGAGGAGAACGACCGCGTCCCGGAGGGCTCGGTCTGGACCCAGCACTACTTCCCGTCCGCCGACCGCTCCGGCACCCGGCTCCACGCCGACGTCCTGCTGCCCGAGGGGATGACACGGCGTGAGAAGGTGCCGGTGATCCTGTCCGTCGGCCCGTACTTCGCCCACGCCGGCCAGACCGGGCCGGAGGGCTGGACCCACACCGGCCCCTCCGCCCGGTTCCAGGACTTCATCGAGGGCACCGACCTGTTCGACCAGGGCTACGCCTTCGTCATGGTGGACCTGCGCGGCTTCGGCGGCTCCACCGGCTGCCTCGACTGGGGCGGCCCCGGCGAACAGGCGGACGTCCGGGCGGCGATCGACTGGGCCTCCCGGCAGCCGTGGTCCACCGGCGCGGTGGGCATGTACGGCAAGTCGTACGACGCCGTCACCGGCCTCATCGGCAACAACCTGGACCAGCGTGCGCTCAAGGCCGTCGTAGCCCAGGAGCCGCTGTGGGACATGTACCAGTACATCTACTCCAACGGCGTGCCCCGCCCGAACGTGACCGGAACGGCGAACGCCTACAACTCCATCGCCACCATGGCGCCCATGCCGGACGACGACCCGCGCTACCGGGCGGCCGCGCTCCACGAGGAGACCCATCCGGAGTGCCTGACCGAGAACTCGGCCGGCTACCGGATATCCGACCAGCGGGACGAGCACTGGACCTCCCGTGACCTGGCGAGGATGGCGAAGGGCAGCGACACCCCGCTGTTCGTCACGCAGGGCTTCATCGAGAACAACACCAAGCCCGAGGAGATGGAGGAGTACCTCGACAACCACAGGGGCCCCGAGCGCGGCTGGGTCGGCCAGTGGGACCACGTGCGCGGCGGGGACCGCACCGGTGACGGCCGCCTGGCGATGGGCCGCGAGGGCTGGTACGAGGAGACCCTGTCGTTCTACGACCAGTACCTCAAGGGCGTGCGGCCGTCGGTGCGTTACCCGGCCTACGCCGTCGAGGACTCCACCGGCGCCTGGCGCGCCCAGCGCACCTGGCCCGTCACGGAGCGGTCGGTGACCCTTCCGCTCGGTGACGGCTCCTACGTCGACGACGGCGGGGCGTCCGCCCGCGCGGCGCTGGCCGCACCGGGGCGGCCGGCGCCCGCGGCACCGCCGCAGCCGACCGGACGGTGGGACATGGAGAACGCCCCCGCGATCGAGCGCCCGGCCCCGGAAGGACTGGCCGCGGAGCTGGCGGAGCGTCAGCGGGACGGTGAGGTCGCCTCCAGTTTCTTCGTGTGGTCCGAGCCGCTGAGGAGGCCCGTACGGGTCACCGGCACCCCTCGGCTGTCCCTGAAGGCGAAGGGCGAGGGCAACGTCATGGTCAAGCTGTACGACGTCGCCCCGGACGGCACCGCCGTCATGTTCGACGAACAGGTCTCCCTGGTGGACTCCGGCCGGCTGGCCGTCGACCTGAAGGCCACCGACTGGACCCTGGCCGCGGGGCACGTGCTGGCCGTGGAGATCGGGTCGATCCAGACCGGGTCGTGGCGGGACACCCCCTCCGGCGAGACCATCCGGGTCAGTGACGCCGGGCTGCGGCTCGCCCTCGACGACCCGGCCGACGACGTCGCCACCCCCGGTGACCGCTCGCCCTACCTGGACACGTACCTGAGTCAGTACACGGTGACCCTGCCGGCCGGGCCGGGGACATTTTCGGTGGTTCCGGGTCGCCGGCCGTGACAAGCTGTGCTCCTGATTGTCCGAGCCCAGGAGGTCGTCATGACTGAAGAGTCTTCATCGCAGGCAGGTTCGGAACCGGCGGAGGACGAGCGCCCCGCCCTGACACCCGACGAGGACGGTCAGTACGACCTGAAGGGCAAGTTCCGCGAGGCCCTGGAGCGCAAGCGCGGCAAACAGGCGGAGGCCGCGGCCCTCGCCTCGAACGCCGACGTGGCGAAGATCCGCGGCACCCACGGTCCGGCCGCCGGCCAGCGGTCGTTCCGGCGCAAGAGCGGCTGAGACCGCGACCGGTCGTACGGGGCGGGGCCCGGCCGTGGCAGCACGGCCGGGCCCCGTCCGTCATGCGGGGCCGGTCACGGGCGGCTGGTCAGATAGCCGCCCATCGAGGTGAAGTACTCGGCCGCGGACAGCTCCCGGCCGTCCTCCGTCCGCACCCGCGTGATGGCCAGGCCGTGACTGCGGCCAGCCCGGGCGTCGGCTCCGGCGACGATCACCACGCCGTCGCCCTCGCGGTAGAAGACGCGGCCGGGCGTACCGCCGTAGCGGCCCCGCGAGACCACCGCGGCGAGCACCTCCAGCCGCCTGCCCCGGTGGAAGGTGAAGGCGCTGGGGTAGGGCTCCGACTGGGCGCGGACCAGGCGCTCCAGGTCCTCGGCCGGCCAGTTCCAGTCGATCCGGATGTCCTCGGCGGACCGCTTGTGGAAGAAGTTCGCCTGCGACCGGTCCTGCTTGGTGAACTCGGTCTGCCCGGCGGCGATGAGGCCCAGAGCGCCCACGGTGACCGGGGCGATGAGGTCGACCGTCTTGTGGAAGAGGTCGGTCGCGGTGTCCGTCGGTCCGACCGGCACCGCCTCCTGCCGGACGATGTCGCCGGCGTCCAGCTCGTCGTTCATCATGTGCGCGGTGACGCCCACTTCGGACTCGCCGTTGAGCAGGGCCCAGATCAGCGGGGAGAACCCGGCGTACTTCGGCAGCAGCGAGTCGTGCACGTTGAGCGTGCCGTGACGGGGGAGCCCGAAGATGCGCGGAGGGATCCAGGTCCGCCAGTTGTTGGCCACGATGATGTCCGGGTCCGCGTCCTTGAGGCGCTCGAACAACTCGTCGTCGTCGGGCCGGTTGCGGATCAGTACGGGGACGCCGTGCTCCTCGGCGAGGTCGGCGACGGAGTCGCTCCAGATCTTCTCGTAGGCGTGCTCGCTCCTGGGGTGGGTCACGACCAGTACCACGTCGTGTTCGGAGTCCAGGAGGGCTTGCAGGGTCCGGTGCCCCCAGGTCTGGTAACCGAACATGACGACCCGCATGGGGTACCTCCTCAAGGCAGGGGCTGACCCGGCAAGTTGAGCAAGGCGTACCTTAGTGTGCAACGTCGGTGCGCAACAGCCCAGTTGGTGGCCGTGCGCTCCGGTTCGCCCTATCGACAGCTTCAAAGGCTTAGCTTAGGCTCACCTAAGTTTCCGGCGGGCGGCTCCGTCGGCATGTCCCATTCCGGCATCCCCCCAGGCCTCACAGGCGACTGTCCCGCACGATGGGAGTGACATGTCACAGGTTCTTCCTGATGACGCAACGCTGGTCCACGACCTCATTGGCATCGGCTTCGGCCCGTCCAATGTCGCCATGGCGATCGCGATCCGCGAGCACAACGCACAGGCCGGCACTCAGGAGGCGGTCAGCGCCCGCTTCTTCGAGCAGCAGCCCCGCTTCGGCTGGCACCGCGGCATGCTGATCGACGACGCGACGATGCAGGTGTCCTTCCTCAAGGACCTGGTGACACTGCGGAACCCGGCCAGCGAGTTCAGCTTCCTCTGCTACCTGCAGAGCAAGGGCCGGCTGATCGACTTCATCAACCACAAGAACCTCTTCCCGCTGCGCGTGGAGTTCCACGACTACTTCGAGTGGGCCGCCGCCAAGGTCGACGACCAGGTCTCCTACGGCCACGAGGTGGTCGGCGTCGCACCCGTGGAGCGCGACGGAGCCGTCGACCACCTCGAGGTGACGGTCCGTTCGGGCCAGGGCCTGGAGGTGCACCGGGCGCGCAACCTCGTCGTCGGCACCGGCCTGCGCCCCCTGATGCCGGAGGGCGTCGAGCGCGGCGACCGGATCTGGCACAACTCCGAACTGCTGGCGCGGGTGGACGCGTTGGAGGGCACCTCGCCCTCCCGGTTCGTGGTCGTCGGCGCCGGACAGAGCGCCGCCGAGAACGTCGCCTACCTGCACCGCCGCTTCCCCGGGGCCGAGGTGTGCGCGGTCTTCGCCCGCTACGGCTACAGTCCCGCCGACGACAGCGGCTTCGCCAACCGGATCTTCGACCCGGCCGCCGTGGACGACTACTTCGCCGCGCCCGGCAGCGTCAAACGCCGGCTGATGGACTACCACGGCAACACCAACTACTCCGTGGTGGACATCGACCTGATCGACGAGCTGTACCGGCAGATGTACCGGGAGAAGGTCCTCGGCACCGAGCGGCTGCGCTTCCTCAACGTCTCCCGGCTCACCGACGTCAAGGAGACCTCCGACCGGGTCCGTGCCACCGTGACCTCCCTGGTCACCGGCGAGGAGACGCTCCTCGACGCGGACGTCGTGGTCTTCGCCACCGGCTACCTCCCGGCCGACCCCCTCGGGCTGCTCGGCGAGGTCGCGGACCGCTGCCTGCGCGACGACGAGGGCCTGGTGCGGGTCGAGCGCGACTACCGCGTCGCCACCGACCCCGCACTGCGCTGCGGCATCTACCTCCAGGGCGGTACCGAGCACACGCACGGCATCACGTCGTCGCTGCTCTCCAACACCGCGATCAGGGTGGGCGAGATCCTGGAGTCCCTGGTCGACCGGAACCTGAAGTCCGCCTCCGACGAGGCCCGGACCATCGCCGACGGAGCCGGCGGCGGCGCGCGTTAGTGTACGTCGCCATGACCACGACTGCGGTTGAGCGCCCCGCGCCCGGGGGCACGACGGAGGCCCGTCGCAGACGGGTTGCCGGTTTGGGCGTACTCGCGGTGCTGCTCGTGCTCGCCGCGGCGGCCTCATTGGCCGTCGGCGCGCGGGCGTTGACCCCCGCCGAGGTCTGGCACGGGCTGACGGCCGCACCCGAGGCCGACCAGCGGCTCACCGAGATCAGGCTCATCGTGCGGACCGTGCGGGTGCCCCGCACGGTCCTCGCGGTCGTGGCGGGCATCGCCCTCGGGGCCGCCGGGGCGCTGATCCAGGGGTACACCCGCAACCCCATCGCCGACACCGGGCTGCTGGGGATCAACGCCGGCGCCTCCTTCGCCGTGGTCTCGGCGATCGCCCTGCTCGGCCTGACCGACCCGTTCCTCTACGTCTGGCTCGCCTTCCTGGGCGCCGGGCTCGCCGGTGCCGTGGTGTTCGGGCTGTCGAGCATCGGCCGGGGGGCGGGCAACCCGCTGACCCTCGCCCTGGCCGGCCAGGGGATCGCGGTCTTCCTCGCGGCGATGACCACGGCGGTCTCACTGACGGACAAGGCCTCGCTGAACGCGCTGCGGTTCTGGAACGCGGGCTCGCTGGCCGGCGTCGGGTTCGACGTCATCGGTCCGGTGTCGGCGTTCATCGCCGCCGGGCTGCTGCTCGCGCTCACCACGCTGCCCGCCGTCAACCTCCTCAACCTCGGTGAGGACGTGGCACGCGGGCTCGGGGTGAACGTCGCGCGGAGCCGGACGGCCGGCATCGTCGCCATCACCCTGCTCGCGGGCGCGGCCACCGCGGCCTGCGGTCCCATCGCCTTCCTCGGGCTCATGGTGGCCCATGTCGCGCGGTACCTCACCGGGCCGGACTACCGCTGGCTGGTGCCGTACGCCGGTCTGCTCGGCGCGGTGGTACTGCTGGTCTGCGACATCGTGGGACGCCTGGTGGTGCGGCCCGGGGAACTGGACGCCGGGGTCGTCGTCTCGCTGCTGGGGGCGCCGTTCTTCGCCGTACTGGTGTGGCGCGGAAAGTTCAAGAACACGTGAGCGGGGCGGACGTGAAGGCAGACGGGACGGACGTGCGGCCGGGTGGGGCTCACGTGAGCGCGTCGGTGGCGCCGGGAGTGCGGCTCGGCGGTGTGTCGTTCGTGTGGCGGCCCTGGACCGCGGGGGTCACGCTCCTGCTGGCGGCGGCGGCCTTCCTGGTGTTCTGCCTGTCCATCGGCGTCGGTGACTTCCCCATCGGGCTGCCCAGGGTCCTCGCCACGATCGTCGGCCGGGGCGAGCAGGTCGACGAGTTCGTCATCCTGGACCTGCGGATGCCCCGCGCGCTGGCCGGGCTCGTGGTGGGCATCGCGCTCGGGGTGTCCGGCGCGCTCACCCAGTCCATCGCGCGCAACCCGCTGGCCAGCCCCGACGTCCTCGGCATCACCAGCGGCGCGGGCGCGGTGGCGGTGTTCCTGGTGACCGTGTCGGGCGGCGCCGCGACGGCCGTCGTCGACTCCGTGGGCCTGTCGGCGGCGGCGCTCGCGGGCGGGCTCGGGACCGGCCTGCTGGTCTACTTCCTGGCGTGGCGCCGCGGGATCGACGGCTTCCGGCTGATCCTCATCGGCATCTCGGTGACCGCCGTCATGCAGGCGATCACGACCTGGCTGCTGGCCACCGCCGACATCAGGGACGTGGCCCGGGCCCAGGCGTGGCTGGTGGGTTCGCTGGACAACCGGTCCTGGGACGAGGTGCGGGTGGCGCTCTGGTGCACGCTCGCACTCCTGGCCGTCGTGGCGTGCGCCGCCTTCCAGTTCAAGCCGATGCACTTCGGTGACGAGATCGCCGCGGGTCTCGGCGTCCGCTACGGGGCGGTGCGCGCGGTTCTGCTGCTGTGCGCCGTGCTGCTTGCCGGCGTGGCGGTGAGCGCGGCCGGACCGGTGCCGTTCGTGGCCCTGGTGTCGCCCCAGGTGGCGATGCGGCTGGCGAGGTGCCCGACGCCGCCGCTGGCTGCCTCCGGCATGGTGGGCGCCCTGCTGCTGACCGGATCGGACGTGGTCGCTCGCACGGCACTGCCGGTCTCGCTGCCCGTCGGCGTGGTCACCGCGGCGATCGGCGGGCCCTTCCTCGTCTATCTGCTGGTGCGGGCGAACCGCCGATAGCTGGTACAAAGTAAGGCGAGCCTAATGGAGGGGGGCCTTGTGGCCGTTGAGTCCATCACCGGGGCCGGGACGGAAGTCGGCGGCGCCACGCGGCTGGCCGCCAGGTCGGTGGCGGTCGGGTACGGGGCCCGGCCGGTCATCGACGGGCTCGACGTGGCGATCCCGCCCGGGGTGATCACCACCATCATCGGCCCCAACGGCTGCGGAAAGTCCACCCTGTTGCGGACCCTGTCCCGGCTGCTGAAGCCGACCAGCGGCACGGTCGTGCTGGACGGCGAGGACATCGCGGGGCTCAGGACCCGGGACGTCGCCAAGAAGCTCGGACTGCTGCCGCAGGCACCGGTCGCCCCCGAGGGCCTGACCGTGTCCGACCTGGTCGCCAGGGGCCGCCACCCGCACCAGAGCTGGCTCAGGCAGTGGTCGTCGGACGACGCGGCCGTGGTGGGCCGCGCGCTGGCCATGACCGGGGTGTCCGACCTCGCGGACCGTCCGGTCGACTCGCTCTCCGGCGGGCAGCGTCAGCGCGTCTGGATCTCCATGACCCTGGCACAGGGCACCGACCTGCTGCTCCTCGACGAGCCCACCACCTACCTGGACCTGGCGCACGCGATCGACGTGCTCGACCTCGTGGACGACCTGCACGAGTCCGGGTGCACGGTCGTCATGGTGCTGCACGACCTCAACCTCGCCACCCGCTACAGCGACAACCTCGTCGTGATGCGGGACGGGGCCATCCTGGCCCAGGGGCATCCGCGGGAGGTCATCACCGCCGAACTGCTGCACGAGGCCTTCGGGCTGCGCGCCAAGGTGATCGACGACCCCGTGGGGGACCGGCCCCTCATCGTGCCCATCGGGCGGGCCCACGTGGAACTGGACCCGGTTTCCCCGGAGTTGTCACGGTGAGGGTAGGCTAACCTCACTCGGGCGCGATAAGATTCGCTGCCCTCAGAACGGGGCGCAGTGGACGGCGCGACAGCAAGGGATCTCCGGATGCTCCTCAGAACGACGCGTATGACGCCCTGGCGACGACTGGCGGCGGCACTCTCCGCCGCCGCACTCGGCGTCGGCCTCCTCGCGGGGTGCGGCTCCGACTCGGACGACTCGTCGGACAGCGCGAGCGGCGACAAGGCGACCGCCGGCGCCGGCGCGTTCCCGGTCACCGTGGAGCACGCGTTCGGAACCACGAAGGTCGCCAAGGCACCCGAGCGGGTCGTCACCGTCGGCTACACGGACGACCAGACCGTCCTGGCCTTCGGCGTCAAGCCCGTCGGCATGGTCGACCAGTACCCGAACCCGGAAGGGCAGAGCCCCGACATCAACACCCAGTGGCCGTGGGTGAAGGAGAAGTGGGGCGACGCCAAGCCCGAGGTCGTCATGAAGAACGGTGACACCGGCCCCAACTTCGAGAAGATCGCCGCACTGCGCCCCGACCTGATCGTCGCGGTGTACTCCGAGGTCGACCAGGCCTCCTACGACAAGCTCTCCAAGATCGCGCCGACCGTGGGACGCACCAAGGCGGAGAAGGAGCCGTTCAGCGCCCCGTGGCAGGACAACGCCCTGCACATCGCCAAGGCCCTCGGCAAGGCCGAGGAGGGCGAGAAGATGGTCGCCGACATCCAGGGCAAGCTCGACGCGGCCAAGCAGGCGCACCCCGAGTTCGCGGACCAGACCGCCGTCGCACTCTCCTGGTACAAGGACTCGGTGGCCCCGTTCACCTCCACCGACGTGCGCGGACGCCTGCTGACGGGCATCGGCTTCAAGTACCAGACCAAGATCGACGAGGTCGCCGGCGGCGACTTCTACACCACGCTCTCGCCCGAACGCGTCGACCTGGTCGACGTCGACCGCGTCTTCGTCATCAACGACAAGGCGGACCAGGACGCGTTGAAGAAGTTCAAGCTCTTCACCAACCTCGACGCCGCCAAGAACGGCAAGGTGACCTACCTCCTCGACAGCGAGGGCCCGGCGGTCGGCGCGGCCATCTCCCAGGGCACCCTGCTGTCGATGCCGTACGCGGTCGACGAACTCGTCAAGTCGGCCGGGTAGGTGTGAGCGCCACGGACACCCGGGTCGCCCCGGCCGCCCTGCGCACGGCGACCGGACGCGAAGCCACCCGCTGGGTCGGGGCGCACTGCCGTGAGGTGCCGTGGCTGACCCTCGCCACGGCACTCACCACGGTGGCCGGAGCGGCTCTCCAGGTCCTCCCCGTGCTGCTGCTCGGCCAGGTGGTCGACGCCGTGGTCGGCGGCGATTCGCGCTCGGTCCTGGTCACGATCGGCGCCGTGATGGTGGTGGCCGCGCTGCTCGGCGCGGCCGCCACCGCGGTGTCGACGTACCTGATCGGGCGGCTCGGCGCCGACCTGCTCGCACGGCTGCGGGAGGGCGCCGTCCGCGCGGTGCTGGCCATGCCGAGCGCCCGTGTCGAGCAGGTCGGCCGCGGCGACGTGCTGTCCCGCGTCGGCGACGACGTGGGCGTCCTCTCCAAGGGCATCCGTACGGCCGTCCCCACGGTCTTCTCGGCGGGGGTCCTGGTCGTCATCGCCACGGCCGGCATGTTCGGCCTGGACTGGCGGCTCGGTCTCGCGGGCGCGGGCGCGCTGCCCGCGTACGCGCTGGCCCTGCGCTGGTACCTCCCGCGCTCCGCCCCGCTCTACCAGCGGCAGCGGGTGGCCCAGGCCGACCGTGCCCAGGCCCTGATCAGCGGTCTCAACGGCATCGACACGGTGCGGGCGTACCGGCTGGAGGACGCCTTCCGCGAACAGGTCACCCGTGAGTCGTGGCGGGTGCGCGATCTCGGGATCGAGGTGTTCCGGTTCTTCGGACGGTTCGTCGGCCGGGAGAACCGCGCCGAGTTCATCGGCCTGACGCTCATCCTGGTGGTCGGGTACGCCCTGCTGGAGGCTGACGCCGCCACGCTCGGCGAGGTGTCGGCGGCCCCGCTGCTCTTCCACCGGCTGTTCACGCCGCTCGGCGCCATCATGTTCACCTTCGACGAGGCGCAGAAGTCGGGTGCGAGCCTGACCCGGCTGGTCGGCGTGGTCGGCGAGGACGCCGAGGACCGGCTGGTGGGCGACGCCTCGGTCGGGCCCGCGGCCGCCGGGGCGCACCCGGTGCGGGTGGAGGGGCTGACGTTCACCTACCCGGGGGGTGAGGAGCCGGTCCTCAGGGACGTCGACCTGACGATCCCCGCCGGTGGTTCGCTCGCCCTGGTCGGCGCCACGGGCGCGGGGAAGACGACGCTGGCCGCGCTGATCGCGGGCATCGGGACTCCGCAGGCGGGATCGGTGCGGGTCGGGGCGACCGACCTGGCCGGACTGGACGAGGCCGGCGCGCGCTCCCTGGTGACCATCCTCACCCAGGAGACACACGTGTTCTCCGGGCCGCTCGCCGACGACCTGCGGCTGGCCGCGCCGGAGGCCACCGACGCCGAACTCGCCGACGCCCTGCGGACGGTGGGCGCCGACAGGTGGGTCGACACCCTGCCCGAGGGGCTGGACACCCTGGTGGGGGAGGGCGGTGAGCGCCTCGACGTGACCAAGGTTGCCCAGGTCGCCCTCGCCCGGCTGGTGTTGAGCCGCTCACCCGTGGTGGTGCTGGACGAGTCCACGGCGGAGGCGGGCAGCGAGGGCGCCGCCGAGCTGGAACGCGCCGTGCTCGCCGCGTGCGCCGGCCGGACCACGCTGTTCGTGGCGCACCGGCTCACCCAGGCGATGGCGGCGGACCGGATCGCCGTCCTGGACGCCGGGCGGGTCGTGGAGGAGGGGACGCACGACGAACTGGTGGCGCTCGGCGGGCGGTACGCGCGGCTGTGGCAGGCCTGGCGAGAGGGCAGTTAGTCAAGGGTAGTTAGGCAAGCCTTAGTTAGGTTAGCCTGCGTTCATTCCTTGGAAGGGCGTGGATTCTTCGATGATGGAACCGACCGCTCGTCTCGTACTGCTCTCTCCCCGGCACCTGACCGACATCCGCCGGCGTACCGGGGACTTCGCCGACCGGACCATCGCCGCGGCGTGCGCCGTCGGACTGTCGTACTGGGCGACGGGCCGGAGCCCCGCCGGACTCGACCTCACCGCGGGCACCCTCTTCGGCGACGTGCTCGGCTGGGTTGCCAACGGAGGCTCCACGCCCGGCGGTTGGGAGGTCGCGGCGGACGGCCGGAGCATCACCCTCCCGGACGGCGTCGTACCGGACGACGCGCAGCTCGCGCTCGACGACCTGGCCGACTTCCCGGACCGGCCCCTCGGCACCATCGGCCCCTCCGGCCCGGCGGCCCGGCTGGCGAGCCTGGCCGCGTGGAACGACACCGACGTCGACCGGGCGCGTCCCACGCTCGTGGAGATGTTCCTCGCCCAGGCGCGCACCAGACCGGACGCCATCGCCGTGGTCGACGAGCACCGCTCGCTGACCTACCGTCAGACGGCGGCCATGTCGGCCCAGCTGGCCCACGTGCTGGCCGGACGCGGGCTGGCCGCGGAATCCGCCGTGGGCATCTCCCTGGAGCGCTCCGCCGACATGGTCGTCGGGCTGCTCGGTGTGCTCCGGGCGGGCTGCGCGTTCGTGCCGCTCGATCCGCACTGGCCGGCCGAGCGCCGGGCCGTCGTCATCGAGGACGCCGGGGTCGTCGTACAGCTCAACGCCACCGGCGAACACACCCCGGGCGAACCGGAGGCCCTCGCCGTCGACCTCGGCGACTGGCGCTACGGGTCCCACCCCGCCGAGGCGTCGGCAACCTCCGTCCGGGGCGACGGACTCGCCTACGTCATCTTCACCTCCGGGTCGACCGGACGGCCCAAGGGCGCCATGATCCGCCACGAGGCGATCAGCGAACGGCTGCTGTGGCAGGCCCAGGACATCCTGGGCTTCGGACCCGACGACGTGTCGCTGTTCAAGGCGCCGCTGTCCTTCGACATCTCCGTCAACGAGATCTTCCTGCCGCTGGTCCGCGGCGGCCGGCTCGTGGTCCTGCGCCCGGGCGGCGAACGCGACCCCCACCACCTGCTCGGCGTCATCGCCGAACAGCGCGTCACCTTCACCTATCTCGTCTCGTCCATGCTGGACGTCCTGCTGGAGATGGCGGGCGACTCCGGGCGACTCGACAGCCTGCGCCACGTGTGGTGCGGCGGCGAGGTGCTGACCCCCGAGCTGTACGAACGCTTCCGCACCCGGCTCGACATCCCCCTCTACCACGGCTACGGACCGGCGGAGACGACCATCGGCGTCTCCCACGTCGTCTACCGGGGCGCGGCGGAACGCCTGTCGACGTCCATCGGAAAGGCCAACCCCAACACCCGGCTCTACGTCCTCGACGACGAACTGCGCCCCGTCCCCGTGGGCGTCGGCGGCGAACTGTACGTCGGCGGCTTCCTCCTGGGCCGCGGGTACGTGGGCGCGCCCGGCCTGACCGCGTCCCGGTTCGTGGCCAACCCCTTCGCCGACGACGGGTCCAGGCTCTACCGGACCGGAGACCTCGCGCGCTACGCCCCCGACGGCTCGCTGGACTTCCTCGGCCGCGCCGACAACCAGGTCAAGATCCGCGGCATGCGCCTGGAGATCGAGGACGTCGAGATCGGTCTCGCGGAACACCCCGGAGTGCGCCACACCTGCGTCGTCGCCAGGAAGAACGCCGCCGGCGGCACTTACCTCGTGGGCTACGTCATCCCCGCCGCCGGCCACGAGGACCTCCGTGCCGACGACGTCAAGGCGTGGGCCGGCGCGCACATGGTGGAGTACATGGTGCCCACCCACGTCGTCGTGACGGCCGAATTTCCGCTCACCGCCAACGGCAAGATCGACCGCCACGCGCTGCCGGAGCCCGTGACCGGTGCCGCCGCTTCCGTGCCGCCGTCGACCGCGAACGAACGCGCGGTGTGCGCGGCGGTCGCGGCGCTCCTGCGACTGGACGAGGTCGGCGTCGACCAGGACTTCTTCCAGCTCGGCGGGGACAGCATCCTGGCGATCTCCCTGCTCGGCGCGTTGCGCGAGGCGGGCCTCTACGTGACGGCCCGGCAGATCTTCACCCACAGCACCGTGGGAGCGCTGGCCGCCGTGGCGAGCCGCGAGGACACCACGGCCGTGGACCACCGCGACGTCCCGGCCGGCACCGTCGTGGGGTCCCCCGTCGTGCAGTGGCTCGGCGAGACCACGGACGCCGTCGACGGCTTCGTGCAGTCGGTCGTCCTGAACACCCCGGCCGACCTCGGCGCGGACGCCCTCGACGCCGTCCTCACCGCCCTGACCAGCCGGCACCCCATGCTCCGCGCCCGGCTGGTGCGCGGCGACCGCTGGGGCTTCGACATCCCCGACGCGGCCCCGGCCGCGGCCCCCTGGCAGGAGAGCGACCGGCCCCTCGACGCGTGCGTCACCCTGGCCACCGAGGCACTGGACCCCGAGTCCGGCGCCATGCTGAGCGCCGTCTGGCGGCGCGCCGCACGGCAGTTGGTCGTGGTCATCCACCACGTCGTGATCGACGGTGTGTCCTGGCGGGTACTCATGGAAGACCTGGCCACAGCGTGGCGGCAGTTCTCCTCGGGCGCACCCGTCGAACTTCCCCCCGAGGGGACGTCGTTCCGGCGCTGGACCCAGCTGCTCGAGCGTGCCGCCTTCGACGCCGACAGCGCCCCCTTCCGGCGCCCGCTGCCGGGCCCGGACGAGCCGGTGGGCCGCCGCGCGCCGGCCGTGACCGACACCGTGGCGAGGGAACGGGTCCGCACCCTGTCCCTCGACGCGGCCTCCACCGCCGCCGTCCTCGGTGAGACACCCGCCAGATTCCACGCGGGCGTCAACGACGTCCTGCTGACCGCACTCGCCGTCGCCCTCGCCCGCCGGCGCCGCGACCTCGGCCAGACCCAGACCTTCGCGCACATCGAGCTGGAGGGCCACGGCCGCGAGGGACGCTTCGTCGCCCCGTCCGCCGGTTTCGAGCCCGAACTCTCGCGGACCGTCGGCTGGTTCACCACTCTCTTCCCGGTCACCGTGGACCCCGGCACCGCCCCCGACCCGACCGCACCGGCCTACCTGGCCACCGCGCTCAAGGCGGTGAAGGAAGACCTCGCGCGCGTACCCCACAACGGCGTCTCCTACGGCGCCCTCCGCCATCTGGCCGGAGTCTCCTTCGACGCACCGGCACCCCAGGTACTCTTCAACTACCTCGGCCGGTTCGAAGCCGGGGGCTCCGGCGAGTGGCAACTCGCGCGCAACACGGAGCAGCTGGGTGAGAAGCGCGACCCGCGCATGCGCCTGCCCCGCGCCCTGGAGTTCAACGCCGTCGCCGAACCCGGCACGGACGGCGCGTACCAGCTCGTCACCACCCTCTCCTGGCCCGAGGGCATGTTCACCGACGAGGACATCACCACCCTCGGCGGCTACTACCTGGACGCGCTGAGCGGCCTGGCCGCACTCGACCGCGGCGGCCACACACCCAGCGACTTCCGGCCCCTGTCCCTCACCCAGGCCGACGTCGACACCCTGGACGGACCCGCGCTGCGGGACATCCTCCCGCTGACCCCCTTGCAGGAGGGCCTGTACTTCCACTCGATCTACGACGACGACGCGACCGGCAGCTACGTCGAGCAGCAACTGCTGACCCTGGACGGCGAGGTCGACACCGGCCGGCTCGCCACGGCGGCCACCCGCCTGCTCAGCCTGTACCCGAACCTGACCGCGCGGTTCACGGCCCTCGACGACGGCCGGGTGGTCTCCGTCCTGGAGAACGGCGTCCAGGCGCCCTTCACCGTGCTCGACCGCCCCGGCATCACCGACGACGAGATCCGCGAGTACGCCGAGCGCGACCGCCGCGCCGGGTTCGACCTGGCCACCGGCCCGCTGATGCGGTACACCCTCGTCCGCACGGGGGACGGCCGGCACGTCCTGGTACAGACGGTGCACCACATCATCGCCGACGGCTGGTCGGTGCCGCCCATGCTGCGCACCCTCCTCGCCGAGTACCACGCGCCGGGCACCGTCCACCCGCTCGGCGGCTTCCCCGACCACGTGCGCCGCCTCGCCGCACGCGACGACGAGGAGAGTGACCGGGTCTGGGGCGAGCAGCTCGCCGGACTGCCCGGCCCCTCGCTGGTCGCCGAGGGCCACACCCCCTCCGACCACTTCGCGGACACCGCCGTGGTGCCGGAGACCGACGTCGAGGCCGCCGCCCGCGCGGCCGGCGTGCCGCTCAGCGTCGCCGTGCACGGCGCCTGGGCCCTGACCCTGGGCTCCGTCCTGGGCCGCGACGACGTCGTGTTCGGCTCCACGGTCTCCGGGCGCGACGCCGACGTGCCCGGCATCGAGGACATGGTCGGCCTCTTCATCAACACCATCCCCCTGCGCGCCCGGTGGACCGGCACCACGACGGCACGCGACCTGCTCGCCGCCGTCCGGGAGCACCAGAGCGCGGTCCTGCCGCACCAGCATGTCCCGCTCGCCGGGATCACCCGGCGGACCGGCACGGGACCCCTCTTCGACACCCTCGTGGTGTTCGACGTCGCGACCGACACCACGGACCTGCGTCGACCCGGCGACACACTGGCCGTCACCGACATCGTGAACGAGGGCGCCCCGCACTACCCCCTGACCCTCGTGGTGGAACGCACCCCCGAGGGCCGACCGCGCTTCAACCTCATCCACGACGCCGAGCTGCTGCGCGAACCGCGGGCCCGACGCGTCCTGCACACCTTCACCCGCACCCTCACCGGCCTGCTCACCCGCCCGGACACCCCGGCCGGCCACCTCGCCCATGCGGAGTCCTCGCGCGTCGAACCGGTCGCCCCCGCCACTCTGGGCGGACTCTTCGACGCCGCCGCACGCCGCGACCCCGCCGCCACCGCCGTCACCCAGTGCGCCCTCGACGGCACCACCCGGTCCCTGACCTACGGCGAACTGGCGCACGCCAAGGACGATCTCGCCGCCGTCCTGCGCGCGGCCGGCGTGGCACCGGGCGGGCGCGTCGCCGTCGCCGTCCCGCGCTCCGTCGAGCAGGTCGTCGCCCTGGTCGCGGTGGTCGGCGCGGGCGGAGCGTACGTGCCGCTGGACCTGGCCTACCCGGACGAGCGGCTGGAGTACGTCCTGGCCGACGCCGCGCCGCAGGTCGTCCTCGTGGCCCCGCAGCAGCGCGACCGCTTCACCCGGCTGCTGGACCGCGCGGGCGTCACGGCCCGGGTGCTCGTCCAGGGGGAGGAGCCCGTACCGGCCGGCGCCGGGCCGGGTCCCGAGGCCGACTGGCGCGACCCCGCCTACATCATCTACACGTCCGGCTCGACGGGCCGGCCCAAGGGCGTCGTCGTCCCGCACGCCGCCGTGGTGACCCTGCTCGCCCACACGCGGCCCGCCATGGAGTTCGGCCCGCACGACGTGTGGGTCCAGTTCCACTCCTTCTCCTTCGACTTCGCGGTCTGGGAACTGTGGGGCGCGCTGACCCACGGCGCCGAACTGCTGGTGCCCGACTACGCCCTGACCCGTTCCCCGGTCGACTTCCACCGCCTGGTCCGCGAGCGCGAGGTGACCGTCCTCAACCAGACGCCGTCCGCGTTCCACCAGTTCGCAGAGGCCGACCGGCACGCCGGTGGACCGCTCCCCGCACTGCGCCGGATCATCTTCGGCGGCGAACCGCTGGACCTGGGACGCCTGCGCGACTGGGTCGAGCGGCACGGCACCGCCTCGCCCGAGCTGGTCAACATGTACGGCATCACCGAGACCACGGTCCACGTCACCCACCGGGTCCTGACCGACGCGGACTTCGGCACCGACGACGACGCCAGCCCCATCGGCGGCCCGATCCCCGGCCTGGTCACCCACCTGCTCGACGACCGGCTCCGGCCGGTACCGCCGGGACGGGTGGGCGCCATCTACGTCGCCGGCGACCAGGTGTCCCTGGGCTACCTGGGCCGGCCGGGCCTCACCGCCGGGCGATTCGTGGCCGACCCGTTCGCCGGTGACGGCTCCCGCATGTACCACACGGGCGACCTCGCCCGCCGCACGCTCGACGGCGAGCTGGAGTTCGCGGGCCGCGCCGACGACCAGGTGCAGCTCAAGGGGTTCCGCATCGAGCCCGGCGAGGTGGAGTCCGCGCTGCGGGACCTCGACGGGGTGGTGGACGCGGCCGTCACGGTGGCGGACACCGGCGACCACCTGGTGGCCCACGTCGTGGGCCGGGTGCCCGACGGCCTCACCGCCCTCCTGGCGGCGAAGCTGCCCGCGCACATGGTGCCGGGCCGGGTGCTGCCCGTGGACGCCCTCCCGCTGACGGTCAACGGCAAACTGGACCGCGGCGCCCTGACCGCGCGCGCCGCCGCGGCATCCCGTGACGCGGCGCCGCCGCAGGACACGGCCTGCGGCGGCCGGCCCGGAGTCGCGCCGGTGACGGACCCGGGCGCCGACGCCCTCGCCCCGCTCCTCGGCATCTTCACCGAGACGCTGCCCGGCGCGGTCGTGGACGCCGACACCGACTTCTTCACCGCCGGCGGCGACAGCATCGTCGCCATCACCGTGATCAACCGCGCCAGGGCGCTCGGCCTGCCGATCACCCCGCGCGACGTGTTCCTGCTGAGGACCCCGCGCGCCCTGGCCCACCACCTCGGCACCACCGGCGCCCCGCACACCGAGACCCCCGCACCCGCTCCCCGCGAGGACGGCCCGCTGCCCCTCACGCCGATCATCCTGCGTCGACGCGAACTGGGCGGCCCGCTCGCCCGGTTCGCCCAGGCCAGGACACTCACCGTCCCCGGGGAGGCCGGACCCGCCGACGTGCGCCGCGCCGCCCAGGCCGTCGTGAGCGCGCACCCGGCGCTCAGGCTGCGCCTGCGCGTCCGGCACGGCGTGTGGTCCCTGACCACGGAGCCCGACCGCGAGGTGACGGTCGTCCGCACGGACGGGACCGACGCGACCGCCGCCGCCGACCTGGCCGCCGGCCGGCTCGACCCCGAGTTGGGCGAGGTCGTCGCGTTCACCTGGCTGGAGACGAGCCGCACCCTGGTCGTCGTCGTGCACCACCTCGCCGTGGACGCAGTGTCCTGGCTGATCCTGCTGGACGACCTGGCCGAGGCCCTGCGCGGGACGGCCCCGGCACCGGCGACCACCTCCTACGCCGAGTACGCCGAAGCGCTGACGTACCGGTCCGCCACCGCCGTCGACGACCTGGACCACTGGCTCACCGCACTCGCGGCCCCCACGCCCCTGCCCCCGGCCACCGGACTGCGCCAGACCACGGCCGTCCTCGCGCCCGAGGTGAGCGGACGCCTGACGCGTACCGCGCCCGCCGCACTCGGCCTCGGTCTCACCGAGCTGCTGTGCGGCGCGCTGCGCACGGCACTCACCCGAGTCCAGGCGTCGCCCACCGACCTGGCGATCGACCTGGAGCGGCACGGCCGCGTCCCGGCCCTCGCACACCACGACTACACCCGCACCGTCGGCTGGTTCACCGCCATCGCGCCGGTACGGCTCACCCCGCACACCGACCCCGTCGCCGCCGCGCACGAGCTCACCGAACGGCAGCCCGACGAGGACGCGCACGCCGCCTACGGCCGGCTCAGGTACCTCAATCCGCAGACCGCCCCGCTCTTCGGCACCCATCCGCAGGTGCTGTTCAACTATCTGGGCCGTGGCGGTGAATCCGAGGCGCCGCGCCTGACCGGCGTGGACGGGCACAGCCCGTACGCCGTCGAGGTGAACGCGTGGACCGACGCGGCGACCGGCGCCCTGCACGCGGAGTTCACCCTCGCCGAGGGCGTCCCCGACGCGATCACCGGGCACTGGCTGACGGCACTCGAACGGATCGCGGACGCCGCGCGGACCGCCGAGCGCACCGCGCCGGTCACCCCCCTCCAGAGGGGCCTGTTCTTCCAGGCCCAGTTGGCCGGCTCGACCGGGCACTACGTCGCCCAGAGCTACTTCACCTTCGAACGGCGCCTGGACACCGACGCGTTGGCCGAGGCGATGGCCTTCGTGATCGCCCGGCACCCGGCCGTGGGCGCGGGCTTCACCACGGACGACGACGGCGACCCCGTCCAGGTCCTCGCCGCCGGACGGCGGGTCGGCGTCCGCACCGTGGACGCGGCCACGGACGCGGAGGTCGAGGCGCTGCGGCTGGCCGACCGGGACACGGGATTCGACCCGGGTGCACCACCGCTGATCCGGCTGACCGTGGTGCGCCTGCCCGACGACCGCGACGGCCTGCTGCTCAGCTATCACCTGCTGCTGTGGGACGGCTGGTCGCGCGAGATCGTGCTGCGGGACCTCTTCGACGCCTACCGGGCCGTCCTCGCGGGCACGCTCCCCGTCGCGGTCCCGGCCACGCCCGGCTTCGAGGACCACGCGCGGGCGCTCGCCGCGAGGGATCCCGCCGCCTCCGAACGCTTCTGGGCGGAGTACCTGGCCGGGCTCCCCGGCCCGACCCTGCTGGCCGGACCCGCCCCGGCCCTCGCGGACGGCCTGCCGCGCGCACTCGTCCACACCCTGGGCGCCGAGGAGTCGGAACTGCTGCGGGCGGCGGCCAGGACGCACGGGGTCACGCTGAACTCCGTCCTCACCGGCGCGTTCGGCCTGCTCCTGGCCGCCCGGACCGGCCGCACCGACGCCGTGTTCGGCGTGACCGTCTCCGGCCGCGACGGCGAAGGGCTCGCCGACATCGTGGGCGTGCTGCTCAACACCGTGCCCACCTGGACCCGGGCCCGGCCGCACGACACGGTCCGCGACTACCTGACGGCGGTCCAGACCGCCAGGGCCGAGGCAATGGAGCACGAACACCTCGGGCTCGGCGAGATCCAGCGGGCCGGCGGCCACGGCACCCTCTTCGACAACCTGTTCGTGCTCCAGAACTTCCTGGACCTGGACGCCTTCGCCGAGATGAACGCCCGGCACGGCATCACCTCCGTGCGCGCCGACGACTCCACCCACTACCCGTTCACCTGGGTCGTCACCCCGGGCGACCGGCTCACCGTCAAGCTGGAGTACCGCGACCACGACACCGCGAACGCCCGGCGCCTCCTCGACGACTACCTGCGCGTCCTGGACGACCTGGCCCGGTCCACGGGCCCGTTGGGCGCGCTGCCCGGCCTGGGCTCCGAGCCCCGGCCCGTCGAACGCACCGACGTCGGCAGCGACACCGTCGTCGACCGCTTCGACCGGGCGGCCGACCACGACCCGCAGCGGGTGGCGCTCGTCGCCGACGGCTCCACCATGTCGTTCGCGGAACTCCGCGACCGCAGCCGCGCGGTGGCGGGCGTCCTCGCCGGGCGCGGCATCGGACCCGAGACGAACGTGGCCATCGCGGTCCCGCGCTCACTCGACTCCATCGTGGCCCTGTTCGCCGTACTGCGCGTCGGCGCCGCCTACGTGCCGCTGGAACTGGACCACCCCGACGAGCGGATCGCCGCGATCGTGGCGGACGCCCGCCCGGACGTCACCCTCACCGTGAGCGCCGTCTCGCCCCGGCTGACCGGCGACCTGATCGAGCTGGACCGCCCGCTGCCCGAGGCCGAGCCGTACCGCAGCTTCGCGCCGGACGATCCGCACCGGCTGCGGCACCCCGCGTACACCATCTACACCTCCGGATCGACCGGGAAGCCCAAGGGCGTGGTGACCGAGTACGCGGGACTGACCAACATGCTGGTCAACCACCAGCGCCGGATCTTCGAACCGGTGCTGGCCGAACACGGCCACCGGACCTTCCGGATCGCCCACACCGTGTCGTTCGCCTTCGACATGTCGTGGGAGGAACTGCTGTGGCTGGCCGACGGCCACGAGGTGCACATCTGCGACGAGGAACTGCGCCGTGACGCGCCCCGCCTGGTCGAGTACTGCCTCCGGCACGGCATCGACGTCGTCAACGTGACCCCGACCTACGCGCAGCAACTGGTCGCCGAGGGACTGCTCGACGACCCGGCCCGCCGGCCCGCGCTGGTGCTGCTGGGCGGCGAGGCCGTCACCCCGGCCCTGTGGCAGCGGCTCGCCGAGACCGAGGGGACCGTGGGCTACAACCTGTACGGGCCCACCGAGTACACCATCAACACCCTCGGCGTCGGCACCTTCGAATGCCAGGACCCGGTCGTCGGGGTCGCCATCGACAACACCGACGTGTACGTCCTGGACCCGTGGCTGCGACCGCTGCCCGACGGCGTCCCCGGGGAGCTGTACGTGTCCGGCATCGGCATCGCGCGCGGCTATCTCGGGCAGCCGGCGCAGACCTCGCACCGCTTCGTCGCCTGCCCCTTCGGCGCCCCCGGCGCCCGCATGTACCGCACCGGCGACCTCGTGCTGCGCCGCCCCGACGGCAACCTGATGTACCTCGGCCGCACCGACCAGCAGGTCAAGATCCGCGGCCACCGGGTCGAACTCGGCGAGGTGGAGGCGGTGTTCGCCGCGCACCCGGCGGTGCGGTTCGTCGCCGCCGTCGCCCAGCCCGACCCGCAGGTCGACGGCGCCCACCGGCTCGCCGCCTACCTCGTGCTGGACGGCGCCGACCTCGCGGCGGTCGCGGCCGAGGTCGGCGCCGGGCTGCCGGACTTCCTGCGCCCCACGCACTACGCGCAGGTCGACGCCATCCCGCTGACCGTGAACGGGAAGGCCGACACCAAGGCACTGCCCGAGGCCAGGCCGCTGGGCGCGCTGACCACGGCGGGGGAGCGCGGCCCGGAGACGGAGACCGAGACGACCGTGTGCGAGTTCTTCGCCGAGGCACTGGACCTGGACGACGACGAGGTGAGCGCGGTCAGCGACTTCACTGCCCTCGGCGGGCACTCCATGCTGGCGGTACGGCTGACCGGACTGCTCCGCCGGGAGTACGGTCCAGTGATCACGATCCGCGATCTGTTCACCCTGCGAACCCCGGAAGCGATTGCCCGCCACATCGATGAAGAATCCTGACAAGCAGCGGACCCGTCAGGGGGCCGACATCCTCCGCACCGCGCTGCGGCGCAATCTCGGCGCCATGGCCTGGGGCACCCTCCTCATGGGCCTCTACCAGGCCGCCGAGACCGCCTTCCCCATCGCGCTCGGACTGATCGTCGAACACACCATGCGGGACCGGAGTCCCGGCAGGCTCGGTGTCTCCATCGGCGCGCTGGCCGTGATCATCACGACCGTGTCGCTGTCGTGGCGGTACGGGATGCGGGTGCTCCAGAAGGCCAACACGACCGAGGCGCACCGCTGGCGGGTGCGGGTCGCGGGTCGCGGACTCCAGCCCGTGGCCCAGGACATCGACCTCAAGTCCGGCGAGGTGCTGACCATCGCCACCGAGGACGCCGACCAGACCGCCGACATCATCGAGGTGGTGCCGCTGCTGATCAGCTCGCTGGTCGCGGTGCTGATCGCGGCGGTCGCGCTCGGCCTGGCCGACATCCGGCTCGGCCTGCTGGTGATCGTCGGGACCGCCGCGATCCTGTCGGTCCTGAGCGTCATGTCCAGGCGGATCGGCTCCAGCACCCGTGAACAGCAGGCCCGGGTGGCCCGGGCGGGCGCCAAGGTCGCCGACCTGATCATCGGGCTCCGTCCGCTGCACGGCTTCGGCGGCAACCACGCGGCCTTCCGTTCGTACCGGAGGGTCAGCACCGAGGCGAAGCACCAGTCCATCACCGTCGCCCGGGTGAACGGCGTCTACGCGGGCACCGCGCTGGGCCTCAACGCGGTGCTCGCCGCCGCGGTGACCCTGACGGCGGGCTGGCTGGCCTTCGCCGGCCGGATCAACATCGGCGAACTCGTGATGGCCGTGGGGCTCGCGCAGTTCATCATGGAGCCGCTGAGGCTGTTCTCGGAGATGCCGAAGTACGTGATGATCGCCCGGGCCTCGGCCGATCGGATGGCGCTGGTGCTGACCGCGCCGCCGGTGACCACACCGGGCACCGGCCGGCCGGCCGCGGGCGCGGACCTGGAGGTCGACTGCGTACGGCACGGGACGCTGCGCAAGGTGCGGTTCCGGGTGGGCGCCGGCGAGTTCGTCGCGATCGCCGCCTACCAGCCGCGCGCCGCCGCCGACCTGGCCTCGGTCCTGGCGCTGCACGTCCCGCCCGACGGGTACGACGGGAGCGTGCGGCTCGGCGGACGCGACCTGGCCGACCTCCCGGTCGAGGCGGTCCGCGAGCGTCTGCTGGTCAACCCGTACGACGCGGAGATCTTCGCGGGCACCCTCCGCACGAACATCGACCCGTCGGGCACCGGCCGGACGGTCCCCGAGGCGGTCGAGGCGTCGATGCTGACCGACGTCGTCGCCCTGCACCGCGAGGGCCTCGACTACGCCGTCCGAGACCGCGGCGCCAACCTCTCCGGGGGACAGCGCCAGCGACTCTCCCTGGCCCGCGCCCTCGCCGCCGACACCGACGTCCTCGTCCTGCGCGACCCGACGACGGCCGTCGACGCGGTCACCGAACAGCTCATCGCCCGCAACGTCGCGAAGCTGCGCCGGGGCCGCACCACCCTGGTGATCACCAGCAGCCCCGCCCTCCTGGACGCCGCCGACCGCGTCCTCGTCCTCGACGAGGGCGTCATCACGGCCGAGGACACGCACCGCAACCTGCTCGCCACCGACGAGGAGTACCGCCTGGCGGTGACCCGGTGACGCAGGTCTCGCACAGGTGTCCCCCGATGCACCCGTTCCGGATGTTTGCCGTGGCACACACGGGAAAGGGGACCTGTGATCACCGGAGCCGACAATCCGGTGCACAGCGTGTGAAAAGTGATCAGCAAGGAGGTTTCGATGTCCTCGAAGCGACGTCGCAAGAAGAAGGCCCGCCGCAAGAACGGCGCCAACCACGGTAGCCGTCCGCAGAGCTGAGGACGTCCCGTCGTCTCGGGTGGGTGGCGTGAGCCACCCACCCGACGCGTTTCCGGGCCCTACCGCCCCAGTCCGCGCTGAGCCTCGTACAGGTTCCGCGGGCGCACGGCGTCGGTCGTGCCGTACAGCTCCAGGCGCGTGTGCAGGTCCCCGGCGAAGTCGGGGACGTCGATCTGGTCGAACTCGCGCACCTCGTTGATCCCGACGGTGGCGGACCAGGGAGCCAGACCGTCGATCCTCATCAGCCCGGCCCGGCCGTTCGTCACCCTGATGTTCCAGTGGGCGAAACGCGCTCCGAAGAGGGGGCCCGCGCTCGCGTCGCCGCCGTGGCGGCCGTTGTTGTCCACGGTGATGTCGGTGCGCACGTTCGCGAAGGGCATGCCGCGGTGACTGTCGAAGGTGCCCATCTCCATCACCCCGCGTGACCAGACGTTGTGCGAGGAGAGCCCCTCCACGTTGATGCCGTGCAACTGGGTGCCGGAGGGAGCGGGCGTGGTGCGTTCCTCGACGGTGAAGTCCTCGATCAGGTTGTCGTGGGAACCCTCGCGGCAGAAGTACGGGTGATGGGCACCCCGACCGGCCACCTTGGTCCGGCTCAGGGTGCACGCCGAGGCGGCGACCAGTCCGAACCCGTTGTCGACGTGGCGCACGGTCACGTCGTCCACCCGGCAGTCGTAGGCGCACTGCAGCACGACCCCGTTGAACCCGCGGTCCAGCAGGTGCGGCTGCTGGGGGACGTCGGGGGCCTCCAGTGTCAGCCCTTCGACCCCGGCGCCGGTCAACTCCCCGACGTGGGTCGTCAGCCGGGGATCCCACTCGGGGCGGAGGTCGAGCGGCAGCGGGCGCTCCAGGATGACGCGCCGGCCGCGTATTTCCGTGATGCGGACCGGCCACTCGTAGGGCACGTACGACGTCAGCTTCGTCTTGTCGTCCCAGGTGTAGGACTCGGCGCCCGGGCCGCCGCCCGCCATGTGGGCGAGCAGGGTGTGGTCCGCGTCGTCGGCGAGGCGCAGCAGGACGAGGTCGCCGGGACGGAGCCATGAGGGGTCGCTCACGCGGACCGTCCACGAGCCCCGTCGGGCGGGGGCGACGGTGGTCAGCGTGCGCCACTCGTCGCGCCGGTTGCCGGTCCAGCCCTCGAACGGCCACTCCTTCGCCCTGATGGCGTCGGTGAGGGAGTTCCAGCGGGCCTCGGGGGCCAGCCAGATCAGGCCGCCCGCCCAGGACCAGGAGGACTTGTCGCCGCCGTACCGGGATCCGTAGGCGCCGACGAGTTCGGTGAGGTGCTTGGTGGCGCGCAGTGTCGTGCGGTCGCTTCCGGCGCCGCGCAGTACGACGTTCGAGTGGCCGACGCGGATCAGGCCGTCGATGCGGAGGGTGCCGGGCGGCAGGGTGACGGTGCCGCCGCCGGCCCGCCCGGCGGCGGCGAGGGCGCGATTGACCGCCGGGGCGCAGTCGGTCGTGCCGTCCGCCACCGCACCGAAGTCGCGGACGTCGGCGACCACGGGACGCCGGGGGAGCCGTGCGGCCCCGCCGAGACAGCCGGCCCGGCCGACGAAGGGGATCTGGGGGTGCGTGAAGGGAGAGCGGGCGAACTCACGCCACAGAGGCGGCACCACCCCGGGCGCCCCGCCGGGCGGTGCTCCGGCCGCGGCGAGGGCCGACGGCGCCGCCCCGGCCACGGCACCCGCGGCCACGACCACGGCACCGCCGAGCAGACCCCGTCTGGTGACCGGACCGGCGCAACCGCCCGCGCCGCCACGGCTTTCGTCGTGAGACATACCCGCCCCTCTCCGTTGCTCCGTCAGACATGTATGTGAATCACGTTCGCGGTGGAGTTCCGGGGAGCATGGCACGTCGACGCCGAGTCGGAAAGACCGTCCGCAGGATCCCTGAGTGATCACTTCCGTTCATGTACGGGAACAGCGCTCAAGGGTGTACACCCATGGTGCCGTGTGCCACGCTCGGACAACTCCCAGGTCCCGTCGCCCAGTTGGAGGACGACCACCCATGAGTGTTTCCCGTCGAACCGTGCTGGCCTCGGCCACCGGCGTCGTGGGCGTTCACGCCCTGTCACAGCAGACCGCGGCCGCCGCCGACGCCGGGGCGCCCCCGCCGGCCACCGACCGCGTCCTGCGGGACGCGGCGGACTACGCCGTCGCGAAGCTCCGCGTCGTCGCGCCGGGGGTGAGCGGTTTCCCGGTGGGAACGAAGTCCGAGAAGTGGGTCTACTCCAAGAACGGCGACTGGGTGGGCGGGTTCTGGCCCGGGACGCTCTGGATGGCGTATCTCCACAGCGGCGACGAGGACTTCCGCACCCTGGCCCTCGACTCGGCGCGGGGACTCGCGCCGCGCCAGTACGACACCTCCACCCACGACCTGGGCTTCCTCTTCTACCCGTCGTGGGTCACCGCCTGGCGCCTGACGGGCGACCCCGCCTGGAAGGACGGTGCGATCAGGGCGGCCGACTCCCTCATCCAGCGGTACAACCCGCGCGGCCGCTTCATCCGCGCGTGGGGCGCGCTCTCCGACCCCGGGAACGCGGGCCGGGTCATCATCGACACCATGATGAACCTCGACCTGCTGGCCTTCGCGAGCCGGGAGACGGGGGACGGGAAGTACCTGGACATCGCCGTCGAGCACGCCGGGACCACGCAGCGCGTCTTCCCCCGCCCCGACGGATCGACCCCGCACGTCTACGACTTCGACCCGGACAGCGGCGCGCCCGTCGGACCCGGCACCGTGCAGGGGTACAGCCCCACCTCGTGCTGGGCGCGCGGCCAGGCCTGGGGCATCTACGGCTTCACGACGATGTACCGCAGGACCGGCGACCGCGCCTTCCTGACCACCGCCCGCGGCCTGGCCGACTTCGCGACGGGCGCCCTGACGGAGGACCACGTCCCCGTGTGGGACTACCGGGCGCCGCAGCAGCCGTACGACGTCAAGGACGCCTCGGCCGGTGCGGTCATGGCCTGCGGTCTGCTCGACCTCGCCGCGGCCACCGGCAGGCGGGAGTACCGCGAGACCGCCCTGCGGCTGCTCACCGCGCTGGCCCGGACCTGTCTCACGCGGCGGTCGGCGCGGGCCGACGCGGTGGTCGCCCGCTGCACGCGCAACCGCCCGGCCGAGGACGGCGTCGAGATATCCCTGCCCTACGCCGACTACTACCTGCTGGAGGGCATCATGCGCGTCCTCCGCCCGCGCGACGCCGACCGCGCCCTCGACCTCTCCGTCGTCGGCGCGTCGTAGGCCCTGAGTTCGGGGGTGGACCCTAGGCGAGCGCCCAGGCCACGTCCCGGAGCAGGGCGTGCCGCCAGCCCGCCCGGTCGTGGCCCGAGGCCGAGCGGGAGGCGAGCACCGTCGCACCGGCCTGTTCGGTCAGGGTCTCCACCAGGGAGCAGTGCGGGAGCATCCGCGTCTCGTGCTCCCCCACGTCGAACGCGATCCGCAGCCCGGACAGGTCCGGACCGCTGCGCAGCCGTGCCGCGACGGTGCCGCCGACCGGGCCGCCCAGCGGGTCCGGCAGGTGCGCGGCGTCCGGCGTCCACCAGAACGACGGCGACTGGCACGCCACCCGGGACACCAGGTCCGGGAAGTCCAGCGCGGCGTACAGCGCGCTCAGTCCGCCGAGGCTCTGGCCCGCGACCACCAGCCGGTCCGGGTCGGCGTGCACGGCGCTCTCCGCCATCAGGGGCAGCAGCTCGTCCCGGACCGCCTCCCACAGCGCGGGCCGGCACCCGAACTCGGTCTGCCGGTCCTTGGCCGGCAGGAACACCAGCGTGACCGGCGGCATCTCGCCGCTCGTGACCGCCGAGTCGAACGCGGCCGCCGCCGGATGCAGATACAGCCAGTCGTCCCCGTCGAGCAGCAGGACCACCGGCCCGCCCCCGCCCACCTCGTGGACCCGGACGGTGCGCCGCCCACCGAGGCGCTCGCTGGTCCAGCGCAGCCGGGTGCGGGGAAGGGGCAGGACGTCGTCGGCGCCGATCACGGGCCAGTGCGGCTGCGGCGGGGCGTCCGGCGTCGCGGCGATGGACCGCTCGCCGCCCGCGCCCACCGGATTGCACGGGTCCGCGTACGCCTCGTCGCCCACGAGGAACTGGTACGTCACGCGCAGCCGCGCCGGCATGCGGACCTCGGCGTACCAGCAGTCCGTGACCCCCCACCTGCGCAACGGCACCGGGTCCGACCAGCTCTCGAAGCCGACGCTGGCCGCCTCCCCGCCGCGCCGCAGGAACAGGGTCGTCCAGCCGTCGCCGTCGGCCAGCGACGCGGGGGTCCGCGCTGCGGCCCAGAAGGCGTCAGTGCCCGGCGCGCCGGAGAGCCCGTACGCGGCGAAGGCCTCTTCCCCCACCAGCCTCATGAACGTCTCCTTGTGGAGCGGAAAAAGGGACGGCTAAGCTCGCCGTCCATTAGGCGAGCCTAACCTAATGCCTCAGGAGGGATCCGACCCCCGATGCTCTGCACCAGACTGACGAACGCGCGCTTCCTCACCATGGACCCGGACCATCCCGTCGCCCACGACCTGGGCATCTGGCGGGGCCGGATCGTCGGCCTGGACGAGGCCGCGACCTCCCTGCCCGCCCGCGAAGTCGTCGACCTCCAGGGCGCCACCGTACTGCCGGGCTTCATCGACGCCCATGTGCACCTGGCCTGGACCGGGTTCAAGCAGAGCACTCCCAGCATCGCCGGACTCACCCGGATCGAGGACGCCCTCGCGGTCGTGGCGGAGGCCGTCACCCGCAAGAACACCCCCGGCTCCTGGGTGAGCATCGCCGGATACGACCAGCGGGCCCTCGGCCGCCACCTGACCGCCGCCGACCTGGACCGGGTCAGCCACGGGCACCTGCTCTACGTGACGCACGACTCCGGGCACGGCTGCGCCGTCAACTCCGCCGTTCTCGACCTGCTGCCCGCCGGCACCCCGCACGACAACGGCTTCCTCGCCGAGGGCGCGATGGGCGCCGCCCGCGCCCTGCGCCTGCCGCACGCCCAGGACGAGTTGGCCGAGGCGATCGGACGGGCCGCCCGCACCTGCCTCACCGAGGGCGTCACCGCCTGCGCCGAAGCGGGCATCGGCGGCACCCTCCTGGGCCACAGCCCGGTCGAACTGGGCGCCTACCAACTCGCCCGGGACCGGGGCCTGCTCCCGCTGCGGGTGCAGCTCATGGTGTCCGCGGACCGGCTGCACCCGGTCGGCGCCCACGAGACCGACGGCATTCCCCGGGCCCTCGACCTCGGACTGCGCACCGGCTTCGGCGACGACCGGCTCTCGGTGGGCGCGCTGAAGGTGTTCACCGACGGCGGCATGATGGCCAGGACCGCCGCGCTCAGCAGCCCCTACGAAGGGCTCGGCCACGCGGGCCAGTTGCAGGACGACCCCGACGTGCTCGCCCGGACCATCGTGGACGGACACCTCGCCGGCTGGCAGCTCGCCGTCCACGCGATCGGCGACCGCGCGGCCGACGTCGCCCTGGACGCGCTGGAACGGGCGCAGACCCTCCGCCCGCGGCCGGGCGCCCGGCACCGCATCGAGCACGCCGGACTGATCCGGCCCGACCAGCTCCCGCGCTTCGCCCGGCTCGGTGTCACCGCGGTCGTCCAGCCCAACTTCCTGCGCTACTTCGGCGACGACTACGCCGCGATCATGGGTGCGGAACGCGCCCCGTGGCTCTACCGGGGCAGGGCGTTCCTGGACCACGGCATCCCGCTGGTGGGCAGCTCCGACCGCCCCGTCACCGACGGATCCCCGCTGCGCGCCGTCCAGTTCATGGTCGAACGCGCCTCCCTGTCGGGCCGGCGGATCGGCCCCGCCGAGGGCGTCACCGTCGACGAGGCCCTGCACGCCTACACCGTGGCCGGCGCCCACGCCTGCCACTGGGAGGACGACCTGGGCAGTCTCACCCCGGGCAAGCGCGCCGACCTGGCCGTGCTCGGCGACGACCCGCGGCGCGTCGACCCCTCGCGCATCGGCGACATCGAGGTGGTGGCCACCTACGTCGACGGCCGCCCCACCGCGGGCGGTGTCACGCCGTCCCCGTGAACTCCCAGGTGCCGTGGCCGACCCGGTGGATGTCGAAACCGGGCACGGACCGCACGAACTCGGTTCCGCCGGGCGCCGACGCGCGCACCCCCTCGGCCACCGGGACGTGCACCTCCGCCTCCGACCCCACGGGCACCCGCACCGTCAGCCGGAGGCTGCCGCCGACCGCCGACCAGGCCACGGCCGCCTCCCCGCGCACGGTACGGATGGAGGTACGCGCCCAGTCCACGCCCGTACGGGCGTCGGGACGCACGCTGAACGTGCGGTACCCCGCGTCGCCCGGCCGCAGCCCGGCCACGTTCTCGTACAGCCACTGGGCGACGGTGCCCTGGAAGTAGTGGTCGCGGGAGCGGGAGTCCAGCGGCCACATCTCCCACATGGTGTCGGCGCCGTGGTCGTGCCAGTACCCCCAGCCCGGGTAGGTGCGCCGGGTGGCCACGGTGTGCGCGACGTCCGCACGGCCGTGGGCGCACAGCACCCGCAGCAGCACGCTGGTGCCCAGGGCACCGGTGTTGAGGTGGCCCCCGCGCTCCTCGATGTCGGCCACCAGGCTCTCCAGGACGGTGGCCCGGGCGCCCGGCGGGACCATCCCGAAGGCCAGCGGGATCGCGTTGGACGTCTGCCGGTACCCCGGGTCCCTGGCCGTGCGGTAGTGCCCCTCCGGCCCGAGGAACGCCTCGTTGAACGCGTCCCGCAGCGCCGCGGCGGCGGCCCGGTACCGTGCGGGGACGTCGTTGTCGCCCGGGAGGCCGGTCAGCTCCTCGCCCAGCTCGGCGGTGTGCAGCAGCGCCCGGTACAGGTAGGCCGTGGCGGTGAGCCGGGTGTCCTCGGGCGGGTTGCCGCCGTACCCGGGTGCCAGGTAGTCGCCGAGCGCGGTCACGGCCAGGCCGTCCCGCAGGCGGGCCAGTTCCCAGTCCAGGTAGCGGGTCAGGGCCGTCCAGTGGTCCCGGGCCGCCCGCTCGTCCCCGTACACCCGGTACAACTCCCGCACCACGAAGGGGTACACGGTCGTCCACTCCGGGGAGGGCCCGAGGTCGCCGTAGCCCCAGCCCCCGCTGGGCACGATGACCGGCAGCTGCCCCTCGCCGGTCTGGCTGTCGGCGAGGTCGCCCAGCCACTTCGACAGGAAGCGCTGCATTCCGAAGGCGTACGTCATGACGGGTGTGCCGAGCTGGGCGTCCCCGGTCCAGCCGTTCTTCTCGAACATCGGGGTGTCGGTGGGGATGCCGTGCAGGTTGTTCAGCACGGTGCGCCGCATGGCACGGTCCAGCCACTCGTAGAACGGCTCGGAACAGGAGAAGGAGCCGACCTCGTCGACGCGGGAGTGCACCAGGCGCCCCAGCACGTCCCCCGGCTCCGGCCGGGCGGGCAGGCCGTGCACCTCGACATGGCGGAAGCCCTTGTAGGAGAAGCTGGGCTCCCACACCTCCTCGTCCCGCCCCGCGCTCACGTACTCGTCGGTCTGGAAGCGCCCGGGTACGTGCCCGGTCTCCGCGTGCACGCTGCCGTCGTCCTTGAGCTTCTCGCCGTGGACCAGCCGGATCACCGCGCCCTCGGCGGCGCCGCGCACCGTGAGCCGGGTCCAGCCGGCCATCGTGCGTCCCATGTCGACGAGGTACACACCCGGGCGCGGTTCGCTGATGGCGTCCGGGCGCACGGTGTCGATGATCCCGATCGGATCGTGCGGCTGGGCGCGCAGGGTACCGCCCGGAGCCTCCCGCACACCGGCACGCCGCCACCCCGAGTCGTCGAACCCGGGCCGGGACCAGCCGGCCGGCGCCCGCCGGGCGTCGTACGTCTCCCCGGCGTAGAGGGAGTTGGACAGGGTCGGCCCCTCGGTGATGCGCCACTCGCCGTCGGAGGCGACGGTGGTGCGGGTCCCGTCCGGATGGTCGATCTCCAGCTGCGCGAGCAGCCGGGGCTCACCGTGCCAGGGAGCGCGGTGCCAGTTCCAGACGTTCGGCGTCGTCATGCCGTAGAAGCCCCGCCCCAGCGCGACACCGATCACGTTCTCCCCGCGCCGGAGCAGCTCCGTCACGTCGTGGACGGCGTAGAGCACGGTCTCCTCGTAGTCGGTGAACCCGGGGTCGAGGACCTGGTCTCCGACGCGGCGGCCGTTGATCTCCGCCTCGTAGTAGGCGAGTCCGCTGATGTGCAGGCGGGCGCGGGCCACCCGCCCGCGTACGGGGAAGGAGCGGCGCAGCAGCGGGGCGGGCTGCTCGGGCGTGCTGACGGTGACACCGCTTCCCCACGGCCCCTGGCCGTAGGGGGCGAGAACCGCGGCCTGCTCCCAGTCGGCGTCCTCGAACTCGGGCCGCTCCCAGCCCTCTTGGTCCTCCTCCGAGGTCCGCCAGCCTGCTCCGGAGTTGAGTTCGTGGGTACGCCCGTCCTCGGTCTCCACGACCAGCCGTACGACGAGCCCACCCGGGTTCACACTGGCGCCCGGCCGGTTGGTGGCCAGCGCGGCGACGACGATCCGGCTCCCGGCGGAGCGCGCCAGTTCGGTGACGTCCGCCGTACGGCCGGTGCGCCAGCCGTCGGTCTGCACGGGGGCGTGCAGCACCTCGCGGCCCTGCAGGTAGAGGGTGAAGTCGTCGTCGGCGGTGGCGGTGACCACGGCCCGCCTCACCACCGGCCCGTCCGGCAGGCCGAGCACGGCACGGAACCGGCGGGCACCCTCCGGGGCGTCGGAGGAGGTCGCGCCCGGGGACCAGATCCACGAGGCGCCTTCGAGTGAGGGCGGCGCGGGCGGCTCCTGCGCGCCGATCCAGCGCGCCCGCCACCCGTCCTCGGGCAGCGACGTCTCCCACCAGCGGCTCTCGCTCCATCGCGAGCGGCGCCCCGCGGCGTCCCAGACACGGACCTGCCAGTGGTAGCGGGTACGGGGGAGCAGCGCGGGCCCGTCGTAGGGGACACCGACGCTGCGGCCGGAGGTGACCTTGCCCGAGTCCCAGACGGCGCGGGCTCGCGGGTCGCGGCCATCGGAGTCCCGGGTGACCCGGATGTGGTAGGCGCTCTGCCGGGCGCCCCGGCCGGGGGCGGCCAGTTCCCAGGACAGGCGGGGGCGTTCGACGTCGGTGCCGAGCAGGTTCTCCGCGTACTCGACGGTGGTGCGGACGACGCGCAGTCCGGCGTCGTCGCCCTGCCGCCCTTCGTCGGGTCCGTCCGAGGCCGCCGCCGCGGGGCCGCCGGTGGAGAGCGCGGTGACTCCGGCGCCCGCGGTCGCCGCGGTGCCGCGCAGGAAGACTCTGCGGTTCCAGCCCTGGGTCATGACGATCCGCCTTCGGCTCAAGGGGAGGTGTGGTTTGAAACGTTTCAAGTCCTGCCTTCACGATCCTATGCACGCCCGGTGGGCCGCTTCAAGGGATGTGACGGTCATCGTCCCGTGGGACTCCGTGGGACTCCGCGGTCGCCGAAATCCGGTCGCGCCCCCGGGTGGCGACTCGCTAGCCTCCGCCTGAAAGCCGTGAGGGTGCGGGGTGCCACGAGGGGAGCCGGACATGGAGACCGAGGGTGCGCGCACCGACCGGTTGGGGGCGCTGCTCGACCAGTTCGACCAGGCCAGGGAGATGGCGCAGGTGCGACTGGCGGGGCTCGGCGACGAGGAGTACCTGTGGGAGCCGGTGCGCGGCTGCTGGTCGGTCCGGCGCAGGTCCGAGGCGGTGACGCCCCGGGCGTACGGGCCGGGCGAGTGGGTGCTGGACAAGGGTGCCCCGGACATCCCGGCCAACGAGTACGCCGAGGTGGCGCGGCAGGCCGCTGGGGGCATGTCGGTCGCCAAGATCGCCGTGGACTGGAGCGTGAGCGTCGAGCGCGTCGAGCAGGTACTCGCCCACACCGGTGAACCGCCCCCGGACGAGGCGCCGTTCACCACCCTCGCCTGGCGGCTCGGGCACCTGCACTCCTGCTTCGCGGGCCAGTGGGAGTGGACCTTCGGCGAACGCCGGCAGGACCCGAGGCGGCTGGTCGACTTCTCTCCCTCCGCCGAGGTGGCGCTCGCCCGCTTCTGGTCGCTGATCGACCGCTGGCGCGCCGACGTCGCCACCGTGACCGACGAGCAACTCGACACGGTCGGCTTCTCGCAGTACCCGTACGGGTCCGACCCGGACGACCCCTACATCAGCGTGGTGGCGGGCGCCAACCTCGAGTTCATCCACCACATGTCCGAGATCGCTGTCCTGCGCGACCTGTGGCGGCTGCGCGCCACCCTTTCCGGTTAGCGGTGCCCGTCCCGGGGGCGACGCGGCGACCCCTCGCGATCGGCGGTGCCGCTGATCGCGAGGGGTCGGTTGCGTCGGCTAGCAGCTGAGGTTGCCGCCGGGCTCGACCCCCAGGGCCTGAGTGAAGCGCTGGTAGTTGTCGATCCGGCTCTGGACCTGACCGGGGTTGCCCCCGTTGCACTCAAGGCTGCCGTTGATGGCGCGGATGGTCTCGCCGAATCCCGCTCCGTTGACCATGGCGTCGTGCGGTGTCATGGTCCCGGGCCCGCTCTGGGTGTTCCAGTACCAGAGGCCGGTCTTCCAGGCCACGGCCGCGTCGTTCTGGACCAGGTCGGGGTTGTTGAGCAGGTCGATGCCCAGGGCGTCCCCGGCGGCCTTGTAGTTGAAGTTCCAGCTGAGTTGGACGGGGCCGCGTCCGTAGTACTTGTCGGTGCCGGCCGGGCAGCCGTACGGCTGGCTGGCGTCGCAGTAGTGCGGGTAGTTGGCCTCGTTCTGCTCGACCACGTACTGCAGCCCGCCGGTCTCGTGGCTGACGTTGGCGAGGAAGGCGGCGGCCTCCTGCTTCTTCACCGTGTCACTGCCCGTGTTGGTGAACCCCGGGTAGGCGCTCAGCGCCGCGGTGAGTCCGCTGTAGGTGTAGAACGAGTTCCTGTTCGGGAACATCTGGTTGAACTGGGCCTCGCTGACCACGAATTCGGCGGCGGTCCGGGCGTCGGACCCGGGGGCGTCGGACTTCTGGGCGAGGGCCGACGGCGCCAGGGTCAGGCTGCAGAGGGCGGCGGCCGCTCCGGTGGCGGCCAGCAGTGCGAGTTTGCGGTGCTGCACGGTTATCGACTCCTGCTCGGTGGGGGGGAACGGCACGGAGGGGCGGGGAGGAGGGGGAGCGGTCGCGGTCCTCAGGGCGAGTGCGACCGCTCCCGGACTGCTCCGGCCGGTCCGTCAGCCGCCGACGTTGACGTCGATGCAGGCGTAGAAGGCGTTGGACGTGTCGGCGACGTTCCACACGGCGAGCACCTTCTGCTGGCCGGAGAGGCCGCCGAAGTCGACCTGGTGGTTCACCACCGCGCCCGGCTTGGCACCGCCGTCGTCGAACAGCGCGATCCGCTGCCCGCCGACGTAGTACTCCCAGGTGCTGGTGTTGTGCTGCGCGGTGAGCTTCCAGGAGAACGTCGTGTTCTTCGACACCGGGGTGACGGCCCAGCCCTTGCTGTCGTCGTCCAGCTCCGAGAAGCGGCTGTTGCCGCCGCTGCAACTGGTCAGGCCCTTGGGTCCTTCGACGCTCTGCGGCTCGTACTGGATGTCACCGCAGGACACCGTGCCGGCGGCGCACTGCGCCTGGCGGCTGGGCGGATCGGAGATGTAGCCGTGTGCGCTCGCCGAGGAGGCGGGGAGACTGACGGCGACGACGGGAGCGAGGGCCGCGCCGATCAGCGCGGCGGTCTTCCTGCGTGCGTGCATGCGGAACTCCTTCACTACAGGCCGTTCCAGGGCGGCACGCGGTCGTATGTGGGGGTGACCGCGCACGCCGAGTACGGCCTCTCGTGGGTGGGGCCAAGAGGCGGAAGGTGACGCGCGCTCGCCGTCCTCGCGGGGAGCGCGGCCCCGGGCAGGGGCCAACTCCGCAAACGGAGCGGCGAGTTCTGTTGGACTAGACCATACAAGCGGTCGACGTGAGCGTGTCAAGAGTGTTGCGTGGGGTCCGGGATCACCGTGCGGGAGTCTCCGTCTCGCCGGGCTGGTGGCCGCGCCGGGCGTCGCGGTCGAAGATGCCGAGGATCTCGCAGGGCCCGCCCTCGGCGCCGATGCTGTGCGGCAGCATGGTGGGGAACTCCGCAGCCTGGTGGGTCTCGACCCGGAACCGGCGGTTGCCGAGGAGCAGCGTCGCGGTGCCCGACAGGACGACCAGCCATTCGCGCCCCGGGTGGGCCCGCATGCGCGAGGGGTGGTCGGAGGCCGGCTCGGTCATGCGCCGGCGCACGACGGTCATGCCGGGCTCGGCCTTGATGGGCCACCGCATCAGCCCGTGGGCGGCGTCGATCATCGGGGAGGAGACGACGTCGTCGGTGGCGGTCTCGACGAGCTGGTCGAGGGACGTGTCCAGGGCGCGGGCCAGGGTGACGAGCTGGTCGAGGGCGAGGCGGCGATGGCCGTTCTCGATGCGGCTGAGTGTGGACTGGCTGAGCCGGGCCCGGGCGGCCAGCTCCTCCAGTGACCAGCCCTGGGCCACGCGCAGTGCGCGGATGCGTTTGCGTACCAGGCCGTCCAGATCGCCATCGTCTTGCGTCATGGGCAACATCGTATGCCTTCACGGCAAGGCCTGGTTAGCGTCGCCCGTGTGCCGCCCTCGCGGCCCGGCCCCACATCCCCCGCTTGAGAGGACCCATGAGTACGAACCAGCCTTCCCGGACGACCCACGACGCGGGCGACGCCCCCGACGAGGGTCTGCCCGACGCGCGTCGCCGCCGTACGATCCTGATCGCCGTCTGCGTCGCGCTGATGGCCGTCATCGCCTCGGTGTCCGGGCTCAACGTCGCCCAGCCCGACCTGGCGGTCGCCTTCGGCGCCTCGCAGAGCACGATCCTGTGGTTCATCAACGTCTACACCCTCACCCTGGCCGCGCTGCTGCTCCCGCTGGGCGCGATCGGCGACCGCCTCGGCCGCAGACCCACGCTGATCGCCGGCCTGACCGTCTTCGGCGTGGCGAGCGCGGTGGCCGGACTCGCGCCGTCCAGCGAGGTCATGCTCGCCGCGCGCACGCTCAGCGGTGTGGGCGCGGCGATGATCATGCCCATCACGCTCGCGGTCATCACCTCGACGTTCCCCGCTCAGGAGCGGGGGAGGGCGATCGGGGTCTGGACCGGCGTCGCCGGGGGTGGCGGCATCCTGGGCATGTTCCTCTCGGCCGCCCTGGTCGACGTGGCGAGCTGGCGGTGGCTCTTCGTGCTGCCCGTCGCGCTCGTCGCCGTCGCTCTCGTCCTGACGCTGCGCTCCGTCCCCAACTCCCGTGACGTGCCCCGCCACGCCTTCGACACCGTCGGTGCGCTGACCTCCGTCGTCGCGGTCGTCGGGCTCATCTTCGTCCTCCAGGAAGGACCCGAACGCGGCTGGGCCGCGCCCGCGACACTGCTGGCCCTGGTCGTCGGGGCCGTGGCCGCGGCCGCCTTCGTCGTCTGGGAACTGCGCCGCCGCGACGCCGCCCTGCTCGACGTGCGCCTGTTCGGCCAACGGGCCCTCGCCGGAGGCTCGATCACGCTCCTGGCCGTGTTCGGGGTGCAGGCGGGCATCTTCGTGGTCCTGTTCCCGTTCTTCCAGGCGGTCCTCGGCTGGTCGGGCCTGCTGTCCACCCTGGCGCTGATGCCGATGGCCGTACTGATGATGGCGGCCTCCGGCCTCGCTCCCCGGCTGGCCGCGAGGGTCGGGCCGCGGGCGACCATGGCCTCCGGGATCCTCCTGGCGGGTGCCGGGCTGGCGCTGATGGCCGGCGTCGTCTCCGTCGACGGCGGCTACCTCTCCGTCCTGCCCGGCATGCTCGCCATGGGCACGGGCATGGGCCTCGCGATGACACCTTCCACGGAGGCCATCACCGGCGCCCTCCCGCGTGAGCACCAGGGCGTCGCCTCCGCGCTCAACGACGTCACCCGCGAGTTCGGCACCGCGCTCGGCGTCGCCCTGCTCGGGGCCCTGCTCTCCGCGGGCTACCGCAACGCCGTCGACGCCCGGCTCGACGGTGTCCCCGACGCGACCGCGGACACGGCACGCGAAGGGGTCGCCAACGCGCTCGACGCCGCGCACGCGGCGGGGCCGCACGCGCGGGCGGTGGCGGACGCGGCCCGGGAGTCGTTCGTCGACGGCTGGCAACAGGCCATGTGGGCGGGCGTCGCCGTCATGGCGGTCCTCTTCGTCTACGTCCTGGCCCGCGGCCCGCGGCACCCCGGCCCCGCCCTGGCGGAGGGACCGGAACGGGTCGACGCGACCACCGGATCCTGACGCCGGGACCACCGGGGGCCCGCCCCGGCCGGGCGCGCCGGCGATACGGCCGACCGGGTGGGGGATGCCGCGCTCGGCGGCGCGCGCCGGGGAAACGGCGCCCGCGCTGCTAGTTTCGCCAGCCGTCGGAGGAATCCGGACGCCTCGGTCCGAGGCGCGGTTCACATGCGAGGGAGCAGCGGGTGACAGATGTGCGCGCGGAATCGTCGGGGGCACGGGCCCCGTTCGGGCGGAGGGCCTTCATGGCGTCGGCCGCTCTGACGGCTGCCGCTCCCGTGACGGCGGCCACCGGTCCGGCGGTGGCCGCTCCCGTCCCGGCGGCCGGCTGCCCGGTCACCACGGGCCCCTGCCCGTCCGTGGCGTCGCTGCTCGCCGTCCCCACGGACGGCCGGGACGTCGAGTGGCTCAAGCAGTCCCTGCAGGTGGCCGTGGCGCTCGAACTCGCCACGATCCCGCCGTACTTGTGCGGCTGGTGGTCCATCGAGGACCGCTCGAGCCAGGCGGCACGGCTGATCCGGCGGATCCTCGCCGACGAGATGTACCACATGGGTGTGGTCTGCAACCTGCTGGTGGCCGTCGGCGGCCGCCCACGCATCGCGGAGGCGGCGCTCGCCTACCCCGGGCCGCTGCCCGGCGGAGTGCGCGCCGAGGTGAACGTCTACCTGTCGGGCCTCACCCGCCCCTACGTGCACGACGTGATGATGGCGATCGAAGCCCCCGACACACCGCTCGCCCGGCGCGTGGAGGACGCGCCCAGCATCGGTGACTTCTACGACGCCCTGCTGGGCGCGTTCAAGGCCGCGGCGCCCGAGATGACGGCGCGGGGGCAGCTCTCCGACCGGATCGGCAGCGACGTCATGGAACCGGTGACCGATCTCGACGGCGTCGAGCGCTCGATCGAGATCATCAAGGAGCAGGGCGAGGGCACCGCCAGCTCCCCGGCGGAAGCCTTCGGCGACGACCACCCGGCCCACTACTACGCCTTCGGCGAGATCTACCACGGGCGGCAGCTGCGCGAGACGGAGGACGGGTGGGAGTTCACCGGCGCCCCCGTCCCCTTCCCCGCCACACGGCCCATGGCCCGCGTCCCGGCGGGCGGCTGGTCCGGTGCGTCCACCGCCGTCCAGGGCATGCTCGACCGGTTCGACACCGCCTACGCCAAGGTGCTGAGCACCCTGGACGCGGCGTGGACCGACGGGGACCCGCGCACCCTGCGCTCGGCCGTCCGCGCCATGGGTGCGATGGAAGCACCCGCGCTGAGGCTGATGGAGACCGCCCTGCCGGACGGCGGGGGCAACTACGGCCCCCAGTTCCGCCCGCCGGGGACGTGACCCGCTCCGCTACTTGCTGTGCACGATCTGGATCAGGTTGCCGCAGGTGTCGTCCAGCACCGCGGTGGTGATGGCCCCCATCTCCAGCGGCTCCTGCGTGAAGTGCACCCCTAGCCCCCGCAGCCGTTCGAACTCCGCCGGCACGTCGTCCACGGCGAAGGAGGCGGCCGGGATGCCGTCGTGGGCCAGCGCCTCCTTGTAGGGACGCACCGCGGGGTGGCCGGAGGGCTCCAGCAGAAGCTCGGTTCCGTCGGGGGCCTCCGGTGAGACCACGGTCAGCCACCGGTCCGTGCCCATGGGGACGTCGTGCTTCTTCACGAAGCCCAGAACATCGGTGTAGAAGCGCAGGGCGTTCTCCTGGTCGTCTACGAACACGCTGGTGAGATGGATTTTCATGGAGTGCTCTCCGGTGTGTCGGGTCTGAGCCATCGGGTCACGATGAGCTCCAGGGGTTCGGTGTCGAGGTCGTGGAACTTGTAGCGGCCCTCACGCCTCGGGACGACCAGGCCCGCCGCTTCCAGCACGGCCAGATGCTGGCTGACTGCCTGCCGGGACAGGCTCAGGCCGTGCTTGGCGGTCAGGCGGGCGCATATCTCGAACAGGCTCTGGCCGTCCCGTTCCGCCAGTTCGTCAAGGATGCGCCGACGGGTGGGGTCGGCCAGCGCCTTGAACACATCCTGCGTCATGACCCCACCATAGGCAAGTATCGACTTGCCTATCAATCCCCGGCCGTCCGGGCGCCCGGCGCCGGCGGGCCGGAGAGGGCGCGGACCAGGGACTCCGCCGGGAGCGCGGGGGCCGTCCGGCCGTCGAGGCCGGTGGTCGTGGTCGCTGCCAGCAGGGAGTTGAGTACCGCCTCCTCGACGGCGTCGAGCACCGCTTCGAACAGCGGGTTCAGGTCGGCATCGGCCACCGGGGTGCCGCCCGGGCGGGTGGCGAAGGCGACGGCGTAGTCACCGCTGCCGTGGCTGTACGCCGCACCGGTGCGTGCCAACGCGAACACCGCGCGCCGGGCGACCCGGGTGAGCTGCCGGGCGTCGAGCGGGGCGTCGGTGGCCAGCACGATCATGCAGGAACCCGCGTCCGCGACCGGCCCCGCACCGTCCGCCCCGACGACGCCCAGGGAGCGTGGGGTGAGGGTCCGGCCGAGCACCCGGAGCGTGCCGCCGAAGTTCGCCTGCACCAGGACGCCCACCGTGCGGCGCCGCCCACCCGCTTCCGGAGTGCGCGAGGCGGTGCCGACACCCGCCTTGAAACCCAGCGCCACGGTGCCGGTTCCGGCGCCGACGCATCCCTCGGCCACGGACCCGCCGGCGGCGGAGTCGAGGGCGGCGCGCACATGGTCCTCGTGGACGGGACGTGCCCGGATGTCCGACAGGAAGCCGTCGTTGCACTCGCCGACCACGGGGTTGAGACTGCGCACCTCCTCGCATCCGGGCCGCCGCAGCATCCAGCCGACCAGCGCGTCCGCGACCCGGAAGGCCGACAGGGTGGAGGTGAGCAGGACCGGGGTCTCCAGCGCGCCCAGTTCGGTGAGCTGGGTGGTGCCGATGAGCTTGCCGTAGCCGTTGCCGCTGAACACCCCGGCCGGCAGCGGGGTCCGGGGGCCGACCAGGTCGGGCACGACGGCGGTGACTCCGCTGTGGACGTCGGGCGGCCGCCGCACGGTGGTGTGCCCGACGCGGACGCCCGGCACGTCGGTGATGGCGTTGCGGGGCCCGGGGGCGCCGGACCCGATGACGACACCGAGGTCACGCGCCCGGGGCCGGGAAGTGGCGGAGGAGGATTCCATACCGCCGGACGTTACGTCGCCGACGAGGCGGCCGACGAGAAGCGAAGGCGGCGTTGGTTTCCGGCGGTTTCCGGCGACTTCCCGATACCGGCGCCCACGGAGTGCTCGCCTTCCGTACGATGTCGCCATGATCCGCAGCCCACGCCGCTTCGCCGCCCCGCGGTTCCGTGTGCTCGTCCTCCACGGCTGTTGTTGATCCCCACCGCGTAGTTCCCCGGGCAGACGGCCGGTTCGCCGTCGCGCCCACGGGACCGGTACGGCCGTCCCCCTGCCCGCCTCGGGGCGGGCACCCTCTTCTCTCCGCGCGGGACCGCCCGCGCCCTCCCTGCGAAAGGCAGGCCGTCATGCGTACCCACGAATCCGCCTACGACCGCCGCAGACTGCGCCAGTGGCTGGCCGGCGAGGCCCGGGCCGACGGCGTCTCCCGGCGCTCCATGCTCCGGCTGCTCGCCGCCGCCGGAGCAGCCGGTGCCGTACCCATGGCCCTGGGCACACCGGCCCGCGCCGCCGCGACGGTGCCCGGCATCGTCAAGCCCCTGCCCGAGGAGCTGTTCACGGTCCGCGGCACGAACGCCGAGACACGGTTCGCCGCACTCGCGGGAACCGGCTACCACACGCCCAACGACCGCTTCTTCGTGCGCAATCACACCTCGACCCCCGTCCTCTCGGCGGCCGACTGGGCCCTCACCGTGCACGGCGACGGCCTCACCCGCGACCGGACCGTCGACTTCACCCTGGCCGACCTGAGGAAACTGCCTTCCGTCACCCACACCGCGTTCGTGGAGTGCGCGGGCAACGGGCGCAGCCTCTTCACCGGTCAGCAGGGCCAGACGGTCAGCGGGACGTCCTGGACCCTCGGCGCCATCGGTGTCGCCCGGTGGCGCGGGGTCCGCCTGGCCGACGTCCTGAGGCGCGCGGGACTGAGCCGCCGGGCCGTGGACGTGATGCCCCGCGGCCTCGACGCCGACTACGTCACCGCCGACGGCGCCGTCCTCGGACGGGTCCGCCGCCCGCTCCCGCTGTCCAAGGCGCTCGACGACGTCCTGCTCGCCTACGAGATGAACGGCGAACCACTGCCGCCCGACCACGGACACCCCGTGCGCGTCCTCGTCCCGTCCTGGATCGGCATCGCCTCCATCAAGTGGGTCGGCGACATCGAGGTCTCCGCCGAGCCGCTGTACTCGCCCTGGAACACCGACTTCTACCGCCTGTTCGGCGACGCGTACCCGGACGGGGGGACCGCGCCGCTCACCGGGCAGACGGTCAAGAGCGCCTGGGAGCTGGACGCGGGGGCGAAGCTGGCGGCCGGGGCCACCCACCGGCTCACCGGCCGTTCCTGGTCCGGCGCGGGCGGAGTCGTCCGCGTGGACGTCAGCACCGACGGAGGCGGCACCTGGCACCGGGCCCGGCTCCACGACGCCCCCCGGCGCGACGGCTGGGTCCGCTGGTCCACCCGCTGGCGCCCGGCGACGCCTGGCCCGTACACCCTGCTCGCGCGGGCGACGGACAGCGCCGGCCGGACCCAGCCCGACGCGACCGTCCACAACACGCAGGGCTACCTGTTCGACGCGGTCGTGCGGCACCCGGTCAACGCCGTGTGACACCCGCACGCGGGGCGGGCCGGCCCGGTGCCGAGCCGGGCCAGGCGACGTCGTCGATCGCCAGCCACGGTGCGGCGGCCAGGGCGGTGGGGGTGAGACCGGTGAACGCCCGCACCTCACGGTGGAGATGGGACTGGTCGGCGTAGCCGCCCCGGGCGGCCGCGGCGGCCGGGGCGACGCCCGCCGCGAGGAGGTGGGCGGCGTGGTCGAAGCGGACGAGACGCGCGGCGCGCTTGGGCGTGATGCCGAGCTGGGCGGTGAAACGCGCCGACAGGTGCTTGCGGCTCCAACCGACCTCGCCGGCAAGGCCGTCGACCCGTACGCGCCCCCGGCCGGAGAGCGTCCGCCGCCAGGTGCGGGCGACCTCCGGGTCGACCGGACGCCGGTGAGCCGTCCGGCGGAGCAGCATGCCCGCCGCGAGGGCGAACCGTTCGTCCCACGACCCCGCGGCGCGCAGTTCCTCCTCGTTCCGTTCCGCGTCCCGGCCCCAGACGTCCGCGAAGGACTCGACCCGCCCGCTCAGGTCGGTCGACCAGCCCAGTACCGCGGTCGCCACGGCGGGTTCCAGCCGGATCTGGAGGCACTCGTCCAGGCGTCCCGACGCGCGCAGTTCGCCCGGGAGGAGACCGGCGACGAAGCTGCCGTGACCCTGCCGGCCGTGGGCGCCGTACTGGATGCCCTCGCCCTCGCTCAGATCGATGAGCAGGGTGACGGACGGGTGCGCGACCATCGCGATGTCCGTGAAGGAGGGGACGTGCTGCCGAAAGCCGGCCATGCTGATGCCCGGCAGCCGGACCGGCGGGGCCGGGACGGCGATGTCCACGCCCGTCCAGTCGGGTGGCGCGTCTGAAGGCAACACGGAAGCAGTCTAGGTATCCGTGGGCGACGGGCGGAGCGCCGGCGCCATCGCCGCGAAACGCAGCAGCAGTTCGGCGGTCGCCGCTGGCGCTTCGAGCGGGGGAAGGTGCCCCACCCCCGGCAGCGTCTCGACCCGCGTGTCGGGCACGGCGCCGTACCGGTGCGCCGACGACGGATCCCAACGGGGGTCGGCGTCGCCGAAGACGGCCAGCACCGGGAGGTGGAGCGCCGCGAGGCGCTCGGGCACGGTGCGCTCGGTGATGTACGCGATGTTCCGGCGCGACAACGTCCGGAACGCCCGGTACGTGGTGTTCCGCAGATCGCCGATCATCCCGTCCGGGACGTCCACGGGTCGGGCGGCCGTCGCGCCGATCCCCTTGCGGATCATCGTGTCCGTGCGGCGCGACCACAGGAGGCGGCCGAACGGCGGGCCCAGCAGCAGGCGGAGGACGAGGGGCTGGGTGCGGAACGCGTCCATGTCCGGACCGGTGCTGACCAGCGCGACGGCCCCCACCAGATCCGGCCGCCGCTCGGCGAGCGCCGTCGCGACGTACCCGCCGCTGGAGTGGCCGGCCACGGTCACGGAGCGAAGCCCCAGATGGTCGAGGAGTGCCGCGACGCGATCCGCCTGCGCGGGGACGTCGTACGACTCCGCGGGCGGGGACTGGCCGCAGCCCGGGAGGTCCACCCGGACGACGTGATGGCGGGCGGCGAGTGCCGGGATCACGGGGTCCCAGGTCGCGCCCGAGGCTCCGGTGCCGTGGACGAGCAGCAGCGGCGGCGCTTGGGGCGGGCCGTCGCGCACCACGTGCAGGCCGTGCGAGAGGTGGGTGCGGGTGCCGTTCTCCTTCATGCCTGCGATGGTGCGGCCGGTGCCGGCCGCGGGTCTTGTACGAATGTCGGCTCATCATTACGGGTGAAAATGTGTCATGTCCGACATGGACGTAAGGTGGCGGAGACGGACTCGGCCACGGTCTCCGGCCCCGGTCAGGGTCCGGCAATCCCTCCTGCCCCGGACCCGGAAGGATCAGCAATGGGCACGGTCACCACCTCGGACGGCACGACCATCTTCTACAAGGACTGGGGCCCGCGCGACGCGCAGCCGATCATGTTCCACCACGGCTGGCCGCTCAGCGGGGACGACTGGGACAACCAGATGTTGTTCTTCCTCTCGCACGGCTACCGCGTGATCGCCCACGACCGGCGCGGTCACGGGCGTTCCAGCCAGTCCTCGACCGGCCACGACATGGACACGTACGCCGCCGACGTGGCGGCCGTGACCGACGCGCTCGACCTGAAGAACGCCGTGCACATCGGGCATTCGACCGGCGGCGGCGAGGTCGCCCACTACGTGGCGCGTGCCAAGCCGGGCCGGGTCGCGAAGGCCGTACTCCTGAGCGCCGTCCCCCCGATCATGGTCAAGTCCGCATCCAATCCCGGCGGCACGCCGATCGAGGTCTTCGACGAGTTCCGCGCGGGCCTCGCCGCCAACCGCGCGCAGCTCTACATCGAGGTGCCGTCCGGGCCCTTCTACGGCTTCAACCGGGAGGGCGCGACGGTGTCGCAGGGCCTGATCGACAACTGGTGGCGCCAGGGAATGACGGGCGCGGCCAACGCCCACTACGAGTGCATCAAGGCGTTCTCCGAGACCGACTTCACCGAGGACCTCAAGCGGATCGACGTACCGGTCCTCGTCGCGCACGGAACGGACGACCAGATCGTGCCCTACGCCGACGCGGGGCCGCTGTCCGCCGAGATCCTCGAGCACGGCACCCTCAAGTCGTACGAGGGATTCCCGCACGGCATGCACGCGACCCATGCGGAGGTCATCAACGCAGACCTCCTGGCCTTCGTGAAGTCATAGCGGAGGGCTCACCGCCGGCCGTCGGCCCTCGACCGGTGGCCGGCCGCCTTGGCCCGGTTGCCGCAGCGCCGCATGGAACACCACTTGCGCGGCCTGCCGCCGCCGGAGTCGAGGAACAGCATCCGGCACACCTCGGAGGCGCACGCGCTGAGGCGGGAGCTTCGGGCCTCGTCCGTCACGAGGTCGATCAGATCCCGTGCCACGAGCGAGAGGAGTGCCTCCCGGGTGAGCGCCCGGCCGCCCTTCGCGACCCAGCCGCCGCCGGCCGCCGGTTCCAGCCGCGGCACCGGCGGTTCGGTCCGGGCCAGTCGGTTGACCAGGTCCACCGACCCGGGCCGGGGCCGGTGGCCGTCGAGCGCGGAGGAGGCGATGTCGAACGCCGCCGTGCGCAGGGCGTGCAGCGAGCGCAGCGTCTCCTGCGGGTCCTGTCCCTCCGCCGGCACCACACCCACGCCGCGGCACCAGGCGTCGAGGCGTGCCGCGTCCCCCATCCGTTCGACCGGGACGCCGGGCCTGCGGCCCACCGTCGCCACGAGGTTCAGGGAAAGGGCCCCCGCGTCGAAACGCAGCTCCCGGAGCCGCGCGGTGACCCTGGGACGAGGGGCGTCCCGCTGCTCTCCGTCCATGGTTTGATGGTAACCGTTCTAATGGTTACCAAGGGGAACGGGGCGGATTCATGCGCATCGCGGTGATCGGGGCGGGCGGCGTCGGCGGGTACTTCGGAGCGCGGCTGGCCGCCGCCGGGAACGAGGTGACCTTCGTGGCCCGCGGCCCCCACCTCGAAGCGATACGCCGGTCGGGGCTGGTCGTGCGCAGCCCGCTGGGCGAGTTCCGGGCGCCGCCCGCCTCGGTGGTCGCGAGCATCTCCGAACTCGGCCCCGCCGACGTGGTCCTGGTCGCCGTCAAGCTCTGGGACACCGAGGACGTCGCCGGACAACTGCGGTCGTCGGCGGCGCACTCGGCGCCGGTGCTGTCCCTCCAGAACGGGGTGCACAAGGACGGCATCCTCCGTGACCGGCTGACGGACGAACAGGTCCTGGGCGGTGTCTGCTTCATCTCCGCGTTCATCCAGGAGCCCGGGGTCGTGGTCCACAACGGGACGCTGCAGAGGATCGTGCTCGGCCCCTACCACGACGGTCAGAAGGCGGTCAGCGACGCCGTACTCGCCACGTTCCGCGACGCCGGGATCGACGCGGAGGCGAGCGACGACATCGAGCGGGTCATCTGGGAGAAGTTCGTCTTCCTGATCGGCCTGTCGGCGACCACGGCGGCCGTCCGCGCACCCATCGGGGTCGTGCGGGCCCACGAGGAGAGCCGCCGCCTGCTGCACGAGGTGATGGCCGAGACGGTGGCCGTCGCCCGGGCGTCCGGCGTGCGGCTGGACAGCGGGTTCGCGGACGACCGACTCGCCTTCTGCGACACGCTTCCCGCGGACATGACCTCCTCCATGCACCACGACCTGGAGCAGGGCAACCGCCTGGAACTGCCCTGGCTCAGCGGGGGAGTGGCGGACCTCGCCGACCGGCTCGGCATCCCGGCCCCGCGCAACCGCACGGTGGCCGACATCCTGGCACCCCATGTCATGGGGCGCCGGGCCGGCCACTCCTGAGGTCCTGGCCCGGCGGGCGCCGGTCAGGCGACGACGCGGGTGAGGAAGCCGCGGATGTGCCCGGTGATCTCCTCCAGGTGGCTCTCCAGGGCGAAGTGCCCGGTGTCGAGGAGGTGGATCTCGGCGTCCGGCAGATCGCGCTGGAAGGCGCGCGCTCCGTCGGGCCCGAAGATCTCGTCGTTGGCGCCCCAGACGGCCAGCAGCGGCACCTGGGAGTCGCGGAAGTACTGCTGGAGCCGCGGGTAGAGGGTGACGTTGGTCGGGTAGTCGCGGAACAGTGTGAGCTGGACGGCGTCGTTGCCCGGCCGGTCGAGCAGGGCCAGGTCGACGGTCCAGTTGTCCGGGCTGACGACGGTCGGGTCCGGCACCCCGTTCACGTACTGCCACTGGATCATCTCGGGGGACAGTGCCGCACGGACCGGGGCCTCGGTCTCGGGGGCCGGGTGATCGGTGTAGGCGAAGAGCCCGTCCCAGAACGTCTTGACGAAGCCGTCGGTGTACGCGTTGCCGTTCTGCGTGATGATCGCGGAAATGCGCCGCGGTGACCGGGTGGCGATCCGCCAGGCGATCGGCGCCCCGTAGTCCTGCACGTACACCGCGAACCGGTCGACGCCGAGGTGGTCCAGCAGGCCGACGGTCACGTCGGTGAGGGAGTCGAAGCTGTAGTCGAACTCGTCGACCCGGGGCATGGCCGAATGCCCGAAGCCGATCATGTCCGGCGCGATGACGTGGTGGGTGTCCGCGAGCTTCGGGATCAGGTTCCGGAACATGCGGGAGCTGGTCGGGAAACCGTGGAGCAGCACGACCGCGGGCGCCTGCGGGTCCCCGGCCTCGCGGTAGAAGACGTCCAGGCCGTCGACGGTGGCGGTGCGGTGATGGACGGTGGTATTCATCGTAACCCCTTTGATGACGTTAAGCGGTTAGCTTCAACTTCAGTGGAGCACCTCGAGACTAACCTGTCAAGCCAATTTAAAGGGTTAGAGTATGAAGGTGGCTGTAACCTGTAAGTCCGCGAAGAGGGGTTAGACGGTGGATGTGATGATCGACGGGGCGGCCGAGGAGAGGCTCCTGGAGCTGCTCAACACGACACCCGTCGTGGAGGGTGCCGTGCACGACACCCTGGGCGCGCCCGACGAGGCCCGCGCCTGGGTGCGCGAGCACGGCGGGACCGGGACGCGTGAGGAGATCGCCTTCCTCGCCGAAGTGCGGGACGCGCTTCAGCGTGTGGTCCGGGGCGAGCGCGCGCCGGAGTCCCTGCGCGGGTTCCTCGACGGGGTCGACAGTGTGCCCGGCATCGAGGACGGCAGGCTGGAGTGGTCGCTACGGGTGCCCGCGGCGCGGCGTCTCGCGGTGGAGTCCGTACTGGCCTGGGCGCATCTGCGGGAAGCGAAGCCGGGACGGCTGAAGCCGTGCGGCAATCCCGAGTGCCGGCTCTTCCTGCTGGACCGGAGCAAGCCCAACAGCGCCCGCTGGTGCTCCATGGCCGACTGCGGGAACCGGATGAAGGCCCGTCGCCACTACCGGCGGGTCAAGGACGCCCAGTCCTGAACCGCCTCAGGCCGCGACCTGCGCCTTCTCGTGCTTCCAGAAGCCCGAGAACGTGATGCGTTCCTTCGGCAGACCGAGGCGGTGCAGGTGCCTGCGTCCCTCGGTGGCCAGTGTCGACTCGCCCACGACGAAGGCGTACCCCGTGGCCTCGGCGCGGGTGACCCGGCGCAGTGCGCCCAGGGCGGCGACGCCGGGGACGGAGGCGCTGTCCTCGCGCACGACCCAGGTGACGGTCACGCCGGGCGGGGCGTGCAGCTCGCGCCGGTCGGCCGCGGTGGGGATCTCCTGGATGAGCCGGCCCACCGCGTCGGCGGGCAGGGAGCGCAGGATGCCCGCGGTGGCCGGAAGGCCCGTCTCGTCGGCCACGACGGTGACCTCGGAGGCGTCCCGCGGGCAGTCGAAGAGGATCCCCTGGTCGAGCACGGCGAGCGCGTCGCCGGGCCGGGCGGCGCAGGCCCAGATCGCGGCCCGGCCCTCGATCTCACCCGTGGGCCCGCGGTGGACCACGAAGTCGATGTCCATCTCCGCGCTCTCGCGGCGGAAGTCGGCCACGGAGTAGTTGGCGCAGTGCGGCCGTTCGGCCTCGGGGATGGCCAGGTACGGCTGCCACCACTGGGCGCCGGTGAACTCCGGGAGACGGAGGTCGCGTTGGTGGGGGAGCTGGAGGAAGAGGCGGAACCAGTGGTCGTACCCCAGCCACGGGAAGTCACCGAGTCCCGGTCCGGTGATCGTGACGCGCTGCATGGACGGGGTGACCCGCTCGGTCCGCACCACGCGGGCGCGGAACATCTCGGGCTGCTGGGGCGTGAGCCGACGAACCTTCGCCATAAAGGGAAGGCTAGCCTAAGTTGTACGCGATTCCGAGTCGGTGATCTCCAGACGCGCCCCCTGAGTGCGGTCGGACGCCGGTCCCGTCTCCAGTTCGACGACGCCCGCCTCGACGCCGACGCGCAGGTCGCGCCCCACTGACGCCAGCGTCTCCGCGTCCACGTCGAAGACCGCGTCGGCCCGCTCGCCCGGCGCGAGGCGCACGCGGACGAACCCCCGCAGCTCGCGCACACGCGGCCAGGACGTGCCCCCCGACACCCGGCGCAGGTACAGCTGCACCGTCTCGTCGGCCGGCCGCGTCCCGGTGTTGCGGATGGCGACCCGGCAGGTCAGGCGGGGCGCGTCCACAGGGACCCGGACCTGCGACAGGCGCGGCGCGCCGTACTCGACGCTCGTGTACGACAGGCCGTGCCCGAAGGCGTAGCGGGGCGTCGCGCTCTGATCGACGTAGCCGCGGTAGCGGTGGTCCTTGCCGTTGTAGAAGACGGGCAGTTGGGCGGCCGAGCGGGGTACGGACACCGGCAGCCGACCGCGCGGCTCGGCGTCGCCGAACAGCACCTCGGCCACGGCGCGCCCGCCCCGCGGTCCCGGGTACCAGCTGCTCAGCACCGCCGAGACCGGTGCGTCGACCTCGGGCAGGGCGTGCGGCCGGCCCTGCACCAGCACCACCACGACCGGCGTCCCGGTCGCCGACACCGCCGCCAGCAGGGCCCGCTGCGCCGGTGGCAGGGCCGGATCCGCCAGGTCGACGCCCTCACCGCACGTCATGCCGGACGGCGCCCCCGCCCCGGTGACGGCCGCCCCGTTCTCCTCGAAGGCGGTGCCGGCGCTGCGGGCACTGGAACCGCCCAGCACCAGCACCGCGACGTCCGAGCCGGCGGCCAGTGCCACGGCCTCGGGCACCCGGGACACGTCGTCCCCCACCAGCTCGCAGCCACGGGCGTACCCCACCTCGGTGCCGGGCGTGACGGCGGCCCGGATGCCGTCCAGGACGGTGACGCCGTCACCGGGCCTTTGCGGTGCCGTGTAGTCGCCGATCTGCTGGGCGACGGAATCCGCGTTGGGCCCGAGCACCGCGATCCGTCGCGCGGCCCGGGACAGCGGCAGGACCCCGCCCTCGTGCGCGAGCAGCGTCACCGAGGCACGGGCGATCCGCTCGCCCAAGCCGCCGACGTCCGGCCGGCCGGGGCTCCCGGGCCCGTCCGCGGGCCCCGGCCGCTCGAACAGACCGAGGCGGAACTTCAGCGTGAGCACCCGCGCCACCGCGGCGTCCAAGGCCCCCTCGGACACCAGCCCCCTTTCCACGGCCTCGCCCAGCCGGGGGAAGCAGTCGTCCCACAGACTGAGATCGCAGCCGGCGTCCAGGGCCAGGGCCGCTGCCGACACGGGGTCACCCGTCAGCCGTACCAGCCGGTCGATCGCGGTTCCGTCCGCCATCACGACACCGTCGAAGCCCCACTCGTCGCGCAGCAGTTCGGTCAGCAGGTACCGGTTGGCCACGCACGGCACGCCGTCGAACTCGTTGTAGGCGGCCATCACCCCGGCCGCGCCCGCCGCCACCCCGGCCCGGGCCGCCGCGAGGTGGATCTCGTGCAGCTCGCGGTGGCCCAGCTCCGTCGCCGCGCTGTTGCGACCGCCGACCGTGGCGCCCTGGCCGGCGAAGTGCTTCAGCACCACGGCGACACCCGCCCGCCGCGCACCCTCCACCAGGGCCTCGGTCATCCGTGCCGTGAGGTACGGGTCCTCGGCGAAGCACTCCTCGCTGCGCCCCCAGCGCGGATCACGTACGAGGTCCAGCGCGGACACCAGGGCGACGTGCGCGCCCCGGGCCCGGAGTTCGGCGCCCGCGCCGGCCACCGCCTCCGCGTACAGTTCCGGATCCCAGGTGGCGCCGGCCGCCAGGTTGACCGGCAGCACCGTGCCGTCGAGCGCCTGGTGGCCGTGCGGCATCTCCTCGACCAGCAGGACGGGGATGCCCAGCCGGGTGTTGTCCCTGACGTGCCGCTGGACGGCCGCCGCAGTCAGGGCGCCGTCCCGGGCGTCCAGGCCGTCCTCGAACCCGACGCCCGACCAGGCGTCCGCCCGCTGGAGTCCGTACAGCGCGCCCATGCCGTCGAAGGCGGCGACCTCCTCGCGGAACGCGTCCGTGAGGCGGTGACCGTCCGGGCCGCGCTCGTAGGCGTGCCAGCCGTACATGCGCTGGTTGAGCTGGCCCACCTTCTCCGCCGGGGTCATGCGGCCCAGCAGGTCGCGGACGCGTTCCGGCACCGGCGCCGCCGGGTCGCGGTAGCGGGGGACGGTCATCGCAGCTCCAGGACGGCGACGCCGTACGCGTCGATCCGTACGTCCTCCACGGGTTCGCCGTCGGCCAGACGGTGCAGCTTCCCGTCGGTCTCCGGACGGACCACCAGCGGTCCGTCGCTCTGACTGACCAGCCAGACGAAGCGGCGGCCGTCCGCGTGCGCGACGACGTCCGCCGAGACGTGCGGATCGGCCACTGTGACGGGCCGCCGCGCGCCCGACACCCGCGCCAGCGCGGCGTACAGCCGGTGGGTGACGTCCGGGTTGACCCGCGCCGTCCGGGCCGCCATGTGCTCCAGCGGGTAGGTGGCCAGCACGGTACGGCCCGTGCCGGTCTCGTGCACGACCAGGGTGGGCCGGCCGTGCGCGTCCACGGCGACGACCCGGCCCGCGCGCGGCACCACGGGCAGGTAGGCGCGGCTGTCCTCGTTCCCCGCGACCGGGAAGCGCAGCACCTCTCCGGCGCGCAGGCCGCCGAAGTCCTCGGTGAACGTCATCTCCAGCACGTCGTCCTCGATCGGCTCGGCGACGCCGTAGGACAACTGCAGCTCCACCCCGAAGAGGCCGTCCAGGTCGTCGAACCAGGGGCCGCGGGTGCCCGGGTGCTCACCGGAGCAGAACGACAGGTACACGGTGGCGCCGTCGGCGGCCCGGCGGGCCAGCTCCCGGCGGGTACGCGTGGTGAGCTGCCGGGTGGCGGGCAGCAGGTACAGCGACGCCTCGCCGGGCATCCCGTCGGCCTCGCGCGTGAGCGCGACGGGAAGGTCGGCGGCGCGCGCGGTGACGTAACCCTGGTGCAGGGACGTGAAGATGAGCGGCCGGTCGGCGGGGCGGCTGTACGGGTAGCCGCGTTCCAGGAAGGCGGGCACCACCAGTGCGGCGTCGGCCTCCGTGCGGGCGCAGTTCGGGAAGTCCACGGCCTTCAGCACCTCGGCGAAGGCGGCCAGTTCACGCAGCGGTTCCTTGGGCGCGCCCGTGGAGTCGGTGATGCCGAAGTGCATCTCGAAGGGGTGGTGGTCGTAGGGGGACTGGTCCCACAGGTCGTCGTAGTCGGTGTTGTTCCAGGCGATCCAGCCGGTGGCCCCGCCCAGCAGCGAGTTGTGCAGGGTCTGGCGGTAGAAATGGCCCGCGTTGGCGGCCGAGACGGTGTCGGTGGACAGCCCGAACTCCTCCAGCACCACGGGCTGCCCGGTCACCGCGGCCAGCTCGCACTCGAAGGCCGCGCGGTAGTGCTGCCGCGGCCGGTCGGTGTCGGAGCGGTACACGTGCGGGCCGACGAAGTCGACGTACTCGGCGGTCTCCCGCAGCGAGAAGCCGTTGTCGCGGCCGGTGACCTCGATGCCCCACGCCCCGTCGCCCAGCGACACCGGCTGCGTCGCGCCGGCCGCGCGCACCGCGTTGCACATGGCCTGGGCCCAGGCGGTCACCACGTCGGCCGACGGCGGGTCCACCTGGTAGATCCGTCCGTAGCCCGGCATCTCGTTGGTGATCAGCCAGCCCGTCACCGCCGGGTGGTCCTTGAAACGGCGTGCCATGCGGGAGACGAACCACGCCTGGCGGCCGACCATCCACACGTCCTCGTACAGGTCGCGGTTGCCGCGCCAGGCCGGGTCCCAGTTCTCACCGGACATGTGGCCCACGATGAACGTCGGTACCGTCCCCATGCCCGCTTCGAGGTGGGCGTCCAGGAAGTCCTCGAACCGCGCGCACAGTTCGTCGTCGACGCGGTCCGGCTCCGGGTGGAAGTCGGGCCAGTAGAAGAACGACCGGGTCATGTTCAGGCCGTGGTCGCCCAGTACGCGCAGTTCCTCGCGGACGGTCCTCGGGTCGTAGTCGCGCCACATCAGCGGACCGCCGGTGCGGGACCAGAAGTTGGCGCCGAGCCAGGGCAGGACGGCGGGCTGGTGGGTGAGCTGGGCGCTGTCGCGTCGCATGGTCCTTCTCGCGTGGTGGGGTTCGGGTGGTGCGTGGCCGCGGGTGCGTCGCGGCCGTGAGGTCAGCGGGCGTCCTGACCCGTGGCGGCGTCCCCGGGCGGGGCGGGGCCCGTGGACTCACGGACGACCAGCCGCGGCCGCCCGTCCAGGCCGGTCTCCTCGACCGGCTCGCCGCACAGGGCCAGCAGCATGCGGGCGGCGGCCGCGCCGACCCGCTGCACCTGCTGGTCGACCGTGGTCAGCCGGGGATGGAGCCAGCTGCCGAGCGGCAGGTTGTCGTAGCCGACCACGGACACGTCCCTGGGCACGGCCAGCCCGGCGCGCTGCGCGGTGCCGATGCCGCACACGGCCATCGAGTCGTTCGCGTACACCAGCGCGGTGGGCCGGTCGGCCGCGGCGAGCAGCGCCTCGGTGGCTCCGACGGCGTGCCGCTCACTGAAGTCGGTCGGCAGGACCGCGAAGGGACGCAGCCCGGCCGCGCGCAGCGCGTCCTCGAAGGCGGCCCTGCGCACCCGGGTGTGCTGCAGCTCCGGTGGCCCGCTGACGTAGGCGACACGCCGGTGGCCGAGCGCCAGCAGGTGTGCGACGGCCTCGGCGATCCCCGCCCCCTGGTCCCGCAGGCCGACCCGCGGTACGACGCCCGTGCCGTCCGGCGCGCCCAGCAGCACCGCGGGCAGCCCCAGCCGGGCCAGCAGGGCGGGGCGGGCGTCCTCGTCGCGGGCGTCGGTGAGCACCGCCCCGTCCACCCGGCCCTCGGCCGCGAGCCGTTCGTAGAGCGCGTACTCCTCCCGGTGACCGCTCACCAGGTGCAGCAGCAGACCGTAACCGCGCGGCGCCAGCTCGCCCTCTATGCCGGTGATCAGCTCACTGAAGTGCGGGTCGGAGCCCAGCACGTCGGTGGGGCGCCGGACCACCAGGGCCAGGCTGCGGGTACGGGCGTTGCGCAGCGCCGCCGCCGGGGCGTTGGGGCTCCACCCCAGCTCCAGCGCGGCGTCGAGGATGCGGCGTCGGGTCGTCTCGGAGAGCCGGCCCTTGTTGTTGAACGCCTGCGACACGGCGGCGGTCGACACGCCGGCCGCGGCGGCGACCTCCTTGATCGTCGGCCGTCGGCCCGGCCGCTCGGTGGACACGCTCACGCCTTCACCGCCCCGCTGACCAGGGCCTGCTGCATGCGCTTCTGGAGCACCGTGTAGACGATCCACACCGGCACCAGGGTCAGCACCGTGCCCGCCGTCAGGACGCCGTAGTCCGTGCCGGTGATCGACTTGAGCGTGGGCAGCGCCACCTGGACCGTGCGCTGCGCCGGGTCCGGGCCGATGATGACCAGCGAGTACAGATACTCGTTCCAGAAGGTCAGGAAGTTCAGCAGCAGCACCGTGGCGATGCCCGGCAGGCACATCGGCGTGTAGACGTGCCGCAGCACCGCGAAGGTCGACGCCCCGTCCAGCCGGGCGGCCTCCTCCATCTCCGGCGGGATGGTGCGCATGAACTGCACCAGGATCACCACCGACAGCGGCAGCGCCGTCGCCGGCAGGAAGAGCACCATGAAGATCCGGGTGTGGAACAGCCCGGTGGCCGCCGCCAGCAGGAAGGTGGGGAAGAGCGCGGCGAAGGTCGGGATCAGAAAGCCCAGGGAGAAGACCTTCTCCACCAGCGCCGCCGGCCGCCCGGTCGAACGGGCCAGGGCGAACGCGGCCGGGATCGCCAGCAGCAGCGTCAGCGCCAGCGAGAACACCGTCACCAGCGCGGAGTTGACCACCGCGAGCCCCAGGTCGGCGCTGTCGAACGCGGTCCGGAAGTTGTCCATGCCCAGCGAGGTGGGCGGGGCGAAGGGGTGGGCGAAGATCTCCTCGTTCGACTTGAACGCCGAGGCGAGGAAGTAGTACAGCGGGACGACGAGCAGCACCGCGTACGTCCACACCAGGACGTGGGCCGGGAGCCAGCGCTTGCCGAGCTTCATGAGTGCTGCTCCGATCAGTAGTTCTGGCGGAAGACGCGGCGGATCGTCAACAGCCCGACGAGGCCGGCGAGGAAGAGCAGGACGCCCACCGTCTGGCTGTAGCCGAGGTCGGCGGCGATGAACGCCTTCTGGTAGACGAGGAACGACAGGGTGGTGGACGACGTCCCCGGACCGCCCTGGGTCAGCAGCAGCACGTGCTGCGCCGAGCCGAACAGCGTCCACAGGAACTGGAGCATCGTCACCACGCCCACGTAGTCGCGGATCACCGGGAAGTGCACCGACCACATCGTCCGCCAGTGCCCCGCCCCGTCCAGCTGCGCGGCCTCGCCCAGCTCGTCCGGCACACTGCCCAGCCGGGCCGCGAACAGTACGGCGGTGAAGCCGATGCCGCTCCAGATGTCCAGGGCGATCAGACACGCCAGCGCCGTCGAGGGCGAGGCCAGCCAGGCGTCGGTGAGCGAACCCAGGCCGATGCCCGTCAACGCCCCGTTGAGCAGGCCGTCCGGGGACAGGGCGGCGTAGAAGACCATCGCCTTCGCGGGCGTCGAGATCAGCCCCGGAATGAAGAGCAGGTACCGCAGGACGCGGTGCCCGGGCGGCCGTTGGGCGACGTAGTAGCCCAGCATGTACGCGCACACGATCATCACGGGCAGGGCGACGGCCAGTTGTACGACCGTGTTGCGGACCGCGTCCCAGAACACCGGGTCGTCCAGGACCACCCGGACGTTGTCGAGGCCCGCGAAGGACACCGGCTGGAGCATGCCCGGCCAGTGCAGGGCCGCGATCACGAAGATCGCGAGCAGCGGCCCGACCATGAACACGAGGTACCACGCGAGTGCGGGGACCGCGAGGACGGTGCCGCCCTGCCGCCGGCGCCCGCGCGGTGCGGAGGCGGGCGGGGGCGGGGATGCGGACCGACGGGCCGCGCTGCCGTCCGGCGTCGTCGTGAGCGTCGTCATGCGGTGACTCCCGGAGTACGGGGGGCGGATACGAGGAGGACCGGGCGGTTCATGCGGACCGGTACGCGGACTCGAGGGCGGCGCGCACCCGGGTCGCGCTGGTGCCCCGGGTGAAGGACGTGCTGGTCGCGGTGATCAGCTGCTGCGCCGCGGCGGGCGGCACGTACACGTCGGGGAGGAGGACCTGGCTCACCTCGGAACCGAGCCGCTGGGCCGCGCCCACGAGGGGGAAGTCCGTACTCACGGCGTCCGTGCGCAGGGCCATGTCCCGGCCGCTCTCCGTCACGAACCGGGCCACCGTCTCGGGCCGGTACATGAACCGCAGGAACTTCTCGACCTGCTCGATCTTGCGCACGCCGTTGGGGCTGATCCAGAAACCGATGAGCGTGTAGGCGCGGATGACGGTCGGACCCTCGTGCGCCGCGCCGTCGGCCAGGGGCCAGCCGCCCACCTCGGTGTGCCGGGCCACCTTCTCCGGCACCTTGGCGAGCGCCGAGGACATCGCCGACTGGATCGCCGCCTCCTCGGTGTTGAACTGCGTGTTCATCGAGTCGGACGTGAGCCCCTGCGCCTTGTCCGCGAAGACTCCGGCGTCGCGCAGATGCGTGAAGTACTCGATGCCCCGGCGGGCGCCGCGGCCGCCGAAGTCGCCGGTGGAGTAGACGTGCCGGGCCTCCTCCTGCGACAGGAACGTCTGGATGATCTGCGCCATCAGCTTCTGCCCGGTCCAGTCGTTGCCGCCCACGGTCACGGGGGCGATGCCCTTGGCGCGGAGCTTGCGGGCCGCGGCGATCAACGCGTCCCCGGTGGTGGGGATCTCGTCGACGCCGGCCCGGTCGAGCAGGGCGCGGTTGTAGGCGACGGGCCAGTTGGTGGCGAAGTAGGGGAACGCCCTGACCCGGCCCTCGTCGTCGGTCCAGTCGGCCAGGGCGGCGGGCAGCACGCGGTCGCGCAGCCCCCAGTCGTCCAGGTAGGGGCGGACGTCGACGGTGGCGCCGACGTCCGTCCAGGCCAGCGTCTTGTCGTAGAGGTTGACCATCACGACGTCGGCCTCCTTGCGGGCCAGCCGGGAGGTCTCGTACACCTGGCCGAGGTCGTCGCCGTTGACGAGGTTCTTGACCTTCAGCCCCGGGTTCTCCTCGCGGAAGCGGTCGACGGCCGCGAGGTAGGTGGGGGAGCCCGGCGCGGTCGTGCCGAGCTGGGTGTGGACGACGAGGGTGTCCGGATCGGAGTCCGCCGACGCCAACGACGAACAGCCGGACAGAGCGGGCAGGGCAACGGCCGCAGCCAGGCCGGAACCGGCGGCGAGCAGGTCGCGCCGAGTCAGCGAAGAGCGCACAGCGGGGGTCTCCAACCAAGCGGTTAACGATTGGTTAATCGATGTACCTCGTGAGGTGCGAGGACCATATGGAGTGGAGGGACCGCGGTCAAGGGGGTGACGCCGGGGACTTCGGCGGGTCCGCTCAGGTGGTCGCGGTGTCGTCGGTGGCGATGCCGAGCCGGGCGGCCACGGTGGTGAGGGCCGGGCCCAGGGGGAGCGCGACCCGTGCGACGGCCTCCCGGTCGCCGCGGGTCGGGTCCCGGTTGACGATCAGCACCGGCGTCCCGGCGCGGGCCGCCTGGCGGACGAACCGCAGCCCCGACATCACCGTCAGCGAGGAGCCCAGGACCAGCACCGTGGTGGCACCCCGGACCAGTTCGCGGCAGTGCTCCACGCGTGCGGGCGGGACGGCCTCGCCGAAGAACACCACGTCCGGTTTGAGGACGCCGCCGCACACTGCGCAGGGCACCACTCGGAAGTCCCCGACCTGGTCGTCGGTGAGATCGGCGTCGCCGTCCGGATTGATCCCGGCGGCCACCGGCTCGAACCCCGGGTTGGCTGCCTCGAGACGCCGGGCCAGTTCGCGGCGCGCGCTGAACGCGCCGCAGGTCAGGCAGATGACGCGGTCCAGGCTGCCGTGCAGTTCGACGACGTCCTCGCTGCCGGCGGCCTGGTGCAGACCGTCGACGTTCTGGGTGATCACACCGGCGAGCAGGCCCCGATCGCCGAACGCGGCCACGGCCCGGTGCCCGGCGTTGGGCCGCGCCCGGCCGAAGGTGCGCCAGCCGAGGTGGCTGCGGGCCCAGTAGCGGCGCCGGGCCGCGGCGCTGCCGGTGAAGTCCTGGTACGTCATCGGCGTGTGCCGGCTCAGGCTGCCGCCCTCGCCCCGGTAGTCGGGAATCCCCGACTCGGTCGAGATCCCCGCCCCGCTGAGCACCACCACCCCACCGGCGCCCAGCGCGTCGGCAACGGGCTCCAGGTCCGTGGTGCCCGGCGGCAGGTCCGCTCCCGGGGTCCAGCTCAGAGTGGGCCGCATACGCATGCGGCAAGGGTACGGAAACCGGACGCCCTTCCGGGCGCCGGGGCGTGTCTGCTGTGTGCCTCGGGCGGGGGCCGGGACGAGCCCGGTGCGGCTCGGTGAGCGGCTACGGCCCCACGCTCGTCGAACCGGGCCGAACCGAACCGGGCCGGGCCGCGCCGCCCGGCGACTCCCCCCGGTCGGGCCTGGCGGGTCGCTCGACATGCCCTTCCCCGGGCCGGGTGACACACTTGCACTGGCCAGGCCCGCGGGTGGCTGACGCCCGTTCGGAGGCGTCCTGGTCCGGGAGTGGCCGATGTTCCGCAAGCGTCCCGCACCTGACGGTGAAGAGCTGCTGGCCCGGCTGGCGTCGCTGACCACTCAGGCCCGGGAGCTGGCCGAGCTGCGCAGGTCCCAGGTGGAGCTCGCGATCGCCCTGCAACGCGACATGCTGCCCGCCGACCTCCCCACGGTGCCCGGCTTCCATCTGGCCGCCTGCTACGCGCCCGCGTACGCCGGACTCAATGTGGGCGGCGACTGGTACGACGCCTTCGAGCTGCCCGACGGCCGCGTCGGGCTGTCCGTCGGTGACGTGCAGGGTCACGCCATCGACGCGGCGGCGTTCATGGGCCAGATCCGTGTCGGCCTGCGGGCGCTGGCCTCCGTGACGAGCCAGCCGGGCGACCTGCTCACGTGGACCAACGACCTCGTCCTGTCCCTGAACAAGGACCTCTTCGCCACCTGCACCTTCATCCGCTTCGATCCGGCCACCGGCGTCCTGGAGAGCGCGCGGGCCGGCCACATCCCCTGTGTCCGGGCCACCGCGGACGGCAGGGCCGAGGTCTGCCACGACGAGGGCGGGCCGCCACTGGGCGTCCTGGAGGGGGCCGAGTATCCGGTGACCCGGTACCGGCTCGCCGCGGGCGGAGTGCTCGTCCTGGTCACGGACGGCGTCGTGGAGGGGCCCTCCCTCAGCATCGACGACGGGCTCGACCGGGTGGTGCGGCTGGCGGGCCTCGCGGCCGTCGTCGGCATGGAGGCACAGGCCCTCGCGGCCGCCGTGCTCAAGAACGCCGAGCTGATCGGACACGAGGACGACGCCGCCGTGCTCGTCGTCGGCCATGGCGGACCCGCCGTTACGCCGTAGGGCGGGTCGCGGCGCCTCTCACCTCGCTGACCGGCCGGGGCCGGTGTCTGATGGCTCTGTGGTGGATATCCGTGCATGGCCGCGACCGGTCGTCCTCCTCTGCGAGACGCTGCTCGTCGCCGGTATCTACTACGCGGCGGGGCGACTGGGCCTGTCGCAGCAGCTGACCGCCGACGGGGCGGTCGTCACACCCATCTGGCCGCCCACCGGCCTCGCGGTGGCCTGTCTGCTGCTCTTCGGACCACGGTGCGTGCCCGGCATCGCGCTCGGCGCGCTGCTCGTCATCGTCTCCCTCGGAAGGCCCGGACTCTCGGCCGTCGGGATCGTGGCCGGCAACACCGCGGCCCCCGTCTGCTCCTACCTGATGCTGCGGGCTGTGGGTTTCCGCGTGAGCCTGAGCCGCCTGCGCGACGGGCTGTCGCTCGTCTTCCTGGGGGCGCTGACGGCGATGCTGATCAGCTCGGCGGTGGGCGTCGGGATGCTCGTCCTGTCGGACAAGCTGCCGTCGAGCGATCTCTGGCTCGTCTGGCTGGCGTGGTGGGTCGGCGACGCGATGGGCGTCGTACTCGTCACGCCGATGCTGCTGCTCCTGCACCGTGCCCGGCTGCCGCCGCCGTCCGCCCGGTGGACCGAGGCCGTGGGGCTCGCCGTCGTCGTCTGCGTCCTGGTCCCGCTGATCATGTACAGCACGGTCAGCCTGCTCTTCCTGGTCTACCCCCTGCTGATCCTTTCCGTGCTGCGCTTCCAGCTGGCGGGCGCCGTACCGTGCGCCCTGTTCGCCTCGGTGATGGCCACCGTCGTGGCCCGGGAGGAGGTCGGCGCCTTCGGCACGCTCAGTGACATCGAGACGTTGATGAGGCTCCAGGCGTTCAACGGCACGCTGGGGCTCACCGCGCTCCTGCTGTCCGCGGTGATCAGCGAGCAGCTCAACACCCGGCGGTCGGTGGAACGGGCCTGCAAGGAGCTGGTCGAGGCCTTGCAGCACCTGAACGCCGGGGGCTCCCAGAACCCGGGAGGGCCCGGCGGGGACGTCCGCTGAGCGGGGCGGCGGATCGCCGGGCCCGGGTCCGCCGGCTACGTCGCCGACCGTGTTTCCGGGGCCGGCCCGCGGCCCAGGGTGCGGTCGAAGACCGTCAGCAGGAGGTACACCACCCCGGCGCCGAGCATGACCCAGGCCAGCGTGTGCATGCCGCCGGTGTCCGCGCGGTGCCCGAAGGCCGCCGCGCTCGCGGCAGAGGCGATCATGGAGCCGACGTACGCGAAGGTCCGCAGCAGACCGGCGGAGGACGCCGTGCGCTCGGGAACGGCCTGGAAGTAGACCGAGTTCTGCAGGGCCAGGTTGTTGAGCCCCTGCGGGACGCCGAAGACGAGGGCGACCAGGAGCAGCATCCACAGCGGGCTCTCAGCCGTGAGCGTCAGGATGAGCACGCAGGCCACGATCTGCCCCGCCGCGCCGAGCAGCAGCTTCCCGCGCACACCCCGGCTGCGGCCGGAGACGACCGAGACGCCGATCGCCAGCAGGAACATCGGGATCTGTGCCAGCCCGGCATGGAAGGGCGACAGTCCGAAGCCCTCCTCCGTCCACTGGGTGAAGCCGTACAGGAAGGCGTACGCCACGACGTAGGCCACGAGCGCGCGCCCGTAGGTGGCCAGCAGCGGGGTGTTGCCGCCCAGCACCCGCAGATCGATGAAGGGGGTGGCGGCCCGCAGCTCCCGTGCCGCGAAGGCCGCACCCGCGGCGACGGTGATCGCCACGAGGTACCAGTCGCGCAGGTGCAGGTTCATCAGGAAGAGCAGCAGCGAGACGAGCGTCGCCGCGAACAGCGCCATGCCGGGCAGGTCGAGCTGCGCGGCCGGCCGTTCGTGCCGCGGGCGCCCGGCCCCGTCGGCCGGCTTGGGCAGGCGCAGCATCCCGAGCACCACCGCGGCGACGGCCAGGGGCACGTTCAGCGCGAACGTGGTGCGCCAGCCACCGGCGGCGATCAGCAGACCGCCCAGCAGCGGGCCGACGACGGCGATGGTCTGATTGGCGACCGCCAGCGCGGTCAGTACCCCGCCGGGACTGTCCCGCCCGGTGCGGTCGGCCTCGCCGCGCAGCAGCGCCATCGCCGCGGGATAGCCGGCGCAGGTGCCGAAGCCGAGCAGGACCCGCGCGGCGATCAGTACGCCGAGGCCGGGTGCCAGGGCGCCGACCACTCCGGCCACGCCGACCAGGCCGGTGCTGAGGAGGAAGAGCCTGCGCGGACCGAAGAGGTCGATGAGCCGGCCCACGACCGGCTGTCCGAGCGAGGTGGCCAGGTAGAGCGCGGAGACCAGCCATGCGGTCTCCGAGGCCGGCGCTCCCAGGGCGCTGCCGATGGGGACGAGGGCGACGGCGATGATCGTCGAGTTGATCGGGTTGAGGACCGAACCCAGCAGCATGGGCGGCAGCAGCCGCCGGTCGAATCCGGGCCGGTCCTCGTCGCGCGTCCGGGCCGCCGTCGGCTCAGTCACGGGTGAGTCGCTCCAGGACGGCCATGGCCGCGATCACCGCACGGCGCTCCTCCTCCGTGCACTTGTCCTGCAACTGGCCGGCGAGCCACTCCTTGCGCGTCTGCCGGTCCTCTTCTACCCGCCGGCGGCCCTCGGCGGTCAGTGTGATCAGCAGGCGCCGCCCGTCGTCCGGGTCGGGCCGCCGCTCCACGAGCCCCAGGGCGGCGAGCGGAGCGATGGTCGCCGTCATCGACTGGTGCCGCACCCCTTCGCCCGCGGCGAGTTCGCTGGCCGTGACCCCGCCGCGGTCGGACAGGCGTGCGAGGAGGGTCGCCTGGCCCACGGTGATGTCCTCCGCCTCGGACGCCTTGAGGATGCGGCGCCGCAGACGCCTGATGACCGCGCGGACCTCGCGGGACGCCTCGACCGCCGACGGCGACAGGTACTGGTTCTCGCTCATGCGCACAGCTTAACTTCCACAGTCTCAGCTGTACAGATAAAACTGTATAACTCGTCGGTCCGGTCCGGTCCGGTCCGGTCCGGTCCGGTGCGGTGCGGCGCGGTGTGGCGCGGTGTGGTGTCGTGCGGTCCGGCTTCGCGCGAGTCCCCGCCGGTGTCAGGAGGCGCTCGGCATGTGCTGCCGTACCCACGATGCGAAGGGCGTGACGGACAGGCCCAGCTTCCGCGCGAACTCGGGGCGGGCGGGCTGCGGGAACTCGTTGAGGGACGACTGTCCGAACCCCATGTCGGGCATGCCGGCGGCGACCGCCTCCTCCTCGCTCATGTCGGGCGCGGCGACCGTCGTGCCGAGGTGACGGGAGAGGATACCGGCGATCTCCGTCATGGTCAGGTGGTCGCTCGCCAGTTCCAGTTCCACGCCGTCGAAACGCTCGGGCTCGGCCACGGCCGCGGCAGCGGCCGAGCCGATGTCGTCGACCGCGACCAGGGACAGCCGCGTCGCGGGCTTGAGCAGGCTCACCAGGCCGCCCGCCAGGCCGCGCGGGAACACGATGGCCTCGGCGGGGAGGAAGTTCTCCATGAAGAAGCTCGGCTTGAGGAGCGTCCAGTGGGCGAAGCCGGCCTCGCGCACGCGGTCCTGGATCCCGGCCTTCGCCGTGTAATAGGGCTCCATCGCGGCCCATCGGCCCCGCACCCAGCCGGTGTGCTGCCCGGCGCCGGAGGCCGACGTGTGGATGAACTGGGGCACCCCGGCCGCCCTGGCGCCCTCGATCAGCCGGGTGGCCTGCGCGAGCTCGCCCGCGAAGGCGGCTCCTTCGAGGTCGGGCATCTGGACCGAGAAGACGGCGCGGGCCCCGTCGGCGGCGCGGGTCAGCGAGCCGAGGTCGTCCAGGTCCCCGACCACCAGTTCGGCGCCGAGTGCCGCGACCGCCGCCGCCCGGTCGGTCGAGGGGTCGCGGACCAGCGCCCTGACCGGTACTCCCGACTTCAGCAGGGCGCGGGCGGTGGCGCCGCCCTGTCGGCCGGTCGCGCCGGTGACCAGGACGGGTGCGGGATCTGTGGTCATGGTGTCCTCCGGACAGGCATCGTCGAAGCTAAGTGGCGGGGCCCGCCACTTAGCTTCCCGGTACGATACGGAGGGGCCCGCCATTTAGCAATGCGAGAGGACGCCATGCCTGATCACCAGCGCGCGGACGCGCGGCGCAACTACGCGCGGATCCTGGCCGTCGCCGAGCAGGAGGTCGCAGCACACGGCGCCGACGCGTCCCTGGAACGCATCGCCCGTATCGCCGGTGTCGGCTCGGCGACGGTGCGCCGGCACTTCCCCGGCCGCCGCGCGCTGCTGGAGGCGGTGTTCGCCGAGCGGATCGAGGCCCTGCGGGTGTGTGCCGTCGAGGCGGCCGAGGCGGAGGACGCCCGCACCGCGCTGCTGGACTGGCTGCGGGCCCTCACCGAATACGCCGCCTCCGCGCGGGGCATGGCCGACGCGCTGGCGCAGGACAGGCTCGTCGAGCCGGAGCATGTGAACGCCTGCGCGGCGAAACTCGGTGGAGCGGTCGAGCCCCTGCTGCGGCGCGCCGCGGCGGAGGGCGTGGTGGCGCCGGGCGTGACCCCCACCGACCTGCTCACGCTGGTCACCGGCATCGCCCTGGCCACGGAGCACCACGCCGCCCCGGCTGCCGAGGCGCGCCGCCTGCTCGGACTGACCGTGGAGGGGCTCAGCCCCACGAGGTGACCGGGGTGCGGAGCCGTCCTGAGTGTGGCCCACGCCACTTGATGTGGCGGGAACCCGCCGGTGTACGTCTCCGACTACTGCACCGTGACGGTTGGCGCACGAACGCTTCCCCGTGTGACGTGGCTCCGTGCGCCCGCGGGCGGCATGCGGTGCGCGCGTTTCGTACGGGCTGTGCTGTTCGCCGCCGTCTGCGTGCTGCTCGCCGCCCTCGGACACAGCCTGATGTCCGGTGCCGCCGTGCCCTGGTGGGCGGCGGGAGCGGGACTGGGTGGCACGGCGGGCGCGGCCTGGTGCGTGGCCGGTCGTGAGCGGGGACTGCCCGCCGTCGTCGCGCTCTCGGTCGCCGCGCAGACGGTGCTGCACCGCGCGTTCGCGGCGATACCGACGCCGTCCGCCCCGGCGCCGTCCTCTGTGCCCGGCGGCGGGGGCATGGCGCAGCCGCACATGGACGCCGGCCACATGAACATGGGCGTCGGCCATGGGTACTTGGGCGCCGACCACGGACACTTGGGTGTCGACCACGGACACTTGGGTGTCGACCAGGGACACTTGGGTGTCGACCATGGGTATTTGCATGCCGCTCATGTGCATCTGGGTTCCGGCCCCATGGAGATGACCGGCGCGGGTCACGACATGAGTGGCTCGTCGTCGTTGGGCATGTGGGCCGCCCACACGCTCGCCGCGCTGCTGTGCGGACTCTGGCTGGCCCACGGAGAGCGCGCCGCGTTCGACCTGCTCCGGGCCGTCGCCGGATGGCTGGCCGCGCCGTTGCGGCTGCCGCGCGGCACCTCCACCGCCGGGCCGATTCACCCCCTGGTCCGGCGTGCGCGCGGCGCGGGCCGGACGCCGAACCGCTTGCTCCTCGCCGACCCGATCACTTCCCGTGGACCTCCGCCCGGCCTCGCTCTCGTGTGAGACGGCCGGTCGTGCGGCAGCCGGTCCTGAGACAGCCGCTCGTACGACCGGCTCACCCGTTCCGCAGCCGCCCGGACGAACCGCGAAGGACCTCGAGTGATCACCCCTGCCCTGCCACGCCTGTCCTTACCGCCACAAGAACCCGCCCGGCGCGACGCGTTCGGGTCAACGGCCTCGTCCGACGAGGCGGTGACCGCATGGGCGCTCGCCGCCCGGGGAGGGGATCCCGTGGCCGTCGACCGATTCGTTCGCGCCCTTCACCAGGACGTCGTGCGTTACGTGGCGTGGCTCTGCTCCGACCCTCAACTCGCCGACGACCTGGCCCAGGACACCTTCGTGCGGGCGCTCGGAAGCCTGCACCGTTTCGAGGGCCGGTCCTCGGCGCGGGTGTGGCTGCTGTCCATCGCCCGCCGTGCGGTGATCGACAGCCACCGGTACGCCGCCGCGAGACCACGCCTGAGCGACACGGAGGACTGGAAGGGCGTGGCCGAACGCGCCCAGAAGCGGGACCTGCCCGGCTTCGACGACGGGATAGCACTGGCCGATCTCCTCCAGACCCTGCCCGCGGACCGCCGCAGGGCGTTCGTCCTCACCCAACTCGCGGGCCTGCCCTACGCGGACGTGGCCGAGATGAGCGGCTGCCCCGTCGGGACGGTCCGCTCGCGGGTGTCCCGCGCCCGCGCGACGCTGACCGGCTTGCTGGCCGACGCCGAAGCGGAAGCCGACGTCGAAACCGCGCCAGAGGCCGGGCCCGGGAACGAATCTCCGAACCCGGCGGGTACCGATTCCCCCATCCGCCCGCCCACTGGTGCGACGGCACAAAGATGCAAGGGCGGTGACCGCGGCCTGCAGGGAAGACAGTGACCCCGGAGACAACAACCGGGCCCTGTCGGTCCCGGGAGCGGCCGGTGCGGGGGGAACGGCCGGTGCGGCGACGTGTGCTTCGGCTCGCGGCTGGGAGGAGCGCTGGTGGAGGCGTTCGGGCGGCCGCCGGTCTTCCTGATCGACATGCCCGTCACGCGTGGGGCCGGTCGGCTCCGTGCGGATTCAGCCGGTGTGCAGGACGCGGAAGCGGTCGGGGCGCGCCGGATCCCGGTCCACGACCTGGACCGGCGGCCAGGCCCACTGCAGGACGCCGATACCGGGCGTGCGGGTGAACCGGATCCGCCCCCGGGTGCCTTCGACGTCGACCCGGGACCAGGACCAGGCGGTGCCCGCCGGCTCCGCTCCGTCCCTGCGCAGCACGTCGGCGAGGACGGCGACCGTGTCGTAGCCCTCGAAGGCGACGAAGGAGGGCGCTTCGCCCAGCTGTACGCGAAGAGCCGCCCCGACCCGTGCGCCCAGCGGGCCGAGCCGCTCGGGCAGGTAGCGCAGGAACGGGATCCCGGAACCGTCGGCGCCCAGCGCCCCGGCCCATTCGGCGAACTCCGGTTGCCCGGCCGGGGCACCGATCGTCAGCCCGGCCAGTCGCGGGTCGCGGCGCACGGCCCTGACGACGGGGACCACCGGATCCGGGTGGCCGAGCAGGAGGAGGAGAGCCGTCGCGCCGTGGTCGGCGAGCGCGTCGCACAGGGCCGCGGGGGAGAGCGCGCTCATGTCGAACTCGGTGACGGCGCCGCCGCGCGGAGCCAGGTGCTCCCGCAGGAGGCGAGTCCCGGACGCCCAGTACACGCTCGGCTGGGTCGCCACGGCGACCCGGCGATGGCCCGCGCCGAGCAGGAAGTCCCCGTAGACGCGCCACCCGTGGGACTGCGCCGGTGCGAGCCGGGCCACCCGGTCCGTGGGCCCTTCGGTGAGCGTGTCCAGCACCGCCGACGAGCAGAGGTACGGCACGCCGAGTGCGTCGGCCCTGGAAGCCGCGGCACGGGCGACGACGCTGTGGTACTCACCGGCCAGGGCGGCCACGCCCAGGCCGGCCAGTTCCTCCACGGCCGCCGCGGCCTTCGACGGATCGGCCGCGGTGTCGCGGACCACCAGCTCCAGCGGTCCGCCGGTCACCCCGCCGCTGTCGTTGACCTCGTCCACGGCCAGTTCGAGGCCGGCGAGCAGATGGCGGCCCGCCTCGACCCAGCCCGGCCGGGTCAGTGGAACGAGAGCGCCGATCCGGACGGACGGCCCGCCGGCCCGCGCTGCTTCGAAGGGGGTGTTCACGCGACGACGCCTCCTCGGTTGATCGTTCCGGCCATTGCATCCGTCGCCACGGCCGACGGGCAAACGAATTTGGAGTTCCGAGGACCGCCTCGTGGACGTGAACTCCCCGAGGTCGCCGGGGACATCACCCTCAGCAGGCACCGGATGACGCCCGGCGGAGCCGCGTACCGCCAGGAAGCGGCCGCGCGGTCTTTCGCTCAGACTGCAATGACTTGCTCACGACAAGTGGGGCGATCCATCATGCGGCTACCGGTGTGCGCGAACGCCCGTTCCTCGCGGGCCCGTTCGCGAGACCGGCCGGCCGCGGACCCCCGGTGCCCGCGCGGCCACCGCCGGGCCGCCCCCAGGAGACCCCCGGCCGCACCCGAACCGCCCCCACACCTCGTGGGCACCGGAGAGAGCGGAGCACCCCCACATGTCCTCCTCACTCCCCGCCGGACGTGCGAGAACCGCACTGTGCGCCGCGGTCGTCGCGGCCGCGCTGGCCCTCACCGGCCAGCCCTCCCCGGCCGCCGCCGCACCCGCGCCCAACGCACCGGACGGCTCCGTCAACCGGGCATTCGACCGCGCGGCCGTCGCCCACGACGTCCCCCGGGACCTGCTGGTCGCCGTCGGCTACGGCGAGACCCGCCTGGACGGCCACGAAGGACTGCCCAGCCAGGACAACGGCTACGGCATGATGCACCTGGTCAGCAACCCGCAACGGCACACCCTGGAACAGGCCGCGCGACTCACCGGCGAGAGCGTCGCCGACCTGAAACGCGACACCGACGCCAACATCCACGGCGCCGCCGCCGTGCTGCGCGCCCTGGCCGACGAGGCCGGTCTCGACGCCTCGGACCGCGACCGCCTCGGCGCCTGGTACCCGGTCGCCGCCCGCTACGGGGCCTCCGGCAGCGACGCCGCCGCGCGCCTCTACGCCGACGCCGTCTACGACGTCCTCGGCGAGGGTGTCCGGACCCGTGCGGACGGCGGCGAGCAGGTCACCGTGGCCCCGCTTGAGGTCCGGCCCCAGCGCGGGGAGTACGCCGGGACCGGCCCCGGCGCCGGGGCGAGCGCATCCGCCGACTACCCGCCGGCCCTGTGGAACCCGGCGTACTCCGGCAACTACGCCGCGGGCCGCAACTCGGCGATCACCACCGTGGTCGTCCATGTCACGCAGGGCTCCTACGCGGGCTCCATCAGCTGGTTCCAGAACCCGTCGGCGCAGGTCAGCGCCCACTACGTGGTGCGGTCCTCCGACGGCCAGATCACCCAGAGCGTCCGCGAGGGTGACACCGCCTGGCACGCGCGCTCGGCCAACCCCTACTCCGTGGGAGTGGAACACGAGGGGTACGTCAGCGACCCCGCCTGGTTCACGGACGCCATGTACCGCTCGTCGGCGGCGCTGACCCGTCACCTCACCGACAGGTACGGCATCCCCCGGGACCGCGCGCACATCGTGGGACACAGCGAGGTGCCCGGCAACGACCACACCGACCCCGGCCCGCACTGGGACTGGGCCTACTACATGAGCCTGGTCCGCGGCGACGACGGCGGCACGGGCACCCCGTTCCCCACGTGGGGCACGGACGTGAGCGTCCGTCAGCAGCCCTCCACGGACTCCGCCCGGGTGGCGAGTCTGCCCGGACCGACCTCCGTCCGCGTGGCCTGCCAGGTCCACGGCGGGCTCGTCGAGTACGACGGCTACAGCAACGATGCCTGGTCGTACCTGCCGGACTACGGCGGATACGTGTCCAACATCTTCATCGACGTCGCCGACGCCTGGCTCCCAGGAGTGCCCACATGCTGACCCCTCCCACCCCGCGCCCGGGTCCCGTCCCGCGCCGCGGACCGCGTCCCACGCGTGCCCTGACCGGCACCGTGTGCCTGCTCGCCCTCGCCGGCACGGCACTGGCCGCGGCTCCCGCACCGGCCGCCGACACCGCCGCCGCGCCCGCCTCGGAGTCCTGGCACCCCGACCTGTCCCCGGCCGGCGGCGACGACGTCAACGTCCGGTACGGGGAGGGCGCGCTGCGGGTGCGGGACGGCTCCGTCAGCCCCGCCTCCCTGGACCGGGACCGCGGCTACGCCTCCGCCGTCCTGGAGACCCACCACGTCCAACGGCCGGTGAACCGGGTCACCGTGGACCTCGACGTGACCGTGCCCGTTGCGGCGGACGTCGAGGTCGACGTGCGCGGACGGGCAGCCGACGGAACCTGGACCGAGTGGCGGCGAGCGGCGGCCGGCAGCCCGGCGCGACTGCCGCGTGACGTCGTCGACGTCCAGGCCCGGCTCACCCTGTGGAACGCCAAGGGCGAGGCCACGGCCGCCGTCCGCGCCCTGACCCTGACGGCCGACGACACGGGCAGCGTCTCCGCCGGGTCCACGCCGACGGCCGCCGCCTTCTCCGCCCGCGTCTACGCCACCCGCGAGGGCCTGGTCGGTCACACCACGGCCAACGGCCACGTCATCAAGGCGAACGACCACTTCGTGGCGCTCCCCTCCCGGAGGGCCCTGTCGCCCAAGGGCAGCGCACAGTACTCGGTGCAGGTGTGCGGTCCCGCCCGCTGCGAGACCGCGCCGGTGTGGGACGTCGGCCCGTGGAACACGCACGACGACCACTGGAACCCCTCCACGCAGCGCGAGCAGTGGAAGGACCTGCCGCGCGGCCTGCCCGAGGCGCAGGCGGCGTACGAGAACGGCTACAACGGCGGTCGCGACGAGTTCGGCCGCCAGGTCGCCAACCCGGCCGGCATCGACCTGGCCGACGGCACCTTCTACAACGTGGGCCTCAACGACAACGGCTGGGTGACCGTCACGTACCTGTGGACCGACGCCGGCGGAGACATCACGTCGTTCCCGACCTGGGGCACCGACGTGAGCATCCGTCAGCAGGCGAGTACCGGGTCCACCCGGGTGGCGAGCCTGGCCGGACCGACGACCGTCCGGGTCCGCTGCCAGGTCCACGGCGAGCTGGTGAACTACGACGGCTACAGCAACGACGCCTGGTCCTACCTGCCCGACTACGGCGGCTACGTCTCCAACATCTTCATCGACGTCGCCGACTCCTGGCTCCCCGGCGTGCCCACCTGCTGAACGGCTCCGTCCAGCAGCGCCGACCCCAGCGCGGTACGCCGGTGCAGTACCCGGTTGCCCTCGCGGCGGGTCGCCACCAGCCCCGCCTCACGCAGTACGGCGGCGTGGCGGCTCGCCGTGGACGGTGCCAGGCACAGCGCCGCGGCGAGCGAGGTCGTGGTCATCGGCGTCTCCAGCGACTCCAGCATCCGGGCTCGCGACGGCCCGGTCAGCCGGTCGACGGACGGCCTCGCCGCACCGGCGCGCAGGCGCGGCAGCCAGCCCGGCGCCGGGCGCAGCGGGTGCACCAGCACCGGCGGCAGCGACTCGTCCACCAGGGCCAGCGGCGTCCGTACGCAGAAGAAGGCGGGGACCAGCGTCAGCGGGCGTCCGCCCAGCCTGAGCGACCGGGGTTCGGGGTAGGGGGCGGCGAGCAGGGTGCCGTCCTGCCGCCAGCCCGGCAGGTCCGTGTAACTCGCGAGCAGGGCCTCGGCGCCACCGCTCAGCGCCGCCTCGGCACGCCGGGCGCGGTCCTCCCCGGCCCGGGCACGGATCACGGGCAGGTACGGCGCCACGGCAACGGCGTGGTAGCGGCGCAGCGTGCCGCCCAGCCAGCGCAGTGCGGTCGCGTCCCCGGAGGCCACCCACCGCACACTGCGCGGCACCGGGCCGCGCAGGTTCGCGCAGAGCCGGGTGAGTTCGGCGACGAGTCTGCTCCGGGGCGTCGAGCGCACCCGGTCCACGCCCTCCGCCAGGTCCAGGTCACCGCGACCGGGCGTCAGGAAGTCCGGGAAGTACCCGGTGGGCGGGCACAGCCGCATCAACGCCCTTACGTCGTCGGCGAGTCCACCACGGTGAAGGGCGCCGCGCACCTCGCGCCGCCAGGGGTCGTAGGCCAGGGGCTCCTGGTCGTTCTGCAGCAGGTGGAGGCTCAGCACCGTCTCCCACAACGGGTCGGCGCCCCGGGCCACGCCCATCCGGGTCAACGCGCCCTCGTCGAAGTCCACGTGCAGCACTGTGCCTCCCCCCGCCGGCCGCGGTCACGGCTCAGCAGCCGCCACAGTTGTAGTAGGTGACGTCCCAGTGGTTGCCCTCGTCGGCGTAGACGTTGCCCGACCCGGACCGCCACTGCGGAGCGCCGTCGCCGCGCACGCCGATGTAGGTGAACGTGTTCTTGATGTAGTTGCCGACACAGGTGGTCTTGCCGAAGTCGAGCTTGTAGCCGTTCCAGTGCGAGTAGGTGCCGGAGGCGTGCCCGGTCTCGGTACCGCCGGTGATGTTCAGCGCGCACCCGGTGGCCCGCTTGAGGGTCTGCGCGCCCTGCGCGGTGGCGAGGTTGAGCTGGTCGAACGACGTACAGGTGCCGTTGTTCCGGTTGGAGCAGTTGCCGGAGGACGACCAGGTGATGCCGACGTCGCGGAACATCGACGTGGCGGTGGCGTGACTGATCTTCGTGGCCGCGAAGGCGTCGCCGGCGCCGGCGACGACGACCGCGCCCGGTGCGGCGACCAGGGCGAGCGCCGTGACGACCGCCCGGACGCGCGTGGTTGGAGACCTCATGATGGAACCTCCATGCAGAACGTCATGCTTCCTGTGGGGTGGTTGAGCATGCGGTGCAGCACGATGGTGCCCGAGGTCTACGCGCGTACGCCATAGGGCGTCGGCGGCGGGAAGCCGTCAGCCGGGCGTGAAACGCACCCGGGTTCCGGCCGCGGCCTGCGCCGCCGCCGCGAGGGCGGGTTCCGCGACGACCGCGACGACCGGGTAACCCCCGGTCGTCGGATGGTCGTGCAGGAAGATCACGGGGCGCCCGTCCGGCGGGACCTGAACGGCGCCCAGAACCATGCCCTCGCTGGGCAGTTCGCCCGTCGCCGCGCGTTCCAGCGGCGGCCCCTCCGTGCGCAGGCCGATGCGGTTGCTGTGCGGCGAGACGCGGTAGACGGCCGTCACGAGGGTGCGCAGGGCGGCCGGGGAGAACCAGTCGGCGCGGGGGCCCAGGCGTACCGGCAGGACCAGTTCGGCGGGCGGACCGGGCCAGGGTGCGGTCACGGGCGGCGGCACCGTCCGTGCGGGCGCGCCCACCGGGAGGACGTCGCCGTCGCGCAGGGGGAGTGGCCCCAGCCCCGACAGCAGGTCGGTCGAGCGGCTGCCGAGGACGGCATCGACGGCGATGCCCCCGGCGACGGCCACGTACGACCTGACCCCGGTGGTGGCCGCCCCCACGTCCAGGACCGCGCCCACCGGCACCCGCACCGGGGCGCCCCAGGCGGCGGGCCGCCCGTCGACGGTCACGGGGCAGGGCGCGCCGCCGACGACCACGGTGACGCCGCGATCGGGCCGCAGGGCACACCCGGTCAGCGTGGTTTCCAGGACGGCGGCGTCCGGATCGTTGCCCAGCAGCCGGTTGGCGAGGCGCATCGCGGGCGAGTCCAGGGCTCCGGAACGTGGCACGCCGAGGTGGGCGTGGCCGGGCCGGCCCGCGTCCTGCACGGTGGTGAGCGCCCCGGCGCGCACGGTCGTGAACTTGGCCGTCATGCGGCGGCCTCCGCGGAGGCGCCGTCCACTGTGACGAATCGCACCCGGGTCCCCGGCGTGAGGAGCGCCGCACGCTCACGCGCCGGGTCCCACAGCGGCCGCGGGTCCGGCATGGTGCCGATCAGCTGCCAGCCGCCCGGCGTGGAGCGCGGGTACACCGCGCTGTAGGGGCCGGCCAGCGCGACCGCGCCGGCCGGCACGCGGGTCCTCGGTGTGGCCCTGCGGGGGACGTGGAGGTGAGAGGGCAGGCCGGTGAGATAGCCGAAGCCGGGCGCGAACCCGCAGAACGCGACCCGGTAGGTCCGGGAGCCGTGCCGGGCGGCGACCTCGTCGGGAGCGACTCCCCACAGCGCCGCCACGTCGGCCAGGTCCGGGCCGTCGTAGCGCACGGGAACCTCCACCACGTCCCCGTCGTCGTCCGGGACCGGCGGTACCTCCCACCCGGTGACCTCGCGGGCCAGCGCCTCCGGGTCCGGCACCCCGTCGAGCAGCACGGTCCGCGCCCCCGGGACCACCTCGGTCACCGGCGGCAGGGTCCCGGCGGCGCGCCGGGACAGCACCTCGGCGTGGAAGGCCGCGGTGTGTTCCGCGTCGGGCAGTTCGACGAGGAGCGCTTGGCGGCCGGCGGGGCGGGCCGAGCGGGCCCGGGCGCCCGTCATGCGAACGCCCCGATGCCGACCCCGGCCGCTTCCAGCGCCTCGCGCACCCGCGCCGCGATCCGGGCCGCGCCCGGGGTGTCGCCGTGCACGCACAGCGAACGGGCGGCGACCGCGACGGTCGTGCCGTCCACCGACTCGACCCGGCCCCGCTCCGCGAACCCCAGCGCACGGCCGACCACCGCGTCCGCGTCGGTCACCACGGAGTCCGCCTCGCCGCGGGGGACGAGGGTGCCCCGCGCGGTGTAGGCCCGGTCCGCGAAGGCCTCCGGGACACCGGTGAGACCCGCCTCCCCGGCGGCGTCGAGCAGCCGCGAGCCCGGCAGACCCAGCACGGGCAGCGCGCCGCCCGCCAGCCGGACCCCCGCCACGACGGCCCGGGCCTGCTCGGCGTCATGGACGGTGCGGTTGTAGAGCGCGCCGTGCGGTTTCACGTAGGCCACCTCGGACCCGGCGGCCTCGGCGAACACCCTGAGCGCGCCGATCTGGTAGGCGACCTCGGCCGCCAGCTCGCCCGCCGGTACGTCCATGGCGCGCCGTCCGAAGCCCGCCAGGTCGCGGTAGGACACCTGCGCCCCGATCCGGACCCCGCGCTCGGCGGCGAGGGCGCAGACGCGCCGCATCACGGAGGGGTCGCCCGCGTGGAAGCCGCAGGCGACGTTGGCGCTGGTGACGACGGAGAGCAGGGCGTCGTCGTCGGTGAGGGTCCAGCGGCCGAAGCCCTCGCCGAGGTCTGCGTTGAGGTCGATCACATGCCGAAAGTAGACGATCGTTGAACGATCCGACAAGACGCCGATGGTGGCCGTCCGGGCGGACGGAGAAAATCCACCTCTTGTTAGATCGTTGAACGATCGCTAGTGTCCGTGCATCTGCCACGTATCTGGAGCTATGGTCCGGGGACCGCTGAAGCCACGGCTCCGAAAGCTCCGGATCCGTGCTGCCCCGCCCCCTCATGCCTGAAGAAGGCCACCGAATGATCGTTCTCCTCGGTGTGGTCGTGGTGATCCTCGGATTCGTCACGCGCCGCAACCCCGTCCTCGTAGTGGGTGTCGCCGGAATCGTCACCGGACTGCTCGGCAAAATGGACCCCCTGGAGGTCCTCGCGGCCTTCGGCCGGTCCTTCGCCGACAGCCGCTCGGTCACCGTCTACGCCATCGTGCTTCCGGTGATCGGCCTGCTGGAGCGCTACGGCCTGCGCGAACAGGCCCGCAATCTCATCGGGCGCCTGGGCAGGCTCAGCGCCGGCCGGTTCCTCACCGTCTACCTGCTGGTCCGGCAGGTCACGGCGGCGTTCGGACTCAACAGCATCGGCGGCCCGGCCCAGACCGTGCGGCCGCTGGTCGCGCCCATGGCCGAGGCGGCCGCCGAACGCTCCACGGGGGCCAGACTGCCCGAGCGGTGGCGCGAGAAGGTGCGCTCCTACTCGGCGTCGGCCGACACCGTGGGTGTGTTCTTCGGCGAGGACTGCTTCATCGCGATCGGCTCGATCCTCCTGATCACCGGCTTCGTGAACTCGACGTACCACCAGGACATCGAACCCACCCAGCTGGCCCTGTGGGCGATCCCGCTGGCCGTCTGCGCCTTCGTCATCCACGGTGCCCGGCTGCTGCTCATGGACCGGCAGCTGGAGCGCGAGATGGCGGTCGCCGCCGCCGAACACGACCTGCCGCTTCCCGAGGGGGCCGACAAGTGATCAAGGTCGAATGGCTCTACTGGCTGATAGGCCTCGTCTTCGTCGTCATGGCCGTGCAGATGGCCGCCGACCGCAGCAACCCCAAGCGGTGGACGTCCGCCGCCTTCTGGGGACTGCTCGGCCTCACCTTCCCCTACGGCACCGGCGTCGCCAACGCCACCGCGAAGAACGGCGACTGGACCCTGCCCGCCGAACCGCTCGGCGTGGCGGTCCTCGCCCTGATCGTGCTCGCCGGCTTCAACTTCCTCGGCAAGGGCGTCCCGGTCACCACCACCGGTGAGCAGCGCGAGGCCTCCGCCGCCCGGCTCGGCAACAAGATCTTCATCCCGGCGCTGACCATCCCGCTCGTCGCCATCGTCTGCGCCTCGGTGCTGGACGAGTCCGGCCTGTTCGAGACCGGCAAGGCGACCCTCCTGGGACTCGGCGTCGGCTGCGTCGTCGCGCTCGTCGTCGGCATGCTGGTCACCGGCGAGAGGAAGCTGTCCGTCCCGGTCCACTCCGGCCGCTCCATGCTCGAGGCGATGGGCTCGGCCCTGCTGCTGCCCCAGCTGCTGGCCGTGCTGGGCTCGATCTTCGCCGTCGCCGGGGTCGGCGACCAGGTCGGCGACATCATGAACAAGGTCCTCCCGGACGACTCCAAGTACCTCGCCGTGATCGCATACTGCGTGGGCATGTTCCTGTTCACCGTCATCATGGGCAACGCGTTCGCCGCGTTCCCCGTCATGACGGCGGCGATCGGCTGGCCCGTACTGATCCAGCAGATGCACGGCAACGAACCGGCCGTCCTCGCCATCGGCATGCTGGCCGGGTTCGCCGGCACCCTGTGCACGCCGATGGCCGCGAACTTCAACATCGTCCCGGCCACACTGCTCGAACTGAAGGACCAGTACGGCCCGATCAAGGCACAGCTGCCGACGGGCGTCGCCCTGCTCGGCTGCTGCACCGTCATCATGGCGCTCTTCGCCTTCTGACCCGGCCATCCGACCCGCACGGCAAGGAACGCCCATGACCCGCGTCCTCATCACCGGTTTCGCCCCCTTCGGCGGCGAACGCGTGAACCCGTCCTGGCAGGCGGCGGCCCTGGTGGCCGCCGAACCACCCGCCGGGCTCACCGTCACCGCCGCCGAACTGCCCTGCGTCTTCGGCGAGTCCCTCGACGCCCTGCGCGACGCCGTCCGGGCGGCCCGCCCCGACCTGGTCCTCTGCCTGGGCCAGGCGGGCGGCCGCCCCGGCGTCACCGTCGAACGCGTCGGCATCAACGTCGACGACGCACGCATCTCCGACAACGCCGGCGCACAGCCCATCGACGAACCGGTGGTCCCGGACGGCCCCGCCGCCTACTTCTCCACCCTTCCGGTCAAGGCGTGCGTCGCCGCGATGCGCGAGGCGGGCGTCCCGGCGGCCGTCTCCAACACGGCCGGCACCTTCGTCTGCAACCACGTGGCCTACGGCCTCGGCCACCTCATAGCCACCGAGTTCCCGCACGTCAGGGGCGGGTTCGCGCACGTGCCCTGGGCACCGGAACAGGTCGCCGACGGCACCGCCCCGTCCCTGCCGCCCGCCACCGTCGCCCACGGCCTGCGCGCCCTGCTGGCCACCGCCGCCCGCACCCCGGCCGGGCACGACCTGAAAGTCACCGAAGGAGCCACCCGCTGATGCCGCTCGGCGCCCACGCGGCCCCGTTCGCCAGGATCGCCCTGGCCAACATCACCCGCGCATACCCCAACTTCCCGGCCCACCTGATCACTTCCGCGCGGGAGAACCCCGCGCACACCTCCCTGCACCCCGCCTTCTACGGGGCCTACGACTGGCACTCCTCGGTGCACATGCACTGGCTGCTCGTCCGACTGCTCCGCCGCCACGGCGGCACCCCCGAACTGCCGGACACCGCACCGGCCCTCGAGGCGCTGGACCGCCACCTCACCCCGGAACACCTCGCCACCGAGGCCGCCTACCTCCGCGACCATCCCTCCTTCGAGCGGCCCTACGGCTGGGCGTGGCTGCTCGCCCTGGCCGCCGAGTGCCGCGCCCACGGCGGACCGGCGGGCACCCGCTGGGCCGAGGCACTGGCCCCCGCCGTCAACGCGGTCGACGAACTGCTGGGCGGCTGGCTGCCCAAGGCCACCTATCCCGTACGCCACGGCAACCACCCCAACAGCGCGTTCGCGCTGAGCCTCGCCCTCGACTCGCGGGAACTGTCCGCCGGGACCGACCGGGCCGTCCGGGAACGTCTGCTCACCTGGTTCACCGACGACCACGACGCACCCGCGCACTGGGAACCGTCCGGACAGGACTTCCTCTCCCCGGTGCTGACCGAGGCCGACGCGATGCGCCGGGTGCTCCCGCCGGACCGGTTCGCGGCATGGCTGGACCGCTTCCTGCCCGCGCTCACCTCCGGCGCGCCCTGCCCGCTGCTCGAGGTGCCGGTGGTCTCCGACCACGCCGACCCGCAGATCGGCCACCTGCTCGGCCTGACGCTCAGCCGCGCGGCCGCGCTGCGCGCCCTCGCGGACGCCCTGCCCGACGGCGCCGTCCGCGCCCGCCTGGACGCGGCGGCTCAGGCACACCTCGCGGCGGGAATGCCGGCGGTGGAGCGCGGCGACTTCACCACCGACCACTGGCTGGCCACGTTCGCCGCCCTGGCCCTGGACCCGGTCGCCCGGCCCTGACGCCGGGTCACCCGCTCCGGCGGCGGATCGGCATCATCGTCTCGACCGCCGCCTCCTGACCGAGGTGGTCCAGGACCAGCCCGTTGACCAGGGCCGGCCGCTCCAGCGGCACCAGGTGGGAGGCACCGGGCAGCACGGCCAGCCGCGCGTCGGGAAGCGCGCGGTACAGGGCGGTGGTGTGCTCCAGCGTCATCATGTCGTCGTCACCGGTCACGACCAGGGTGGGCGCGGTGACCCGGCCCAGCTCGCGCTCGGTGAGGGCCGGCTGGGTGCGCCACATGTCGATCACCTTCAGCGCCACCACCGGCCAGTGGTCCGCACCGTCCGGCGACACGGCCTCGTACATCTCGCGGAAGAACGCCATGTCCGGGCTGTCGGGCGTCATCGCGTCGAGCATGTCCGGCTCGACGAAGCACTCTCCGGCGGGCCGGAAGTTGGCCCCGATCAGCACGACCCGGCGCACCAGTTCCGGCCGGGCGAGGGCGACGAGCAGCGCGACGACGGCCCCGTCGCTCCAGCCGACCAGGTGCGCGGGCGCGTCCACCACCGTCTCCAGGAAGGCGACCGTGTCGTCGGCCATGTCCTGGTACGTCAGCGGCCCGTCGACGTCGGGGGTGTGCCCGTGGGCGCGCCGCTCGGGCAGCAGGACACGGTACGCGGCGGCGAGATCGGCGCGCTGCGCTCCCCAGGTGTCATTGGTGCAGAACCCGCCGTGCAGCAGGACCAGCGGATCGCCGGTCCCCTCGCTCTCGTACCAGGTCCTGACACCAGGCAGGTCCGCGTAGTCACCCATCGTCCAGGCCCTCTCCGGCAGGCTGCCAGTTCCGGCCAGTGTCCGCCGGGACGTGGGCGGCCGCAACGCGGGCTCGGCGGCGGCGCCCCGTCCGCCGTCACGGGCACCTGGGCGGGCGTGCTCGCCCCGCACCGGGCGGAGGACCGTGTCATCGGCAATCGGGTGCGATCCGCCGCACCGCCCGCACCAGCGCCTCGACGCCCGCCTCCGCCTTGGACCGGGGGCACCCGACGTTGAGCCGCACCAGCCCCGGGGCGCCGTAGGCGGCCCCCGGCATGACGGCCACCTTCTCCGCCTCCACCAACTCGCGCTGGAGCGCGTCGTCGTCGATCCGGAGCGGGCGCAGATCGATCCAGGCCAGGTACCCGGCCTGCGGGGGCTCCCAGCCGAGCGCCGGGAACGCCGCGCGCAGCCGGTCCGCGACCATCGTGAGATTGCCCGCGAGGTACCCGCGCAGGGCGTCCAGCCAGGGTGCCCCGCTCCGGTACGCGGCGATGTGCCCGACCAGTGACAGCACCGCGGGGGAGGAGAGGCCGTCGGCGTCCTTGAGCTGCCGCAGATACGCCTCGCGGGAGGGCGCGTCGCCGATGATGCCGTAACTCCCGGTCAGCGCAGGGATGTTGAACGACTTGGACGCCGAACTGAGCACGGCCCAGCGGCCCTCGCCGCCGTGCCCGGCCCACGGGCGGTGCACATGGGGGGCGTACGCCAGGTCGGAGTGGATCTCGTCGCTGACGACCGCGACGCCGTACCGTTCGCACATCCGGGCCATCCGGTCCAGCTCCGCCTCTGACCACACCCGGCCCGTGGGGTTGTGCGGCGAGCACAGCAGCAGCACGGCCGTGTCGGGGAGTGCGAGGAGCCGTTCGAACTCCGCCCAGTCGTCCAGGGGGCACTCCCGCAGCCGGCGCCCGTTGGCCGCCACCGTCTTGGGGAAGGCGTCGTACATCGGGATGTGCGCGACCACGCCGTCACCGGGCCGCGACCACAGGCGCAGCAACTGCGAGACCTGGTAGACGACGGAAGGGGCGTACACGACGGACTCCGGGTCCACCTTGGTCTCGTGCCGCGTGGCATACCAGTGCACGATCGCGGAGAGGAAGTCGCTCTGGCGCCAGCGCGAGTAACCGAGCACTCCGTGGTCCAGACGGCCGCGGAGCGCGGCCAGGATCTCGGGGGCCGTCTCGAAGTCCATGTCGGAGATCGTGAACGGCAGCAGGTCGGGCACGCCGAACCGGTCCTGGACGTAGTCCCACTGCGTGCACCAGGTGCCGCGCCGGTCCACCGGCGTGTCGAAGTCGTAGGGCGGTGCCGAGGCCATGGTCAGCCCACCGGGATCATCGTGGCGATGGCGTCCTTCACCGACTGCACCTGCGGGCCGATGATGACCTGCACGCTGTGGGCGTCGAGCTTGACGACCCCCACGGCACCCAGCTTCTTCAGCCGTGCCTCGTCGACCCGTTCGGCGTCCTCGACCGTCATGCGCAGGCGGGTGATGCAGTTGTCCAGGGACCGGATGTTGCCGGCGCCGCCGATCGCGTCGAGGATGGCGACGGCGTCGTACTTCCCCGCGACCAGCTCACGCGGGGGCGCCGCCTTCTCGGCGGAGCCGGCGGGCGCCGCACCGTCGCCCTCGTCCCGCTGCTCCGCGTCCTCCTCGGCGCCCTCGGCCGGGTCGTCCTCGCGGCCGGGAGTCTTGAGGTCGAAGCGCCTGATGGCCCAGCGGAAGAGGAAGTAGTACACGGCGAACCACACCGCCGCGATGACCGGTATCAGGTACCACTTGGTCGTGGAGCCCTGGAGTACGCCGAAGACCAGCCAGTCGATGACGTTGCCGTCGGTGTTCCCGATGTAGACGCCGAGCACGGCCGCCGTGAGGAATCCGAGACCGACGAGGACCGCGTGGATCGCGTACAGCCACGGGGCGACGAAGAGGAACAGGAACTCCAGCGGCTCGGTGATGCCGCCGACGACGCAGGCGACGACGCCGGACACGAGGAGGGCCTTGATCTCCGGGCGCATCCGCCGCTTCGCGCAGTGGTACATCGCCAGCGCGGCGCCCGGCAGACCGCCCAGGTAGGCCGCCATCTTGCCCTGGGAGAGGAAGTGCGTCGCGTCCGTGACGGCGGAGCCCGGCGCGGCCGAGCAGTCCAGCTGGGCGTAGAACATGTTCAGGGCGCCGGAGACATGGTCGCCGCACACGGCTCCGGAACCGCCGACGTCGGTGAAGCGGAACATGGCCACGAGGATGTGGTGCAGCCCGATCGGCCGCAGGAGGACCTCTCCCATGCCGAAGAAGAACGGCCCGAAGACCCCGGTGTGCCCGATGCCCCGGCCCACGGCCGTGATCCAGCCGTTGAAGGTCGGCCAGACCAGCGGGATGAGGAGACCCAGCACGCTCAGGACCAGGGCGGAGACGATCGGGACGAAGCGCAGCCCGCCGAAGAAGGCGAGCGCGTCCGGCATCCGCTGGGTACGGAAGCGCCGGTGGAGCAGGCTGACAACGATGCCAACGGCCACGGCGCCGAGCAGTCCCGTGTCGATGGACTGCACGCCCAGCACGTCGGCTATGCCGTAGTGCTCGATCGCCTTCTCGTCCTCGAAGTCGACGCCCTTCGCGGTGAGGTAGAAGTTCACCGCGAGGTTCATGGCGGCGAAGCCGACGAAACCGGAGAAGGCCGCCACCCCCTTGTCCTCACGCGCGAGGCCGAGGGGGATCGCCATCGCGAAGAGCACCGGGAGGAACGTGAAGGCGACCAGACCGGTGTTGGCCATCCAGGTGAAGACGAGGTGCCAGCCCTCACCCTTCAGGAAGGCAACGTTGTCAGTAACCGCCTCGCTGGACAAGGAGGAACCGATGCCGAGCATGATGCCGCAGAACGCGAGCAGGGCCACCGGGAGCATGAACGTCTTGCCGAGCCCTTGGAGGAATTCCCAGAGCGCGGCCTTGGTCTTCTGCATGTGTACGGAACTTTCGAGCCTGAGGGGGGACGGACCCGTCCGTCCGCCGCACGGATCACATCACAGCAGGTTGGGGGCTGTCCATGGACCGGCGCCCCGCGGACCGGGCAGCCGGAGGTCTCCACGCGCCCCCGGCGATCCGGCCGTGGCGATGGCGTCTCGTCACGTCCGGTGTCCGCGTGCCCGCGGTCGGTCCGCCGCGCGCACCGGACGTTTACCCGCCGGTCTGCGGGACATCGGAGGTGTGGCCGCGCGTGCGGTCGCGGTCGTGGCCCGCAGTCGGCCGGCCGCCGGTGAGTGAAGGTGTGTGTATGCGTGAACGGCTGAGTGAGCGGCGAGTGGCGTCGGCGCCGCAGTGGGAGAACCTCTTCCTCGCCCCGGCCTACCGGGGCGAGGCGGCGGAGAGGGTCGAGGTGGACTGGCAGGAGCGGACGGCCGCCGTGTCGGTGGGCGGGCGGCGCCGGCGGGGTGCGCGCCGCGCCTCCCGTCCGGCCGCCTGACCCGGCGTCCCGGACGGGACCGGGAGGGCCGGGCGGCCGGACGGCGACGGCGCGGCAAGCCTCAGGGAGTGGCGGGGCGTGGCCGGCTTCAGGCCGCGCCCGCCGACGGGAGCCCGGAGAGAAGGGGGCTCCACGGGCCCGCCGGGTACATCCGTGCGGCCAGTCGCAGCAGGTGCAGTGGCTGGGGCTGCGGGCCGGTCACCGTCAGGCTGCCGCCGCTCCGGCGGGCGGTACGGTGCTGGTCCTCCAGCAGGTGCAGCCCCGCGGAATCCATGAAGACGACCTCGCGCAGGTCCCAGGTCACCGAGCTGACCGAGGCCGGCAGCGAGTCCGCGGCGGCGTACAGGCCGGGCCGGGTGTCCTGGTCGATCGCTCCGCTTGGAGAGATCACGGCACGGTCGCCGTCGATCGTGATGGGGATGATCATGCTCGCCCCCCTTCATGGGGGTCGTGTGAGTCCACCACCTACGACAGCCCGGCCGGACGGTCGCGGCCGTGCGGTGGCAGATCCGGTTTCCCGTGGTGAGGGCAACGCCCGGATCCGATGGCCCCTCAGGTCCAGAGGGAAGGTCGGACTCTTGTCCCACCATCCTCTCACGAGCCGTCAAGTGCCCGCCTCCAGGCGTATGTGGAGCGTGATACGCCGGGGACCGGCGTTGAACTGGTTCGATGGGGAAGGAGGTTGGGACAAACCGGGCTGGGATGGCTGTCCCGGCGTTCTACCGGGAGGTAAGTGATGGACGGGTACGGCGGGGATTTGACGCGGACACCCCCCGAGGGGGTGGCGCCGCTCGGTCCTCGGGCTCCGGGTAGGCCGCCGCAGATGACGGCGGGCGAGGCGCGGGACACCGTCCGGCGACTGCTCGACGACCATTACGGGTCGCGGGGCGAGCCGTCCGGCACCGAGGTGGCGGACGCGCTGCTGGTGACCAGCGAGTTGGTGACCAACGCGAACCGGCACGGCGGCGGTCTCACGGCGTTCAGCGCGCATGTCGTGCATGGTGAGCTGATGCTCCAGATCACCGACCGCAGCCCGCTCTCGCCCCATGTGCTGGAGACGGAGCGCGGCACGCCGGGCGGCTTCGGCTGGGCGCTGGCGAGCCGTCTGTGCCGCACCCTCTACGTCCGGCCGCTGCCGCACGGCGGCGGCAAGACGATAGTGGCCTGCCTGCCGCTGTGACGTCGGCGCACCGCCCGCTGCCTCGAACGGACCGAGACGGACACCGCCGACCGCGCCCCGAACGGCTTGGTACCCAGCGGGCGCCGGCACGACGGCCCCCGACACCGGGACCGTCGTGAAGCGGCTCACCGCACCCTGAGGGCCGGCGCTACGGCCGGGCGGCGCAGGCGAGGTCCCGCGCGGGGCGTTCCCCCGTGGTCAGGAAGGTCGTTGCCGCGTCGTTCGCGCACGTGTTGCGGCCGTACGGGTAGACACCGTGGCCGCCCTGGTCGGCGGTCACCATCGTGGCCCGCCCGCCGAACGCCCGCCGGAGCTCCAGCGCGCCGGCGAGCGGTGTGCCCGGGTCGCGCTCGTTCTGCAGCATCAGCACGTTCGACGGCCCCCGGCCGGTGATGCGCACCGGCGGTTCGGTCCGCTCCTCGGGCCAGAACGCGCAGGGGTTGATGCTCGCCGTCGAGCCGCCGAGCATCGGGTACTTGAGCCGGTCGACGGCGACGTTGCGCTGGTACTGGCGGACCGTACCCGGCCAGCGCGAGTCACCGCAGACCACGGCGAAGCGCGAGGCCAGCAGGTTCTCCAGCGTCGCGGGCGGTTCGGGAACCGGCAGTTCGGCTCCCGTGTCGACCGCCTGCCAGAACTCGGCGAGCTTCGGCATGGAGCCGTCCGCGTAGAGCTGTTCGAAGGTGTGCCCGCGGAACGCGATTCCGTTGACACCCTGCGCGGGCTCGGCGTCCAGCCGCTCCACCAGCTCGTAGAACTTGGCCTTGACCTGCCCCGGCGTGGAGCCCAGACCGTACTCGGGGTGGGCGGCGGCGAACGCGGCGAAGTCGGGGAAGCGGTCCTCCATTCCCCGGGCCAGCAGCCGCATGGCAGTGATGTCGTAGCCGCCGGGCCCCATGTTGCTGTCGAGGACGATCCGGTCGCCGCGCCGCGGGAACAGCGTCGCGTACACCGCGCCGAGGTAACTGCCGTACGAGGCGCCGAGGTAGGAGACCTGCTTCTCGCCCAGGGCCGCGCGCAGGCGGTCCATGTCCCGCGCGGTGTTGGCGGTGGTGGTGTGCGGCAGCATCCACGCCGTCCGTGAGCTCGCGCACTGTTCGGCGATCTTCCGCGCGTACGGGACCTCGCGGGTCACGTCGGCGGCGGTGTGTGCGTACGGAGGGAAGTTGCCGCGCCACTGCTGTTCCTGCGTCAGGTCACAGGTCACGGGTGCGCTGCGGCCGACCCCGCGCGGGTCGAAACCGATGATGTCGTAGGAGTCGAGGACGCTGCGCGGCAGGCCCGAGGCGGCGAGGACGGCCGGATACGTCAGCCCCGCCCCGCCCGGACCGCCCGGGTTGGTGATCAGGACGCCGCGCCGCCGGGACGGCTTCTCGCTCGCCAGACGGGAGACGGCGATCTCGATCCGCCGGCCGTCCGGATCGCGGTAGTCCAGCGGGACTTCGAGGGTCGAGCACCGCAGGCGCGGCGCGTCGGCGCCCTCGGGGCACGGGCCCCACTCCAAGGTGCTCGATGGTGGTGACCCGGTGTCGGCCGCCGACGAGGCGCCCGCCGGTAGCGCGGTGGCCGCCAAGGCCGCGGCGGTGAGGGCCAGGGACATACTTCGGCGCATGAGGTGTCCTCCTGTGGGGGGCCGGACCGGCACGGGACGAGTCTGCGCACCGGCTCCGGCCGGCACATCGGCCCAGCGGACGGCCCCTGCCCCGACCCTGGGCCAGGCAGGGGTCAGACCTGGGTCCGAGGCGGGGTTGGTCCTGGGTCGGAGCACCGTTTGCCGATGGCCGTTGGGTGCGTCTCCCACCTGGGCCTACGGCCGCCCGACGTGAGCCTCGCCTCACGGACGAAATCGCCGGACATGGGGTGAGGAAGCCGGGGTACGCCCTGCAACGTCAATTTCACGGTCCGGCGACCGCCGGAGCGATGCGGGAGGGAAAAGATGATGGCGACGACCGTGCAGGCGGCCGGGTGCCGCGCCGCGATGCCGGAAGTGGCGGATCCGTCCAAGGTGGCGCCCAGGGACGCCCGGGAGCTGTCGAGACTGTTCTTCGACCAGCTGGCCGTGCTCGAGGAGGGCACGCCCGAATACCAGTACGCGCGCAACACCCTCATAGAGATGAACATGTCCCTGGTCCGGTTCGCCGCCGGCCGGTTCCGCAGCCGCGGGCCGGAGGAGAGGGAGGACATCGTCCAGGTCGGCATGATCGGCCTGATCAAGGCGATCGACCGGTTCGAGATCTCGCGCGAGGTGGAGTTCACCTCGTTCGCCGTGCCGTACATCGTCGGCGAGATGAAGCGCTTCTTCCGGGACACCTCGTGGGCCGTGCACGTCCCGAGGCGCCTCCAGGAAGCCCGCGTACAGCTGGCCCGAGCCACCGAGGAGCTGCGCAGCCGGCTGGGGCGCACTCCCACGACCAGGGAGCTGTCCGAGCTGATGAGCCTGCCGGAGGAGGAGGTCCGCGAGGCGCGGGTGGCCTCCAACGGCTACAGCTCCTCGTCCCTGGACGCGGCCATCAGCGGCAGCGAGGACGGCGAGTCGGCCCTCGCGGACTTCATCGGCACCGACGACGCCGCGCTGGCGCTCGTGGACGACTTCCACGCCCTCGCCCCGATGATCGCCGAACTGGACGAGCGGGACCGGCAGATCATCCACTGGCGCTTCGTCGAGGAGCTGACCCAGAAGGAGATCGGTGAGCGGCTCGGCGTCTCGCAGATGCACGTCTCCCGGCTGATCTCGCGCCTGCTGGGCCGCCTGCGGGAGGGCATGCTGGCCACCGACTGAGCCCTGCCGGGCGACTTCGACCGAAGGGGGGCGCGTACGCGGTTCCTGAACGACGGGACCGCGGAGTCAGGCGCGCCGCCTTCTCTCGCTCCATGCCCGCGTTCTCGCCCGCCTCGGGACGGCCCGGGGCGGGCGTTTCCGTGTTCGTGGGAGTGGCGCGGCGCCGAACGGCCCGCACCGAGTAGGTTCCCGGCTCCTCGCCCCGTATCGCCGTCCCTACGGCCGGGGAGCGAGGTCCTGCACACCGATCACGCGCAGCAGTGCCAGCCGCTCGTACGCCGGTGTGCCCGGGCGCGCGGAGTGGACGATCAGCTGCTGGCTGTGGCCGTCGCTGAGCAGTACCTCGCAGTCGAGGTCGAGGACGCCGACGACCGGATGAACGAAGCTCTTCGGCGACGGGCGGCGGACCACCACGTCGTGCTCCAGCCAGAGCGCCTCGAACTCCGGCGACCGGGCGCGTAGTTCGGCCACGAGGGCGGCCGGGCCCGGGTCGTCGGGGCGGGCCGCGGTGACGGCCCGCAGGCCGGCCACGTGTGCCCGGGTGTGCTGGGCGTGGTTCTCCGGTGGGGCGATGTCCCGCGCGCCGGGGACCGTGAACCAGCGCCGGATGAGGTTCGTGCCGGTGTGCTCACCGGTGAGGGCGACGGACATGGCGTTCTGCGCCAGCATCACGCCCCAGTCGCTCACGACCGCGGCCGGCAGGTCGTGCAGGCGGTCCAGGATCAGCAGCAGGCCGGGGCGGACGTGCTCCGAGGAACCACCGGGCCGGGGCGGTTCCTCGCCCGCGAGGTGGAACAGATGGTCCCGTTCGGCGTCCGTGAGCCGCAGCGCGCGGGCGAGAGCGGTCAGCATCTGCCGGGAGGGGTGCGACCCGCGCCGCTGCTCCAGCCTTGCGTAGTAGTCCGTGGACATCCCCGCCAGGAGCGCGACCTCCTCGCGGCGCAGCCCCGGAGTACGGCGTCGTGGGCCGGCGCTGAGACCCACGTCCCCAGGGTTGAGTCGGGTGCGGGCGCGCCGCAGGAAGTCGGCGAGACCTGTGCGATCCATGGCTCCAGCATCCCTCCCGGCCGGGCCGGTATCCAGGGAGAGCCGCTCCCTGGATGACCGCGTCTCTCCCGCCGCGGCCGTGCCGGAGCCACGCTTCGGACATGGATACGACACATGAGGAGGCGGCCATGCTGACCCTGGTGACGGGAGCGACGGGACAGGTGGGACGGCGGTTCGTGCCGCGGCTGCTGCAGAGCGCGGCCCCCGGGGAGCGGCTGCGGGTGCTGGTACGGGACGCGGCGCGCGGCGAACACCTCGCCGCGCTCGGGGCCGAGGTGCTGGTGGGCGACCTCCGCGACGCGGAGGTGCTCGGCAGGGCCACGGCGGGTGTGGACGCGGTGGTCAACGTCGCCGCCGCGTTCCGCGGTGTTCCGGACGAGGAGGCGCGGGCGGTCAACCACGACGCCGCCGTGGAGCTGGGGCGGGCGGCGGCCGCCTCGGGGGTGGGGCGGTTCGTCCAGGTCAGCACCGGACTGGTCTACGGCGCCGGCAGGGGCCGGCCGCTGGTCGAGAGCGACGAGACCGTGCCGGGCACGCATCTGTGGGGCGCCTACCCCGAGTCCAAGTGGGAGGCGGAGCGCGCACTCGCCCGGCTGGACGGCCTGAGGGACCTGCGCATCGCCCGGCTGCCCTTCGTCTACGGCGAGGGCGACCCGCATCTCGCCGATGTCATGGCGTGGGCTCCGCGGTGGCCCGCGATGCAGCGCCTGCACATGGGGCACCACGTGGACGTGGCGCAGGGCCTTCGACGGCTGCTGTACGCGCCGGGCGCGCGGGGCGTCTACAACATCGCGGACGACGCCCCGGTCACCACGGTCGACCTGTTCCTGCTGAACGGTCTTCCCGTGCCGGGGGAGGTCCACGACCGCGAGACCCCGGATCCCTGGCACGGCGTGCTGTCCACCGACCGCATCCGGCGCGAGCTCGGCTACCGGCCCCTGGTCCCCTCGGTGTGGACGGCGAGGGAAGCCGGCCTCCTGTGAGCCGGCCCGCGGTGCGTCCCGTCGACCCGCCCGCTGCGGTCGCCTCCCGGGACACCGCCCACTCGTGGACGATGCCTAGGCGCGCGCGGCGTCGGTCCGTACGAAGTCCAGGACGAGGGAGACCACCCGCTCGGGGAACTGGTCGTGCGGGTAGTGCCCGGCGCCCTCGATCATCTCCAGGCGTCCGAGACCCGGGGACAGGGCGTCGACGACGGCCGTCCCCTCGGCGCGCGGGTCGGCCCAGTCGGGGTCCAGCGTGCCCATCACCACAAGGACGGGGCAGCGCACGTTGGCCAGTTGCGCGCCGGCGTCGCCGGGGGTGCTGCGGCCCATGCCCTGGAGGGCCTTCATGCGTCCCGGTTCGCGCAGCATCGTGTCGACCCGGCCCAGCCGCTCCGCCCAGTCGGCCGGCTTCGGGCCGGGGTAGGCCACGTCGAGGTACGAGCGCCACAGCCGCAGGCTGCCGAGCACCCCGGCACCGGCCAGCCGCAGCATGCCCCGCCGTACGCGCCGCACGCGCAGGTCGCCGAGGCGGATGGACTGCTTGCGCGTGAACGGCGCCAGCTCCACCACCGAGGTGATCAGCGAGGGCTCGCGGGCCGCCGCGACCGTGGCGGCGCCGCCGGAGATCGAGTGGCCGACGAGCACGGCCGGGCCGCCCAGGTGACGCACGACGGCGAGCAGGTCGGCGGCGATGTCGGTGCGGCTCCAGGCCGGCCAGTCGACGCTGGATTCGCCGCAGCCGCGCAGATCGACCGCGGCGACCCGGAAACCGGCCTCCACCAGGGGCGGGACCACGGCACGGTAGGCCGCGCGGCTGTCGCCCATGCCGTGCGCGAGGACGATCAGCGGCCCGGACCCCGCCACCTCGTACGCGATCGTGCCGCCGTCGACGGCCAGGTACTCGGTCATGACACTCCCCGTGGTGAACCAGCAGCGGCTAACGTTGTTAGCTCAAAGCTATTGCTGTTAGCCGCCACTGTCAACGGGCGGTCCCGCTCAGACGGACGCCGGGGACGGGGGCAGCACGTGGACGGCTGCCTTGTCGGTGCTCAGGCACAGTGAGCAGACGAACGCGGCATGGGCCTGGCAGGCCGTCATGTCGGGTCGCTCGTAGCGCACCCCGCAGACGTGGCACTCCAGGGCGACCGCGCTGGGGTTGCCCTCCGGGTCGAGCAGCGGCTCGTCGATGCCGTCGTCGGTGCGCCGCAGGTAGTAGCGGCCCTTGGTGGCGACGGCCATGACGGGTGTGAGCACGAAGGCGATCACCGCCGCGGCGACGGGGGAGTAGGGCTGCATGGCGTCGCCCAGGGCGTGGAAGTACATCGCGATGGACAGCCCGGAGGCGGCGACGAAGGACACCACCCCGACCGGGTTCACGGCGTACAGCATGCCGCGCCGGAACTCGGGTGCGTGCGGGGACAGTTTGAGCAGGTACTTGTTGACGCCGATGTCGGTGGCCACCGTGACCACCCAGGCGATCGCGCAGTTCGAGTAGAACCCGAGGAGGCTGTTGAGGAAGCTGAACATGTCGGCCTCCATCAACGCGAGGGCGAAGCCCAGGTTGACCAGGACGAAGACGAGACGCCCGGGGTACGTCCCGGTCACCCGGGTGAACGAGTTCGTCCAGGCCAGTGAGCCGGAGTAGGCGTTCGTGACGTTGATCTTGATCTGGCTGATCACGACGAGCGCCACCGCCAGCGGAACCACCGTCCAGGACGGCAGCATCGCGTCCAGCGCGCTCCTGAACTGCTGGATGGGCTCTGTCGCGGTGGCCGGCCCGACCTCGGCCAGGATGTACACGGCGAGGAAGACACCGATGGCCTGCTTGAGCGCGCCCAGCACCACCCAGCCGGGCCCGGCCATGACGACCGCCGTCCACCAACCGCGCTTGTTCGCCTCCGTCCTGGGCGGCATGAAGCGCAGGTAGTCGATCTGCTCGCCGATCTGGGCGATGAGGGACAGGCAGACGCCAGCGCCCAGCAGTACCGAAGCCGTGTTGACCCCGCCGTCGCCGTCCGTGCCCGCGTGCGCGAGGAAGCGGTCGACCGTACCGGGGTCGGTGGCGATCAGGTAGACCAGCGGCGCGACCATCAGCAGCAGCCAGACGGGCGTCGTCCACACCTGGAGCCTGCTCAGCGCCTTCATGCCGTAGACCACCAGCGGGATCACCATGACGGTGGAGACCAGGTAGCCCAGCCACAGGGGCATGCCCAGGCCGTACTCCAGACCCTGGGCCATGATCGACCCTTCCAGGGCGAAGAAGATGAAGGTGAAGCTGGCGAAGATGACACTGGTGAGGACCGACCCGTAGTAGCCGAAACCGGAGCCGCGGGTGATCAGATCGAGGTCGATGTTGTAGCGGGCGCCGTAGTAGGCGAGCGGGAAGCCGGTGACGAAGATGACCACGGCGGCCACCGTGATCGCCAGCAGCGCGTTCCCGGTGCCATGGGTGAGACCGATGCCCGCGCCGATGGAGAAGTCCGCCATGTAGGCGATCCCGCCCAGTGCGGTGGTGGCCACGACCATCGGGCTCCAACGCCGGTAACTGCGCGGCGCGAAGCGCAGGGTGTAGTCCTCCAGGGTCTCCCGTACGGCCTGGTCGGCGCGGGGCGCCGTCCCCGGTCCCGGCCGTGGTTCCGTGGCCTCCGTCAGCTGTGGCTCGACGCTCATCCACGCCTCTTCCGCCGTAGGGGGCGAGCGCCGTGCGCGCTCGTCGTGTTCATGGCGGATGACGGTAGGTCGGACGCGTTTCCGACCGCTCTCCACGGCGTGACGGCCGCGTTTCCGGCCGGGCCCCGTGCGCTCCGGCGGGCCGGTCGCGGTCAGGCCGAGGCGTCGCCGAAGTAGGACTTCACCCTCCGGCGCGCTTCGTGCAGCCGAGACTTCACGGTGCCCAGCGGCACCCCCACCCGCTCGGCCACCTCTGCGTACTCCAGCTCGCACAGGTCGCGGTAGACCAAGGGCGCGACCAGGTGCGGATGTTCCTGCTCCAGCCGGTCGAGCGCGTCCAGAAGCAGCAGCCGGGAGCCCGCGATGACGCTGGTGGTGCGCGGATCGACGTGCTGCGAGTCGTCGATCACCGCGGGCTGTTCGGCGCTGCGCCGCTTCAGCTCGCGGTACTTCTGCCGGGAGCAGTTCGCGACGACCGTGTACAGCCAGGTGCTGAACCGGCTCCGCCCCTCGAACGTCCCGATCTTCCGCGCGACCTGGAGCAGCGCGTCCTGGGCCGCCTCCTCCGCGTCCTCCCGGCACGGCAGGAAGTGCCCGCAGCGCCGGACCACCTCCGGGCGGATACCCGTCAGCAGTTCGTCCAGCGCCGAGGAGTCCCCGCCCGCCGCCCGCCGGGCCAGTTCCTCGGTGCGGGGCGCGTCGTGCACGGTGGTCCTCTCGGTCGGCCGGATCCGGGGCAATGCATGATAGACACATGCTTTCCTCCGACCGGATCGGGCGCTATCGGCTGGAGCGACGTCTGGGCACGGGTGCCTTCGGCGTCGTGTGGCTGGCCCACGACGACCAGTTGCAGGCGCCCGTGGCCGTCAAGGTCCTCGCCGAGAACTGGTCGGAGCGGCTGGACGTGCGGGAGCGCTTCCTCTCCGAGGCCCGCATGCTCCGCAAGGTGCGCTCCGCCCACGTGGTGCAGGTCTACGACATCGGTGAGCTGCCGGACGGGCGCCCCTACTTCGTCATGGAGTACGGCGACGGGGGCACCCTCGGCGACCTCGCCGACGGATCCCTGGCGCTGCCGGACGCTCTGCGCCTGACCGCGCTGGCCGCCGAAGGGGCCGCGGCCCTGCACGAATCCGGCGTCGTGCACCGGGACATCAAGCCGTCCAACGTCCTGCTGGCCACGGCACCGGACGGTTCGCGCCGGGTGCTGCTCGCCGACCTCGGACTGGCCAAGAGCCTCGCCCACGCCTCCGGGCTCACGCTCGCCGCCGGGAGCGCCGGCTACCAGCCGCCCGAACAGGCTCAGCCCGGCGGCGGCATCGACGAGCGGGCCGACGTGTACGCCCTCGGCGCCGTCGCCTACCACCTGCTCACCGGCACCGTCCCCGCCGCGCCCGGGCAGGTGGTCCCGGTGGACCGGCTCCGGCCGGGCCTCCCGCCGCGGGTGGCGCACGTGGTGACGCGTGCCCTGGAGCCGGAACGCGAACGTCGCTGGCCCACGGCGCGGGCGTTCGCCGAGGAACTGGAGTCGGCCGGCGACCGGACCGGCCGGACCACCGCCCGGCGCCCGCGGCTCCGTCGGCGGACGATTCTCCTGGCCGCCGGCACCCTCGTCCTGGCCGGTGCGGTGACCGCGACGACCGTGCTCGTCGACCGCGGCCGTGCCGCCGCCTCCGAGGTGACGGTCAGGGACGACACGGGCCGGGTCGGCGTCCGCGTCCCCACCGCCTGGGGCGGCCAGAAGCAGACCGGCGGCTGGGACCCCGCGGCCCTGGGCCTGCGCGCGGGGCACGAACCGGGGCTGATCGTCGCCGACGACCTGAGCGCGTGGGGGGACGCGGACGCCGAGGCGCAGGGCGTGTTCGTCGGGCTCGGCGGCGAGGGCGACGTCACCGCGAAGGTGGACGGCATCGAGCACGACGGGTGCCGCTACGCAGGGGCGCGTGCCTTCACCGGCGCCGAGTCCACGGGCCGGGTGCGCACCTGGGCGGACTGCTTCCACCAGGGTGAGACGCTGGTCGAGGCCGCCCTCGGACCGGTTGGCGGCGCGACCCGGCCCCAGGCGTACGTGCAGATCCGGCTGCGGGGCACGGACGCCGACGTCACCCGGGTGCTGGACTCGGTGCGCGTCACGGCCTGAGTGCCCCCGGAGCCGGGCCCTATCCGGTGGAGTGACGCAATCCGTTCGGGCGGGGTGACGCATCCGTTCGGGCGGGGTGACGAAATCCGTTCCGGGTGATCGCGAACTTTTCCGCGGGTAGGCGCATCGCATCACCTGACGGCGCACAGAGCGCCTCAGGCCCGCACCGGACGGTGCGGCAAGCGATCAGGGGAGACGGACATGGTGCAGACATCGCGAACCTTCCGGACGGCCGTCGTGCTGGCGAGCGCGAGCGCCGCGCTGGGACTGCTCACGGCGTGCGGCTCCGGCGAGGGCGCGGACGCCCCCGAGGCCGTCGCGGGCACGGCCGCCCCGATGGCCACGGACGGAGACGGTGAGACCGCCGACAGCAGTGCGTCCCCGGACGGTGACGCCGCCGGGGAGACGCCCACCTCCGGCTCCGCGAAGCCGGCGGAACCGTCCGGCTCCGGGGCCGACTCCACGAGGTCCGCGGGCGGTACGACGACCGAGCGCTGCCACACCTCGGAGCTGCGGGCCTCCGTCGGGCCGAACCACCCGGGCGCCGGACAGGAGAACTTCTCCGTGGTGTTCACCAACACCTCCGGGCACACCTGCACCCTGCGCGGCTACCCCGGGGCGGCGTTCACCGACGCGGACGGCAAGCAGGTCGGCAGCGATCCGGAGCGTACGTCCGGCAGCCCGGGCACCATCACGCTGAAGCCGGGCGCGGACGCGTGGGCGGGGCTCTCCTTCTCCAACCCCGAGATCAGCGGCGCCAAGACGGCCACCCCCGCCTCCCTCCTGGTCACGCCGCCGAACGAGCGCGACCCGCTGACCGTGGACTGGAAGGGCGGCGAGGTGCCGGTGTCCGGCAACGCCTCCAAGGCGAAGGTCTCGGTGCTCGCCCCCGGGTCGGGGGAGTGAGGCGGACGGCTACGTTCCACCGACACCCGTGGGGCCCGGCGGGCCGGGAAGCCGTTCCGCACCAGGGGCCTCCTCGGCGGTCGCCTGCTGAGCGGGTGCCGTGGCGTCCGTGTCGCCTGGCAGCCCCGGAGGAGCCTCGGGCAGGCAGGAGAAGAGTGCCAGCAGCAGGGCGAGCGCGGCGGCCGCACCGATGAGGCGTCCGGCGCGACGCAGCCGCATGCGGCGGTCGAGCTCCCGCCACGGCGTCGGCGTCGGCGTGTCGCTCTGCCAGAGGTCCCCTACGGCCGTCGGGGCCTCCTCGGGTCCGTCGCCACGTGAACCGGCCCGGTCCCGTGCCGCGGGCTCCACGGGGGCGGACCGCCGTATCGCCTCCTCGTCGTCCGCGAGGAACTTCTGCCACACCGATGCGGGGATCCGATCGGTCACGTCAGTCCTCCCTCGTGCCGCGGGAGCCGCGACGGTCCGCGTCGTCGCCGGAGGCCGGGCCCGATTCGAGGCGGACGAAGGGGATCGCGCGTCCCGCACCGCGCAGGGACGGAGCGCTTCCGTCGGCGGGCAGGCCCATGAAGGCGCAGAGCCGGCGCGCCGTACGCGGATGGCGCCGGCCGTACCGCTCCATGACGGGGGCGCCCTCGTCCGGTGAGAGGAAGCGCGCGGTGACGGCGTGGTGGCGGTTGCCGAACTGGACCACTGTCTTCGGCTGTTCGCGCAGGTTGCGGTACCAGTCGGCGTCCGGGCCGAACCCGGAGGCCACGATCCAGGTCCGGGAGTCCGTCTCGTACTCCACGACTTCCAGTACGACGCGGCGGTCCAGTCCCGAGCGCCGCCCCGTGTGGTGCAGGAGCAGCAGGCGTCCGCCCAGCAGCGGGCCGAGACCGGCTCGGAACAGAAGAATGGGCGTTCGGGCCATGGTCCGGCGCCATCCCGTGGGCGGGGGCGGACGGGTGTGACCTTCGTCCTCGTGCGAAAAGTGATTCATTGCCCGAAGTTTTGCACAGGCTAAATGTGCTTTCGGCGGGACGAGTCGGCTCCGATCCCCAGATGTTGTCGCTCCGTGACGTCGCCCGGGTGCCCTCGCCGCGCCGGGAGACCGGCGGCTGCGGCACGGTGGAAGGGGGCCGCCTAGCCGCATCCCCGGGGGTGCTCGGGGAAGCCGTCAGTGCCCGCCGGTGTGCGGCCGCGTCGCACGCTCCACGGCTCGTTCCACCTCTTGGCGGGAGACGCCCTGCTCTTCGGCGTAGGCGGTGATGCCGCGGACCAGAGCGGCGGTGGCGTCGGACCAGACCGCGAGGGCGACCGTCGCGTTCTCACCGGAGTTGCTCCGGTAGCGGTTGTCGGCGGCCATGGCGGCCCGCTTCAGTTCGACGAGGCGTCTCGGGATGTCCATGGTCGCAGAGCCTAGGAGGACAAGTCGCGGCGCCCAGTGTCTCGTCGAGCGCCCTTGCGCAGCGGTGAGGGCAAGGATGTCTGCCCTCGTGATCACGCGGACGGCTCAGGTGCGGACCGCGTGACACCCGCCCAGGGTGGACTCCCTGGCCTCCAGCCAGTGCGGTGCCACGTGAACCTCGAACGGCAGCGGTGCCTGCGACCGTATGCGTGCCGCCAGGCACTTGACGGCCAGTGCGGCGATGGCCGCCTTGTCGGGGACCACGGAGGTGAGGGAGGGGGTGCTGTACCGCGCCTCCTCGGAGCCGTCGATGCCGGCCACCGCCACGTCGCCGGGGATGTCCAGGCCGGCCTCGTACAACGCGCGCTGCGCGCCGACCGCCAGCAGGTCGCTGAAGCAGAAGACCGCGTCGGGCCGTTCGGCGGCGGGCAGGGAGGCGAGGGAGCGCATCGCCAGCAGGCCGTTGCGGCGGTCGAACTCCTCCACCCGGGGTGCCAGCCGGGGATCGAAGGGCAGTCCGGCGGCGTGCAGGGCCTGCTGGTACCCCTCAAGGCGCTGCCGGCTGGTCGCCGAGCCCTGGTGGTCCACCCCGATCGCGGCGATCCGGCCCCGCCCCAGCCCGATCAGGTGGGCCGTGATGTCACGGGCCGCGGCGACGTTGTCGATGAGGACGTGGTCGGCGACGACCCGGTCCTGTCCGTAGCTGCGCTCACCGAGCAGGACCAGCGGGAACTCGTCCGTGACGGCGGCGAGTTCGTCGGGCGTGACCCGCAGCGGGGAGAGGATCACGCCGTCGAGCAGCGACGCGCCCACCCCGTTGGCCAGACGCAGCTCCTCGGCGGTGTCCCCCAGCGACTCCTCCGTCAGGACGGTCAGGCCCAGCAGAGTGGCCTCCCTGCGCACGTGGTGGGCGAGTTCGGCGAAGTACGGAGTGGCCAGCTCGGGTACGACGAGGGCGATCAGGCCGCTGTGGCCCGTACGGAGCCTGCGGGCCGAGGGATTGGGCCGGTAGCCGAGCTCGTCCACCGCCCGCAGCACCCGCGAACGGGTCGAGTCCGACACCCGCGGGACGCCGCGTACAACGTTGGACACCGTCTTGATCGATACCCCCGCGCGCTCCGCCACGTCCTTGAGTGTCGCCGCGGCCACTGTCCGTCCCCCCTCGACCGAGTTTTCGCAGATTATGCCCCCGTGGACCCCACTTGTCAGGGTGCGGGAAGCGACGTCGAGTCTTTTCCGGACAGAGGGTTGACCTTGCGGACGCACGGCGGTTACAACGTTGGAACACGATAGCAAGCGGTTGCTACGAGCGGGTTGCCGCCCGGTGACCCGAATCCGGTGCCGCCCCACATCGGCACATCACCACTGTGCCCGCAGTGCTCGCCCGTCCGGCTCACGAGAGGGTCCGCATGTCTTCGCACGTTTCGCCCGCACCACTGCGTACGGCGGTGGTCGGAACGGGATCCATCGCGCGGTCCAGTCATCTGCCCGCGCTGCAGAAACTGGCCGCCGACGGCGAGGTGGAGATCGTGGCCGCGGTGGACGTGAACGGCGACGCGGTGCGCGCGTTCGCCGACGAGTACGGGATAGCGCACGCGTCCACCGATCTCGACGCGATGCTGGCCGAGGTGCGTCCCGATCTCGTCGTGCTGTGCACCCCGCCCGCCGTGCACCGGGACCAGTCCGTGGCCGCGCTCCGGGCCGGCGCCTGGGTGTGGTGCGAGAAGCCGCCCTGCCCCTCGCTGGCCGACTACGACGCCGTCGAGGCGGCCGAGCCGGGGGACGACGCGGCGCCCTACGCCTCCATCGTGTTCCAGCACCGCTTCGGTTCGGGCGCACGGCACGTCCGCGCCCTGCTGCGCGGCGGTGCGCTGGGCCGCCCGCTGGTGGCCCACTGCCAGACCACCTGGTACCGCGACAAGGCCTACTACGCGGTGCCGTGGCGGGGCCGTTGGGCCACCGAGGGCGGGGGCCCGGCCATGGGCCACGGCATCCACCAGACCGACCTGCTCCTCGACCTGATGGGCCCGTGGACCGAACTGCGCGGCATGGCGGCCCGGCTCGTGCACGACGTGGAGACCGAGGACGTCTCCACCGCCCTGGTCCGCTTCGCCGACGGCGCCGTCGCGACCCTCGTGAACAGCGTGCTGAGCCCCGACGAGGTCAGCCGGATACGCATCGACTGCGAACTGGCCACGGTCGAGGTGACCCACCTGTACGGCTACCGCAACGCCGACTGGCGCATCACCCCCGCGCCCGGCGTCCCCGAGGAGACCGCGGCGGCCTGGCGCGACTTCGGCACCGACGAACCCAGTTCGCACCTGGCCCAGCTGCGCGTCCTGGTCGACGACATCAGGAACGGCCGGCGCCACGCGACCAGCGGCGCGGGCGGCCGCCGCACGCTGGAGCTGATCACCGCCCTGTACAAGTCGGCGTTCACCGGCACGACCGTGCGCGCGGGCGACATCGGCCCCGGTGACCCGTACTACACCGAACTGCACGGCGGCGCCCCGGGCTGGGCGCCGGCCGGTAGCCGCGAGGAAGAGGACCACGCATGACGCTCTCACTGACCCACGTCCACGGCGACCGCATCACCGTGGCCCACGGGACGGCCGGCACCGAGCTGTTCTCGTACGTGTACCGGCCCGAGGCCGACTGGGAGGCACCGAAGCCGTACCTGCACCCGGTCCGCACCCTCTCCGGGGGTCTCGTGACCGACTACCGTCCCAACGACCACCGTTGGCACAAGGGACTCCAGCTGACCGCCTCCCACCTGTCGGGCCAGAACCTGTGGGGCGGCAACACCTACGTGCACGGCGACGGATATCTCGCCCTGCCCGAGAAGGTCGGCTCGATGGCCCACGTGTCCTTCGAGGAGGTCAGCGCCTCGGGCGACCGCGCCGTCATCGCCGAGCGGCTGACCTGGCACCCGCACGGCGGCGAACTGTGGGCCGAGGAGGAGCGCCGCGTCGAGGTGCGCGACGTCGACGCCGAGACCGGCAGCTGGACGCTCACCTGGACGTCGGCGGTGACCAACCGGCGCGACGAGGACCTGCGGTTCGGCAGCCCCACCACGCACGGCCGTCCCGCCGCCGGATACACCGGCCTCTTCTGGCGCGGCCCCCGCGCCTTCCGCGACGGCCGGGTCTTCACGGCCGAATCCGCCGGCTCCGCCGAGTCCGGCGATTCCTCCGACGGCGACCTGATGGGCACCCAGTCCCCGTGGCTCGCCTACGTCGGCGAGCACGACGGACGGGACGGCCACGCCACGGTCGTCTTCGAACACGCGCCCTCCAACGACCACTTGGGAGAGAAGGGCACGCACCCGGCGCACTGGTTCGTGCGCAGCGACCCGTTCGCCGCGGTCGCCCCGTCCTGGGCGTTCCACGAGGAGCTGGTCCTCCCGCCCGGCGAGACGCTCGCGCGCGCCTACCGGGTGGTCGTCGCCGACGGTGCCTGGGACCGCGCGCAGGTGGCCGCACACCTGGAGGGACTCACGTGGTGAGCACGGCGTACGACGGCTTCCCCGGCGCGGTGGGCGTGTCCCTCCTGACCGTGTACGACTGGCCGACCGTCGAGGGACTGCCCGGCGGAGGCACCCCGCACCTGCACCTCACGTGCAGCGAGGGGTACGTGGTCACGGCGGGCCGGGGTGCCGTGCAGACCCTCACCACCTCGGGTTTCGCGGAGACCCCGCTGGAGCCCGGCACGGTCGCCTGGTTCACGCCCGGCACGATCCACCGCCTGGTCAACGACGGCGATCTCGAGATCACCGTCGTGATGCAGAACAGCGGACTGCCCGAGGCGGGCGACGCGGTGCTCACCCTGCCCCAGGACCGGCTCACCGACCCCGACACGTACGCCGGCGCCGTCCACATCCCCGCCGACGTCCCCGAGGCCGAGCAGGCGCGGATCGCCCGCGCCCGCCGTGATCTGGCCACGCGGCGTTTCCTGGAGTTGCGCGAGGCGACCGAGAAGGGCGACCCGGAGCCCCTGGCCGCGTTCCAGCGGGCGGCGGCCGACCTGGTGCGGCCCCGCCTGGACGACTGGGAACAGCGCTGGCTCGACGGCGCGCACGCCGCCGCCGAGGCCACCCGTGCCCAACTCGACGCACTGCGCGGCAAGGACGACGGACACCTGGCCGAGGCCCGGGTGTCCGCCACCGGCCCCAAGGCGAGCGGCCGCTTCGGCATGTGCGGCCGGCTGGCCGTCTACCCCGGCATCTGACCGGGCGCCCACCCCGGCATCCCAACGGCCGCCTCCTCCGGCATCCCGGCGGGCCCGGCCCACGCCGCGACCCGCCTCCCGCCCTCGTCCACCCGTCCTCGCAACCCTGGGAAGGCACCCATGCCCGAGCCCCGAAGCGGCCGGCGCCGACCTCTGAGCCGCCGGGCCGTCCTGGCCGCGGCCGCCGTCGGTCTCAGCACCGCACTGACGGCGTCGCTCAGCGCGTGCTCCTCCTCCGGTGACGTGTCGTCCGGCGGCGTCACCCTCACGTTCTCCTGGTGGGGCAACGACGACCGCGCCGCACGCACCAAGAAGGCGGTGGAACTGTTCGAGAAGGAACATCCCGGCGTCGAGGTCCGCACCTCCAACGCGGACTTCGGCTCGTACATGCAGAAGCTGGCCACCCAGGCCGCGGGCGGCGGCATCCCGGACGTGGCCCAGCTCGACTACCGGCAGATCTCCCAGTACGCGGGCGGTGGCGCGCTCCTGCCGCTGGGCGAGGCCGTCGAGAACGGCACGATCCGGACCTCCGACATGGACGGGGAGTTCGTCCGTACGGGCGTGTTCGAGGGCAAGCAGTACGCCCTGCCGATGGGCCGCGGCATCACCGGCTACGCCTACGACTCCACGGTCTACCGGAAGGCCGGCATCCCCACCCCGCAGCCCGACTGGACCTGGCAGGAGTGGGCGCAGGCCAACCGGAAGATCGCCGCCCTGGGGCTGAAGTCCCCCGACGGACGCGACATGGTGGGCGCCAACGACAACGGTGTCAACGAGGACATCTTCGAGGACTGGCTGCGCAGCCGCGGCGGAAAGCTCTACAAGAGCCAGACCGAACTCGGCTTCACCGAGGACGACCTCACCGAGTTCTGGGCCTTCTGCGACAGGCTGCGCGAGGAAGGCGTCGTCGCCGAGGCCAAGGACACCTCGCAGGCCAGCACCACCGAACTGTCGCCCATGGGCCGCGGGCTCGCCGCCGCCGACTTCACCTGGGACGCGCCCTTCCCCGGGTACCCCGCACTCCTCGGCGACCAGGTCCACTTCGCGCCCGTCCCCACCGCCGACGGCCGCCAGGGCGCGTACTTCAAGCCCTCCATGCTCCTCGGGGTCGGAGCCAACAGCGAACACCCCAAGGAGGCAGCCGAGTTGGTCGACTTCCTGCTCAACGACGAGCGGGCCGGCGACATCCTCGGCTTCACCCGCTCCACACCCCCCAACCGGAAGATCGCCGCCCGCGTCGCCAAGACCCTCGAAGGCGCGGAGAAGGAGATCTACGAGTACGCGCAGAAGATGGAGAAGTACGGTCTGGACGCCCCGCCCCCCGCACCGCCCCGGGGCGACGTCGCCATCCAGACCGCCTTCAAGCGCGCCTACCACCGTGTGATGTACGAACTGACCTCCCCGCGCGAGGCGGCGCGGGAATTCATCGACGAGGCCGAACGGGAGCTGCGGTCATGAGCACAGTGTCGACCAGGGCGCCCGCACGCGCCGACCGCCCGGCCCGGTCACGGCCGCCGGCCGAACGCCGGCGCCACCGCCGTCGCGAACAGCAGTGGCCCGCCTATGTGTTCCTGACCCCGTGGATGCTCGGCGCGGCGGTGCTGACGCTGGTGCCGATGGCCGTGTCGCTCTACCTGTCGTTCACGGACTACAACCTGTTCGACCCGCCGCAGTGGGTGGGCCTGCGCAACTACCAGGAGATGCTCACCGAGGACCCCCGGTTCTGGCGGTCGGTCGGCACCACGCTGCTGTACGTCGTGGTCGCCGTTCCGCTCAAGCTGCTCCTCGCACTCGGGGCGGCGATGCTCCTGAAGAACCTCGGTCGGGGCCGCGCCTTCTACCGCTCCGCCTTCTACGCGCCCTCACTGCTCGGTGCCAGCATGACGATCGCCCTGGTGTGGCGCGCGCTGTTCAACGACGGCGGCTCGGTCGTCGACATCCTCGGCTCGGTCGGCATCGACACCGGCGGCTGGGTCGGCAACCCCGACCTCGCGGTCTACGTCATCGTCCTGCTGACCGTGTGGCAGTTCGGCGCCCCCATGGTGATCTTCCTTGCCGGCCTCCAGCAGATCTCGCCCGAGCTGTACGAGGCCGCGGCGCTGGACGGCGCGGGCCGCTGGCGGCAGTTCGTCTCCGTCACCGTGCCGATGCTGTCCCCGGTGGTCTTCTTCAACCTGGTCCTGGAGATGATCCAGTCCTTCCAGGTGTTCACCCCGGCCTTCGCGGTCAGCGGTGGTGAGGGCGGCCCCGCCGACTCGACCATGTTCTACACGCTCTACCTCTACGAACGCGGGTTCACCGCTTCCCACATGGGCTACGCCGCGGCCATGGCCTGGCTGCTGCTCATCGCCATCGGCGTCATCACCCTGATCCTGTTCAGGACGTCCAGGTCCTGGGTCTTCTACGCGGACGAGGAGGGACGATGAACCTCACCACCAGGCGATGGATCCCGCACACGATCGCCGTCGTGGGCCTGCTCGTCCTGCTGTACCCCCTGGCCTGGCTGCTCGCCACGTCACTCAAACCGGCCGACGAGGTGGTGACCAGCCTCAACCTGTGGCCCAGCCACCTGGAGTGGTCGAACTACACGACCGCCCTCGACGGCGTGTCCGGCGTCCCCGTCACCCGGCTGCTGTGGAACACCGTGCTGATCGCCGGCGGCGCGGTGGTCGGCAACGTGCTCTCCTGCTCGCTGGCCGCCTACGCGTTCGCCCGGCTGCGCTTCAGGATGAGCAAGGTGATGTTCGCCTTCATGGTGGCGACGCTGATGCTTCCGCACCACGTCGTGCTCATCCCGCAGTACATCATCTTCAACCGGCTCGGCATGGTGGACACCTACTGGCCGCTGATCCTGCCGAAGTTCCTGGCCACGGAGGCGTTCTTCGTCTTCCTCATCGTCCAGTTCATGCGCGGACTGCCGCGCGAGCTGGAGGAGTCCGCCCGCATCGACGGCTGCGGCGCCTTCCGCACCTACTGGTCGGTGACGCTGCCGCTGAGCCGGCCGGCGCTGATCACCACGGCGATCTTCACCTTCATCTGGACGTGGAACGACTTCTTCACTCAGATGATCTACCTGTTCGCCCCGGAGAAGTTCACCATCACCCTCGCCCTGCGCAGCTTCGTGGACCAGTCCAGCACCTCGGCGTACGGGCCCATGTTCGCGATGTCGGTGATCTCCGTGCTGCCGATCGTGCTGTTCTTCTTCGTCTTCCAGCGCTACCTGGTGCAGGGCATGGCCACCTCCGGACTGAAGGGCTGACACCATGACCCAGGCACCGGCCCTGCCGCCGAGCGACCGCCGCGAACCCGGGGAGGTCTTCTCGGCCGGGTTCACCCTCTTCGCGGACGTGCTGCTGGTGGGAGTGCTCACCAGCGTCGCCTGCCTTCCCGTCGTCACCGCTCCGGCCGCCTTCGCCGCCGCCTCAGCGACCCTGCGCCGGGCCGTGGAGGACGGCGCACCCGGAGGGGCCGGCGGCTACCTGGGGCACCTGCGCGCCCACCTGACACCGCGCTCGCTCGCCGGCGGTCTGGCCGTACCGCTGCTGGTCGTCGCCCTGCTGGTCGACTCGGCGCTGATCCGCGGCAGCCTGCCCGGGGCGGGACTCATGGCCCCGGCGCTGGTCCTGCTCACCCTCGGCCTGGCGGTGGTCGCCCTGCGCACCACCGCACTGCCGGCCCCGCACCGGCTCTCGCCGCGCGAGGGCCTCCTGCGCTCCGTCGCGGGCCCTCGCGGGAGCCTGCTGCTGGCCGCGGCGGTGGTGCTGGCCGCGCTGCTCGCCTGGTCGATACCCGTACTGATCCCGCTGCTCCCCGGCCCGCTGGCCTTCGCGGCCACCGTCGTGGACCTGCGCGGCACGGGGCAGGGGCGGGCGGACTGACGTGGACGTCAGCCCGGCCTCCCGTCCACGCGGAGGCCGACCTGTTCGCCGTAGAACGCGACCAGGCCGGCGATCCGCTGGACCTGCGCGGTCGGGAAGTCGTACGCCCAGAGGAGGTCCGAGTGGGCCCCGGGATCGGAGCGCAGGGACCAGTAGCCGCTGGTCGTCCCCTTGTACGGGCAGCGGGTGACCGTTTCCGAGGGCAGGAGCCGTGTCCAGTCGACGTACGCGCGGTCGAGGTAGTAGCGCGTGGGCAGGCCCGTCTCGAACAGGGTCACGCAGTGCGGCGCGTCCGCCAGCACCTCGCCGTTCAGCTCCACGCGGACGCTGCTGGACGAGCGCAGGGCGTCCACCCGCGAGTAAGGGCTCCGCGGATGCACGAAGACCGGTTCGTCCTCCTCGAACCAGTCGTCCAGCGCCTCCCATTCGAAGCGGACGGTGCCGCGCACCCGCTCCGGCGCCTCGTCGTCCCAGACCCAGACCGCCGCCTCGCGGACCTCGGGCCCGAAGCGCAGGGAGTGGCGCCGGGCGGGCCAGGCCCCCAGGGTCCGGGTCTCCCCGTCAGGAGTCAGCACCGCCCCCTCGGCCAGGTCGTCGAGCGGGATGCCGAACTGCGGATACGGGGGCCATTCCCAGACGTACAGCGCACGCCGCGTGTCGAAGACGGCACGGCCGCCGATCAGCCCGCGGACACGGCGCGGCACGGGCTCCACGTGCCCCACGGGCACGATCGCACCCGGGTACCGCACGGACTCGGTCGCCAACGGTCCTCACCTCGGCTCGTTCGATTCGGTTCGGGCGTCCCGGGCCCGTCGGGCCCTCGCGCCGTCATCCTTCCGATGGTGTGATCTCATCCGGGTCGGGCGCCACTCGGCGGACCGGCGGCATCAGGCGAGAGGGGCCCGGATCGATGGGCGCAGTGACGCGGACCGGTGTGGTCCTTTCCGGATACGGCCCGGTCGGCCGGGCGTACGTCGACCACCTGGCCGGGCACGGGGACGGACTCGCCCGCCTGCACGGCGTGCGCCCGGTGGTCCGCGCCGTTCGCGCGAGCTCGGGTCAGTGCCTGCTGGGAGACGACGGGCGGCCGGTGCCACCGCGCCCGTCCTGGGACCCGCCGGAGCCACTGGACGAGACGCTCGACCGGACCGGCGCCGCCGTGTTCGCGCAGGCGCTGCCGTCCTCGCCCGAACTTCGCGCGCTCGCCGCGGCCGAGGCGGCAACCGCGCTGCGCCGGGGCGTCCACGTCGTGACGGCCACCAAGAGCCACCTGCTCGACCACTGGGGGGACCTCGGCGCGGCGGCCCGCGCCGGGCGGAGCATGATCAGGATCTCCGGCGCGACCGGGGCGGCGCTGCCCGCGGGCGACCTGTCGCGGACCGCCCTGCGCGGCATGGGCTGCCGGACCGTCCGGGCCTGCCCGAACGGCACCGTGACCTTCGTCCTCGACCGCCTCGCCGAGGGCGACTCGCTGGGCGACGCGGTCGACGAGGCGCGGCGGCGCGGGATCGCGGAGGCGGACCCGTCGGCCGACCTGTCCGGCGCGGACTCCGCCACCAAGGTGCGACTGCTGGCCGCCCTGGCCTGGGGCTGGGACCCGGCGTCGGTGCGCGTGCGCGCGCAGCCCGTGGACGAGGGCACCGCCGGTGCGGCCCTGAGCGCGGCCTCCCGCTCGCGTCGCCTGCGGGCGGTCGCCGTCGCCTCCCTGGACCGGCCCCTCCTCGTGGACGTACGCCTGGAGGAGACGGAACCCGGGGATCCGCTGTACGCGCTCACCGGGCCGGAGAAGGCCGTGGTCTTCGGCTGTCCGGACGCGGGCGACGTGACCGTGAGCGGCGGACGGTCGAGTCCGACGGGGGCGGCCCTGGCGATGGTGAAGGACACCATCGACGTCACGGCGGACCGGACGGGGTTCCACTGACGTCGCCGGACACGGTGATCACGGTCTTGCCTCGGGCGTGGCCCCGCTCCACGTGGCGTACTCCGTCCGCCGTGTCGGCCAGCGCGTACGTCCGGCCGACCACGGGGACGACCTGCCCGGCCTCGATGAGGGCGGTGACGGCGAGCAGGTCCGCGCGCGCCGGTCCGGCCGGGGTCGCCGGGAGGATCGGGCCCAGCCGCTGCCGGGTGAGGGCGTTGGCCGCCGTCACCCTCAGCATGGAGCCGATCGCGCCGAAGACCCGGCCGGGCGAGCCGCCCCCGTTGGCCACCAGAACCCCGGTGGGGGTGAGCGCCCGGCGCAGTCGGCCGGGCGGGTGGTTGCCCACGTTGTCCAGGATCACGTCGTAGCGAACCCCCGCGTCGGTGAAGTCCTGTCGGGCGTAGTCGACGACGTGCGCGGCGCCCAGGGAACGCACCAGGTCGGCGTTGCCGGCGCCGCAGACTCCGGTGACCTCGGCGCCCAGCACCGCGGCGATCTGCACGGCGAAGGTCCCCACGCCACCGCCCGCGCCGTTGACCAGCACCCGCTGCCCGGACCGGACCCGCCCCACGGTCCGGACGCCGCGCAGGGCGGTCACCGCGGCCATCGGAACTGCGGCGGCCTGCTCGAAGGTGAGGCCGGCCGGCTTGGGCACCAGCAGCCCGGCCGGGGCGCACCCGTACTCGGCGAAGGAACCGGGGCAGAAGCCCAGCACCTCGGCTCCGGGGCCGAGCCCTTCCACACCGGTGCCGGCACTCTCCACCACCCCGGCGACGTCGATGCCGGCCACGGGGCACTTCGGACGCCTGAACCCCATGCCACCCGTCAGCCGCGCCGCGTACGGGTCGCCGCGCATCATGTGCCAGTCGTACGGGTTCACCGAGGCGGCGCGTACCCGTACCAGCACCTGACCGTCCCCCGGCCGGGGCCGGTCGATCTCCTCGACCCGCAGCACCTCGGGCGGGCCGAAGCGCTCCTGGACCACCGCCTTCATCGGCCTGCCCCTTCCCCCTGGCGCCCGTCAGCCGCCGAAGCGACCGCGTGCGTCCTCGATGTGGCCGAGGTACTGCTGGGTCCAGCCGCACATGGCGTCGACCGTGGCGCGCAGCGCCCGCCCCGGCTCGGTGAGGGTGTACTCGACACGCGGCGGCACGGTGGGGTGCACCGTCCGCTCGACCAGGCCGTTGCGCTCCAGCATGCGGAGGTTCTGCGTGAGCATCTTGTGGCTGACGCCCTCGACCTCGTTCCGCAACTCGCTGAAGCGCAGGGTGCGTTCACCGAGCGCCTCGATGATCAGGAGCGCCCACTTGTTGGCGACGTCGGAGAAGATCTCCCGGGCGAGGGAGTCCGCGCGCCTGAGGTCGGCGTCCTCGGGCAGTCCCTTGAGCAGCTGTTTGGAACCCATTCGCCCATACTCTCCTACGGTTTCCGGGTATCGACAAGAGAGTGCCCCGGGCGAACCGCCCGCCTCACCCCGCCGACCGCTACGACACCGGCGCCAGTCGGTAGGCGTCCCCGTGCGCGCGGACGCGGCCCGCGGTGGGCGGTGCGAAGTGGGTGCCGAGCAGGAGCGTGTCCGTGCCGGCGAGGTCGCCCAGCAGCCGGCGGCGCGTGGCCTCGGCCTGCTCCGGGTCGATGTCCACGCAGGCGCTGATCCCGGGACTGGCGAGCTGCACGGGGTGGTGGATGCAGTCGCCGCTGATGAGCGCCGTCCGCCCCCGCGCGGTCAGCTCGACGGCGACGTGGCCGGGGGTGTGGCCCGGGGTGGGGACCAGGCGCAGGCCCGGTGTGATCCCGACGCCCTCGCCCGGCACGTCGACGAGATCGAGCAGGCCCGCCTCCTCGACGGGGATCACGGAGTCGCGGAACATCTGCCGGCGGCCCTCCTCCATGTCGTACGTGGCCCAGAACTCCCGCTCGGCGCGTGAGGTGACGTAGCGCGCGTTGGGGAAGGTGGGGATCCACGCACCGTCCACCTTCCGCGTGTTCCAGCCGACGTGGTCGGCGTGCAGGTGGGTGAGGACCACCAGGTCGACGGAGTCCGGGGGGAATCCGGCGGCGGTGAGGCGTTCGACGAAGTCGGTGCGCAGGTCGTGCCAGGCCGGGTTGGCCCGCTCCTTGCCGTTGCCGATGCCGGTGTCGACGAGGACCCGCAGCCCGTCCGCGTGGAAGGCGAAGCTGTGACTGTCGAGGCGCAGGGTGCCGTCCGGGTCGGCGAAGTCGGGGCGCAGCCAGGGGTGTTGCGAGACGACCTCCGTGGTCGCGCCGGGCAGCAGCCAGGGGCCGGTCGCGGGCGGCAGGGGAGCCTCGTCGACGCGGTGGACGGTGACGTCGCCCACGGTCCAGGAGGGGGTCGGCATGACGGATCGAGCCCTTCAGGCTAAAAGCAATCTGTTTGCGTTAAAGAACCGTAGCCTCTAAGGTCCACTAAAGCAAACAGTTAGCTTTTGTTGCCCCGGGGATGACCCCGCTGCGCTTGTCGCTCGTCGTCGATCCGATCAGGAGAAACGCCCGTGTCCGCCGATGAACTCACGCCCCCGGAGGCGTACCGCTGGGCTGCCCGCGCGGGGCTCCCGCTTCCGGCCGACCGCCTCGACGCGGTCGCGGCCACCGCAGACCACATCCACTCCGTGGTCGCCGCCCTCCGGGAGATCGACTTCCGGGACACCCCGCCCGCACCCGCCTACCGCGCGGGGGAGGAGAAGCCCGATGCGGCCGTATGAACTGACCCTGACCGCCGCCGCCGACGCGATCCGGTCGCGGCGGCTGTCCCCGGTCGAGCTGGTGGACTCCGTCCTCGACCGGATCGACGAGGTGGAGCCGCACCTGAACGCCTACGCCACCGTCACGGGCGAGCGGGCCCGCCGCGCCGCCCGCCGGGCCGCGGACGAGATCACGGCCGGACGCCATCGGGGACCGCTGCACGGGATCCCGCTGGGGCTGAAGGACCTGTTCGACGTCGCCGGTACGGCGACCGCCGCCGGCTCCCGGGTCCGCGCGGACCACAGCGCGCCGGGCGACAGCACTGTGGCCGCGCGTCTGTCGGCGGCGGGCGCCGTCCTGGTCGGCAAGACCCACACCCACGAGTTCGCCTACGGCCTGACCACCCCGCAGACCGGCAACGCCTGGGACCCCGACCGGATCGCCGGCGGCTCCAGCGGCGGATCCGCCGTCGCCGTCGCGGCCGGTGCCGCCACCTTCGCCCTGGGAACCGACACCGGCGGATCCATCCGGGTGCCCGTCGCGCTCAACGGCGTCGTCGGACTCAAGCCGACCTACGGCCTCGTCCCCCGCACCGGCGTCACGTCACTGTCCTGGTCCCTGGACCACGTCGGCCCCGTCACCCGCACCGTGGAGGACGCGGCCCTGGTCCTGCCGGCGCTGGTCGGACCCGATCCCGGCGACCCCGCCTCGGTGCCCGCACCGCGGTCGGTCCACCCGCCGGGCGCGGGCACGGACCTGACCGGGCTGCGCGTCGGAGTTCCGGGCAACTACTACTTCGACCACGTCCACCCGGAGGTGGAGGCGGCCGTACGGCGCGCGATCACCCGGCTCCAGGACCTCGGCGCGCAACTCGTCGACGTGGACATCCCGATGGCACGCCACGTCCGGGCCACCCACTGGGGGCTGATGGTGCCGGAGGCCACCGCCTACCACGAACGGACCCTGCGTACGGTCCCCGAGCTGTACCAGGCGGACGTCCGCGTCCTCCTCGAGGCCGGTGAACTCATGCCCGCCGGCGACTACTTGCGTGCCCAGCGCGCCCGCACGCTCATGCGGCAGGCCTGGGCCCGCCTGCTGGGCGAGGTCGACGTCGTCGCCGCCCCCACGGTCCCGGCCACCGCCGTGACCGCCGGCAGCGAGACCGTCACCTGGCCCGACGGCACCGTCGAGAGCGTCTCCGACGCCTACGTGCGGCTGTCCTCCCCGGCCAACATCACCGGGCTGCCGTCCCTGTCCGTTCCGGTCGGCCACGACTCCGCGGGCATGCCGGTGGGCATGCAGTTGATGGCCCGGCCCTTCGCCGAGAGCGTGCTGCTGCGGACGGGTCGCGCGTACGAGGCGACCATGCCCGCACGCAAGCCGGCCCCGGTGGCCTGAGCGAGGTGGATCAGGCCCGTAGACGCAACACGTTTGCTTTAGGCTGGAGCCATGAGCCGCCCGATGGTGCGCCCCGGCGGGCGCAGCGCCCGAGTCCAGGCCTCGGTCCACGCCGCCGTACGCGAACTCGCGGCGGAAGTGGGCCGGGACGCCCTGACCGTCCCGATGGTCGCCCAGCGCGCCGGGGTGACGCCGTCGACGATCTACCGGCGCTGGGGCGACCTCCAGGAACTGCTTTCCGACGTGGCGGTCGAGCGGCTGCGCCCCGAGACGGCGCCCGAGGACACCGGCGACCTGCGCGCCGACCTGACCGCGTGGGCCGAGCAGTTCCTGGACGAGATGGCCTCCCCCTCCGGCCGCGCCTACATCCGCGACGCCCTGCTCGGCGATCCGGACGGCAGCAACGCCGGGCAGTGCTCCGCCTATGCCGCCGAGCAGATCGACGTCATCCTCACCCGCGCCACCGCGCGCGGCGAGCGGACGCCCGACACCGAGACGGTCGTCGACCACGTCGTGGCCCCTCTGATGTACCGCATCCTCTTCCGCCCGGCCGGCCTCGACGCCGCCCACGCCCGCCGCCTCGTGGCGACGGTGCTGTAGCCGCCACGGGACCGCGGGGGTCAGAGACCGGATCACCACCACCGTGTAGTCGGCCGGTGCGCCCATGAACCCGGTGAATGGCACCCCGCGATGAGTTCCGGCTGCGGCACGAGTCTGCACCTCGTGAGCGTCGTAGTCCCCGCTCGCGGCGCCGCCCGGCACGAGACACCACGGAGGATGTCATGGCGCACACGCCCAGTGACCCGACCACCCTGCCGTCCGGCCGTCCGCCCGTGGTGGACCGGGCCACCTGGCAGGCCGCCCGTGACGAGCTGCTGGTCCGCGAGAAGGCACACACCCGAGCCGGTGACGCCGCCCTCGCGGCGGCCCGTCGCCGGCTGCCGATGGTCGAGTTCGACGGGACGGTCGAGGTCGTCGGACCCGACGGGCCGGTCCCCTTCCTGGACCTCTTCCAGGGCCGAGACGAGCTCGTGGTCTACAAGCACATGTGGTACGACGGCGCACCGCACCAGGGGCAGTGCGAGGGCTGCACCACGACGGTCTGGCACCTGAAGGACCCCGTCTACCTCAACGCCCGCGGCGTCTCGTTCGCCGTCGTGACCACGGGCCGCTGGGAAGAGGTCGCCGCCTACGTCGAGTTCATGGGCTACACCCAGCCCTGGTACTCGGTCCGCGGCGTGGACGGACCGGCCGGCGGCGAAATGGGCTACCTCACCTCCTACCTGCGTGAGGGCGACCGTGTCTTCCTCACCTACTCCACGACGGGCCGCGGAAACGAGCGGGTCAACGGTTCCCTCGGCCTGCTCGACATGACGCCGTACGGCCGTGGCGAGGCATGGGAGGACACGCCCGAGGGCCGGCCGGAGGGCGGCGAGCCGTGCTGGTCGTGGCGCTCGGACGCGGACGGCAACGCCACCTGGGGCCGGACCAGCCGCCCCGTGCCCCAGTGGACGCGCCCCGGCGCGACACCGGAGGAAACCCTCGGCCGCCTCGGCCCTCACGGCTGAGGTGGGGCCGCCGGTCGGAGGCGGCATCGGGCGAAGCGACTTCCGGGGTTCACCAGCCCTCCGCGTGATTGTGGCCGCCGGACACCGGCTGCCACCCCGTGTCGGCCGCCCAGCGCTCCGCCGCAACCATCAGCACCTCGGTCGCCGGCCCCTTGATCTGCCCGTAGTCGGACAGGTCCGGCACGCTGTGGGCGAGGCGTTTCTTGAAGGCACCCCACGCGTCGCGGGTGGCGGTGTCCGAGCGCATGTAGTCGCGGAACAGGAGTGCGAACCGGGCGTTGGGTGAACCCACTTCGCGCAGGTGGACGTTGCAGCGGCGGGTGCCGACGGGCGGTGCGAACACGAGCTTGGGGCAGGGCAGGCCGCCCGAGATCTCCTGCCGGTTCCACGGCTCCGGACGGCACCGGAAGCCGACGGCGGCCAGGAGCCCGGCGTGACGCTCCCCGTCGAGGGCGTCGACCTGGACCTGGACGTCCACGCAGTCCTTGGCCGCGAGTCCGGGCACCGAGGTGGACCCGATGTGGTCGATCGCGCGGGCCTCGGCTCCGAGCGCAGCCCGCAGCACACCGGCCAGCCGCTCGAAGTCCTCCGCCCACCACGGCTGGTGCTCCACCATGGTCACCGGAGCCGACTCATCGGGAAAGGGCATGCCCCCAGCATGACGGAGGCGGCCGGACTTCGAGGGCGGTGGCGGCGAAGGTAGCTTCAGGCCATGGCTGATGACTGGCGGACGGATCGGATCGGGGCCGCGCTGAGGGGTGAGAACCCGACCGTGATGCGGCGACTGGCGGCCGGGTTCGCGGTGATCGGGGACGTCCAGTTCCTGCCGGGCTACTCGGTACTCCTCGTGGACGAACCGGACGCGCAACGGCTGTCCGACCTGCCGAGATCGAAACGGCTGGCTTTCCTGTCCGACATGGACCGCCTCGGCGAAGCGGTGGAACGTGCCTGCCGGCACCTGGACCCCGCCTTCCGCCGCGTCAACCTGGAGATCCTCGGCAACACGGACCCCTTCCTGCACGCGCACGTGTGGCCGCGCTACGACTGGGAGCCGGCCGACCTGGTCGGTGCCCCCGTCTGGCTCCATCCCCGGGACCGGTGGAGCGACGACCGGTTCCGGCTGGGGCCGCGACATGACGTACTGCGCGCCTCGATCGTCCGGGAACTGGACGAGCTGGGAGCGGTCGACGGGTGCGAGTGAGTGGGCCCGGGCCCGCGGTCAGCGGTCCGCCTCGGTGAAGGTGTCGAGGCCCAGTACGGCCAGCAGGCGCAGTTTCTCGTAGCCCTCCGTGCGCGGGGGAGCGGTGAGGACCAGGAGCGTCTGCTGCTGGTCCTCCGTGAACAGTGCCTGGCAGTCCACCTCGATCGGGCCCAGCTCCGGGTGGACGAGCGTCTTGTGGTCCTCGAAGCGCCGCGCGACCTCGTGCCGGACCCACAGCTCGGCGAACTCCTCGCTCGCCCTCTCCAGCGTCCGTACCAGCTCGCCGGCCCGCGACCGGGCACCCCGCAGGCCGTAGGCGGCGCGCAGGTTCGCCACCTGGGCGCGGCTCTGCCGGTCCCGGTCGGCCTCGGGGTAGAGGGACCGCTCCGCCGGGTCGGTGAACCAGCGGTAGATCGCGCTGCGCGCCGCCCCGGTGTGCCGGGACGCGTCCCCGAACAGGGCCGCGGCCATCCGGTTCTGCACCAGCGTCTCGCCCAGGTCGGTCAGGACGAGCGCCGGGGTGTCGTCGAGCCGGTCGAGGACCCTGAGGAGCGCCGGGGCGACATGGGCGGTGGCCGACAGTGACGTCGGCGCGTTGTGCCCGGCGACCCGGTACAGGTAGTCGCGCTCGGTGCCGGTGAGCCGCAGCGCACGGGCCAGCGAGGCCAGCATGTGCTCGCTGGGCTGCGGGCCGCGCCGCTGCTCCAGCCGGGTGTAGTAGTCGGTCGACATCACGGCGAGGGCGGCGACCTCCTCGCGCCGCAGCCCCTTCGCCCGCCGGCGGGGGCCCGTGGGAAGTCCGGTGTCCTCAGGCCGCAGCGCCTCACGGCGGCTGCGCAGGAATTCGGCCAGTGCTGCACGGTCCATGCGGTCGATTGTCGCCCGGCGCCGATGGCTGAGCCAGGGATCGCCGATCCCCCGACAAGCGGTCTCTGCACCCGGCCCCGCGCACCGCCCACGATCGAGCCATGGACATCTCCGGAAACACCATCTTCATCCCCGGCTCCACCAGCGGAATCGGCCTCGCCCTCGCCCTCGAGCTGCGAGCCCGCGGGAACAAGGTCATCGTCGGCGGGCGGCGCGGCGAACTGCTCGCACGGATCGCGGCCGACCACCCCGGCATCGACACCGTACGGATCGACACCACGGACGCCGCGAGCATCGCGACCGCCGCCGAGCAGGTGCTCGCGGACCATCCGGACCTCAACGTCCTCGTCACGATGGCAGGCGTGATGCACGCCGAGGACTGGCACGATCCCGCCACCTTCCTCGCCACCGCGGAGTCCACGGTGACGACCAACGTGCTCGGCCCGATCCGGCTCGTCGCCGCCTTCGTCGAACACCTGCGGACCCGCCCGGACGCCACGATCATGACCGTCTCCTCCGGCCTGGCTTTCACGCCGCTGAAGGTCACGCCCAGCTACAACGCGTCGAAGGCCGCGATCCACATGCTCAGCGAGTCCGTCCGGCTCCAGCTCGCCGACACCTCCGTGAAGGTCGTGGAGCTCGTACCGCCGTCCGTGCGCACCGCGCTGCTGCCCGGCCAGGAGGACAACGAGCACGCCATGCCGCTCGACGAGTTCGTCACCGAGGTCGTCGCCCTGATAGAGGCGGAGCCCGATGCCCGGGAGATCCAGGTCGAGCGCGTGAAGTTCCTGCGCCACGGGGAGGCCCGCGGCGACTACGACCAGGTCGTGGCCGCACTCAACGCGACCGACCCGCACGGGAAGTAGGCGGCCACTCGGCGATCTTCTTCGCGAATGGCTGTAAACAGTCGTCAACGGCGTACAACCACCGAACAGGCGCAAAGGTCTCAACGGGTGGCTTCAGCAACACCATGGGGAGGCCAGTCCGATACACGGATCGAGGTGCCATGAAGCGTTCCATGCAAGCCGTGGGTACGTTGTTGATCGCCGTCGGGGCCATCGGAGCGGCGCTGTTGGTGACCGCGCCCGCCGCCGGTGCGGCCACCAACGGCGCGACCGCCGCGTACAACGGGGTCTGCGGCTCCGGCTACAAGGTGGTGAACTCCATGCCGATCGGGAAGACCGGCACGGTCTACCTCACCTACAACTCGGCGACGGGCAAGAACTGCACGGTGACCATCCGCAACAGCACCGGCGCGCCGAAGTACATGGTGGCCTACGTGCGCAACGTCGACAGCAGCGAGGACATGTACGACGCGGGCGAGTACCGCTCGTACGCGGGGCCGGTGTACGCCTTCGCGCGAGGCGCCTGCGTGGAGTGGGGCGGCGTCATCGACAACCTGCAGGCCTGGAACTACGGCTCCAACTGCGGCGCGCTCGCGGCCAAGACCCCGCAGAAGGACTGGTTCGCCGGCGACCGGTGACGACCAGGAGGGGGCTTCGCCGGTGGGCGGAGCCCCCTCGTCGCATGGAGCCGAGTACGGTGTCGAGATGAACGGCACCGACGCACCCGTCCTCCTGCACACCACTGGCCGGGCCGCGCACATCACCCTCAATCGCCCCAGGGCCCTGAACTCCCTCACCCACGAGATGGTGCTCCGCGTCGACGAGGCGCTGACCGCCTGGGAGCGGGACCCGGCCGTGGACACCGTCGTCGTCACCGGCGCCGGGGAGCGCGGCCTGTGCGCGGGCGGCGACATCCGGAGCATCCACGACGACGCCCGCGACGGCGACGGCACGGTCTCGGCCGCCTTCTGGCGGGACGAGTACCGGCTCAACGCCCGTATCGCCCGCTACCCGAAGCCGTACGTCGCCGTCATGGACGGCATCGTCATGGGCGGCGGCGTCGGCATCTCCGCGCACGGCAGCGTCCGGATCGTCACCGAACGCTCCCGGATCGCCATGCCCGAGACCGGCATCGGCTTCGTCCCCGACGTCGGCGGCACCCACCTGCTCGCCCGCGCCCCCGGCGAACTCGGTACCCACCTCGCCCTGACCGGCACTCCGATCGGCGCCGCCGACGCCCTGCTCTGCGGTCTCGCCGACCACTACGTGCCCTCCGCCGCGCTGGGCGGCCTCGTCGACGAGCTGGCCGAGCTCCCCGCCGCCGAGGCCCTGGACCGGTACACGCAGGCGCCTCCGCCGGGTGTCCTGGCCGCGCACCGGACCTGGATCGATGCCTGCTACGCGACGGACGGCGTAGAGGAGGCGGTGCGGCGGCTGTACGACCACGGCGATCCGGCCGCCAAGGAGGCCGCCGAGACCCTGCTCACCAGGTCGCCGACCTCCCTCAAGGTCACCCTGGCCGCCGTACGCCGCGCCCGCGGGCTCGGCTCCCTGGAGCGGGTCCTGGACCAGGAGTACCGCGTCTCCTGCGCGGCACTGACCGCACCCGACCTGGTCGAGGGCATCCGCGCCCAGATCATCGACAAGGACCGCGACCCCCGCTGGACGCCGGCCGCCCTCGCCGACGTCACCGACGCGGACGTCGAGCGCTTCTTCACCCCACTCGGCGAGCGCGAGCTCGGGCTCGCCACCACGGCCGGCGCCGCGCCGGAACCCGGCGGTCAGACCCGGTCGTAGGTGTGGAATCCCCGGCCGGTCTTCCGGCCGAGGAGCCCCGCCTCCACCATGCGCTGGAGCAGCGGCGGCGGGGCGTACAACTGCTCGCGGAACTCGTCGTACAGCGACTCCGCGATCGAGGCGACCGTGTCCAGACCGATCAGGTCGGCCAGCCGCAGCGGCCCCATGGGATGGGCGCAGCCCAACTCCATGCCCGCGTCGATGTCCGCCGCGGTGGCGAAGCCGGACTCCGCCATCCGCACGGCGGACAACAGGTACGGGACGAGCAGCGCGTTGACGACGAACCCCGCCCGGTCCTGCGACCGGACCACCGTCTTGCCGAGCGCGCGGGCCGCGAAGTCCTCGACGAGCAAGACCGTGTCCGCCGACGTGTGCAGGGACGAGACGACCTCGACCAGGGGCAGCACCGGCACGGGATTGAAGAAGTGCAGGCCCACGACCCGGTCCGCGCGGCCGGTCGCCATACCCAGTCGCATGACCGGCAGCGAGGAGGTGTTGGTGGCCAGCACGGCCTGCGGATCCTCGACGATCTTGTCGAGCGCGCCGAAGACCTCCGCCTTGGCGTCCGCGTTCTCCACCACCGCCTCGACGACCAGCTGACGGTCGGCGAGGTCGTCGAGGCTGCCCGTGAACACGAGGTGGGCCAGCGCGTCCTCCGCCCCCGACGGCTCCAGCTTCCCGCGCCGTACCGCTCGGTCGAGGGACGCCGCCACCCGGTCCCGGGCGGTGCGGGCGGCGAGGGCGTCGGCCTCGCACACCACCGTGTCCAGGCCCGCCCGGGCGCACACCTCGGCGATGCCGGCGCCCATCTGCCCGCCGCCGACCACACCGACGCGCCGGATACCGACGCTCATGCCCCGGCCTCCGTCCGCCGCACGAGGTGGCGGGTGTACGCGTCCGGGGTGAAGAACAGCGGCAGTTCACCCGCCAGCACGGTCCGCTCGAACAGTCCCCGGATGTCGTCGAAGGACGCCCACGGGGAGATCGCGCCGAGCGCGACGACCTCCTCGTCGAGCAGCCGCAGCACGGTCTCCCGGTCGATCACCCGGTGCCGCAGCCACTGCCAGACCTGCACGCGGGCGATCTCGGCGGTGGCCGCGTCCTCCATCAGCCCGTCCACCGCGACCGCGCCCTCACCGCGCAGCCAGCCGGCGAAGTAGCGCAGCGCGACGGCGATGTTGGTGCGCACGCCCTCCGGGGTCGGCGGGCCGGTGACCCGGCGGACCGACAGCAGATCGACGGCCGTGACCTCGACGTCGTCGCGGGTGCGGTCGAGCTGGTGGGGCCGTTCGCCGAGGACGCCGTCGAAGACGTCGCGGCACACCGGCACCAGGGCCGGGTGGGCCACCCAGGAGCCGTCGAAGCCGTCCTCCGCCTCCCGCTCCTTGTCCAGCCGCACCTTGGCGAAGGCCGCCTCGTTCGCGGCCGGGTCGCCGCCCGGCACCTGGGCGGCCATGCCGCCGATGGCGTGCGCTCCGCGCCTGTGGCAGGTGCGCACGAGCAGTTCGGTGTAGGCGCGCATGAAGGGCGCGGTCATCGTGACCCTCGCGCGGTCCGGGAGGAGGAAGTCGGTGCGGTGCCCGAAGGTCTTGATGATGCTGAAGAGGTAGTCCCAGCGGCCGGCGTTGAGACCGGCGGAGTGCTCGCGCAGCTCGTACAGGATCTCCTCCATCTCGAACGCCGCGGTGATCGTCTCGATGAGGACGGTGGCCCGGACCGTGCCCCGGGGGATGCCGAGCAACTCCTGCGCCAGCAGGAAGACGTCGTTCCAGAGGCGGGCCTCGTATCGGTTCTCCAGCTTGGGGAGGTAGAAGTACGGGCCGCGGCCCGCGTCGATCTGCCGCCGCGCGCAGTGGAAGAAGTAGAGGCCGAAGTCGACGAGGGCCGCGGGCACGGGGCCGCCGTCGAACTCCAGGTGCTCCTCGTCGAGGTGCCAGCCGCGCGGGCGGATCATGAGGGTGGCGAGCCGGTCGCGGTCGGCGAGCCGGTACTCCTTGCCCTCCGCCGTGGTGAAGTCGATACGGCGCTCGACGGCGTCGAGCAGGGTGAGCTGGCCGTCGACGATGTTGTCCCAGGTGGGGGCCGTGGCGTCCTCGAAGTCCGCCATCCACACCTTGGCACCCGAGTTCAGCGCGTTGACGGCCATACGGCGGTCCGGCGGCCCGGTGATCTCCACCCGCCGGTCGGTCAGACCGGGCGCGGGCGGCGCGACCCGCCAGGACGGATCGTCCCGCACCGCCGCGGTGACCATGGGGAAGACGAGCGGAGAGCCCGACGCGAGCCGCAGGGCCTGGCGGCGGCGTTCCTTCATGAGATCCCGCCGGCGCTCCCCGAACGCCGCGGCGAGACGGCCGACGAAGTCCAGGGCGGCGGGGGTGAGGATCTCGTCGTGCCGGTGGCCCGGAGCGGCGAGGACACGGAGCTGGTGGGGCGGTGCGAGGGTGGTCATGGCGATCTCCTGGGAGAGGGGAGGGCGGGCCGGGCCGCGCGGGCGGCCCGGCCCGGCTGCCTAGTGGAACTGCTCTTCCTCCGTGGACCCGGCGAGAGCGGTGGTCGAGGAGGCCGGGTTGACGGCGGTGGAGACCAGGTCGAAGTAGCCGGTGCCGACCTCGCGCTGGTGCTTGACGGCGGTGAAGCCCTGGGCCTGGGCGGCGAACTCCTTCTCCTGGAGGTCGACGTAGGCGGTCATGCCGTGCTCGGCGTAGCCGCGGGCCAGGTCGAACATGCCGTGGTTCAGGGAGTGGAAACCGGCCAGGGTGATGAACTGGAACTTGTAGCCCATCGCGCCCAGCTCCCGCTGGAACTTGGCGATCTGGTCGTCGTCCAGCGCAGCCTTCCAGTTGAAGGACGGCGAGCAGTTGTAGGCGAGCATCTGGTCGGGGTACTGCGCGTGGATCGCCTCGGCGAACTCACGGGCCTGGGCGAGGTCCGGGGTGCCGGTCTCGACCCAGATCAGGTCGGAGTACGGCGCGTAGGCGAGGCCGCGGGCGATGACCGGGGCCATGCCGTTCCGCACCCGGTAGAAGCCCTCCGCCGTGCGTTCGCCGGTGACGAACTCGGCGTCGCGCTCGTCGACGTCGCTGGTGAGCAGGTTGGCGGCGAGCGCGTCGGTGCGGGCGACGATCACGGTCGGCACGTCGGCGATGTCGGCGGCCAGCCGGGCCGCGTTGAGGGTGCGGATGTGCTGCGAGGTCGGCACCAGCACCTTGCCGCCGAGGTGGCCGCACTTCTTCTCGGAGGCGAGCTGGTCCTCGTAGTGGATGCCGGCCGCGCCGGCGGCGATCATCGCCTTGGTCAGTTCGAAGGCGTTCAGCGGGCCGCCGAAACCGGCCTCCGCGTCGGCGACGACCGGCGCGAGCCAGTCGGTGGTGTCCCCGGCGCCCTCGGACGTGGCGATCTGGTCGGCACGCAGCAGCGCGTTGTTGATGCGGCGCACCACCTGCGGCACCGAGTTGGCCGGGTACAGGCTCTGGTCCGGGTAGGTGTGCCCGGCCTGGTTGGCGTCGGCGGCGACCTGCCAGCCGGACAGGTAGATGGCCTGGAGGCCCGCCTTGACCTGCTGCACGGCCTGCCCGCCGGTGAGCGCTCCGAGCGCGTGCACGTAGTCCAGATCGTGCAGCTGCCGCCACAGCCGCTCGGCACCGCGCCGGGCGAGGGTGTGCTCCTCGCGGACGCTGCCGGAGAGCCGCAGCACCTCGTCGGCGCCGTAGGTGCGCTCGATGCCCTGCCACCTCGGGTCGGTGGCCCAGCGCCGCGCGAGTTCCTCGGCCGCCTGTGTCCTCGCCTCTGCCATGACTGTCACCGTCTCCTCGGTCTGTGGTGTCTGCCAATCCCGAACCGATCGGAATCGGGTGTGGCACTGCGTGTCTGTCCTGTGGCTGCGGCCCGCCGGGACCTCCTGGAGAGGAGGATGAGCAATGCTGCCGTGGAGAGGTCACTCGCACCGATCCTTCCGACGTCAGGGCATGAAATCGCAAGTCGGTACCGGGTGGCCGTCCACCGGTTCCGGCGGGCCGCACTGAGACTCTGACACTGGCACTGAGTGCCATCAACCGTGGACGAATGCCAAGTTCTGCGAATCTTCCGGCCGGATTCTGCCAAGGTTGCGAAGGGCCCGCAGGAGGGCTCGTCCCGTACTCTGGCGGTCGGTTTCCCGGTGCGGAGGAGTGGCCGTGAGCAAGACCTATGCGGGGGCGCGGCTGCGGCGCCTGCGTGAGGACCGTCGGATGAGCCAGGCCGAGCTGGCCCGGGTGCTCGGCATCTCGCCGAGCTACCTCAACCAGATGGAGCACGACTCCCGCCCGCTCACGGTGCCGGTACTGCTGCGGCTGACCGAGGCGTTCGGCGTCGACCCGGGGTTCTTCTCCGCACGCGACACGACGCGCCTCGTCGCCGACCTGCGCGAGGCCCTGTCCACGGAGATCGCCGAATCCCGGGTCTCCGCCGCCGACCTGACCGACCTCGCGGCGCGAACCCCCGAAGTGGCCCGCGTCCTGCTCGACCTCGGCCGGCGCAACCAGCGGCTGTCCGAGCGGCTGGCCGGTGCCACGGACGGCCGGGCCGGAGAGTCGGCGGCCTCCTCACCCCACGAGGAGGTCCGGGACTTCTTCTACCGGCGCGAGAACTACCTGCACGACACCGACCTCGCGGCCGAGGGCCTGGCGGCGGAGATCGGCGTCCGGCCCGGCGAGGTGATCGGCGCCCTCACCGCCCGGCTCGCCCAGGCCCACGGCGTCCACCTGGCCGCCGAGGCCGGCGACCGGCTCCACCACTACGACGAGGCGACCCGCACCCTGCACCTGTCGCCGCGCCTGCGCCCGGGACGGCGCGCCTTCCGCATGGCCACTCAGCTCGCCCTGCTGGAGCACGGGGACGCCCTCGACCGGCTCGCCGCCGAGGACTTCACGCCCGGCTCGGCACCGCACGCCCTGACCCGCATCGGCATCGCCAACTACTTCGCCGCCGCACTGATCCTGCCCTACGGCACCTTCCACGCCGCGGCCGAGGAGGCCCGCTACGACATCGACCTGCTCACCGACCACTACGGCGTCGGCTACGAGACGGTCTGCCACCGCCTGAGCACCCTCCAGCGGCCCCGGCTGCGCGGCGTACCGTTCTCCTTCGTCCGGGTCGACCGGGCCGGCAACATGTCCAAGCGGCAGTCGGCCACCGGCTTCCACTTCTCCCGGGCGGGCGGCACCTGCCCGCTGTGGAACGTCTACGAGTCGTTCGCCGCTCCCGGCCGCATCCACGTCCAGATCGCCGAGATGCCCGACGGACAGCGCTATCTGTGGACCGCCCGGGCGGTCACCCGCCACCGCGGCCGGTGGAACGAGGCCGGCAGGACGTACGCCATCGGCCTCGGCTGCGAGACCCGCCACGCCCACCGGCTCGTCTACTCGGACGGCCTCGACCTCGGCAACGCCGCCGCCGCGACCCCCATAGGCATGGGCTGCCGCGTCTGTGAGCGCCTCGACTGCTCCCAGCGGGCCGCGCCACCGCTGGGCCGAGGTCTGCTCATCGACCAGAACAGCAGCACCTTCGTGCCCTATCCGGTCACGAACGACGGTTCCCGCTGAGCGCTGAGCGCTGAGCGCTGAGCGCTGAGCGCTGAGCACCGCCGCCACCGCGCCTTTTCGGCCGCACATGCCCGGCGCACTGGCTTGATCGCGACTCGGTGCTCCGCCGTCCCGTCGGCCAGACTGATGGCCCCACGACACACGCGCACCGCCCTGGCGGTGGCGGCGCCCGGGAGGCCCTGATGCTGTCCGACGCGAGGCCCGGGGAAGACGGGCCGCCCGCCGCTGGGACCGGACGCGAGCGCCGCCCCGCCGACCGCCCCGCCCTCCGAGGTGATCTGAGGTCCGCGGTGCCCGACGCCACCGCCGCGGTGGTGGTCACCGCGGCCGTGTTCGCGTTCCTCTACGCACGCATGGGGTCGGGGGACTCGGCCACCGTCGCGGTCATGCCGTTCATGGACGACCCCGCCACCTACTGGATGTACCTGCTCAGCCAGGCGTTCGGCTGGTCCGGCCTGCTGTGGGCGTGGGGCACGGTGATGCTCGGACTGCTGCTGTCCGGACCGCGCCCCACCCGACTGCCCGTCTCCCGGCAGGTGCTGGAACGCTGGCACCGGACGACCAGCCTGACCACGATGGCCCTGATGTTCGCGCACGCGCTGATGTTCGCCGCCGAACTCGTGCGCTACGAGACGAAGGTGGGGTGGGCGGAGCGGCTCTGGGTCGCCTTCGCGGACAGCTTCGTGCCCGGCTGGTACGACTCCGGCACCGGCCGGATCGCCATTCCCGTCGGCCAGGCCGCCCTGTACCTGGCCGTCCCCCTGGGCCTGTTGTTCTACGTCCGGCACCATATCGGCGCGAACACCTGGCGGCGACTGCACCGGTTCGTCATCGTCGTGTACGTGCTGAGCGTCTGGCACACGCTGCTGTACGGGACCAACGTCTGGTACGGAGAGTGGCCGCGCACCGTGCTGTGGCTGCTGCAACTGCCCGTCGCGGCACTGCTGTTGCTCCGACTGCTGCGACCCGCCCGGCGCGCCGAGAGGCTGGGTGCGCCCGGGACGCACGAGGGCGCGTCCCGGGCGGGATGGACGACGCGAGCCGCTGGACGCGTCGTCGTCGCCGCCGTCGTCGTGGGTCTTCTGATCGTGGTGGTGTCCGGCCGCGACGGCGGACGGGACCGTCCGGCCGAACCACCGGCGACCGGCCCGCACGCCCCGGCGTCGGAGTGACCGCGACGACCGCCGGAATCAGCCCTGTGCCGCCGTCGGATCCATCCACATCACCTCCCAGGTGTGCCCGTCGAGGTCGTCGAAGGCGCGGCCGTACATGAAGCCGTGGTCCTGGGGCTCACCGGTGGCCGAGCCCCCCGCGGCCACCGCCTTCTCGACGAGCGCGTCGACCTCTTCCCGACCGGCGGCGCTCAGGGCGAGCAGCACTTCGCTGGACGACGTCGAGTCCACGATCCGCTTCTTGGTGAACTCCGCGTACTTGCGGTGGGTGTGCAGCATGACGTTGATGGTGTCGCTGAGGGGAATCGCGGCCGTCGTGTCGTCGCTGAAGTTGTCGTCGGCGGCGAAGCCCAACTCGGCGAAGAACTTCCTGGCCGCGTCGAGGTCGTTGGTGGCCAGGTTCACGAAGATCATCTGCTGGTGCACAGGGTGATGCCTTTCCTACGGCTGTGATGGTGGTCCCCGGAGCCTAGGAACCGAACGCCTGCCTGACGCGTTGATTCGATCAGGTTCGAATGCCGGTCTGCGACGAACCGTTCATCGGGGTTGAGAACGCACAGGGGGAGCGGACTCGTGATTCGCCTGCACATGCCCGCCGAGCGGCTGGCCGGTCTGCGCTGGGCCGTGTCACCCGTGGGGGAGTTGGCAGCCGCGCTGGTGGCCGTGTCCGAGGTCCGGAGACCTCCGCCCGCCCTCCGTCAGGTCGGGGCCCTGCTGTCCTCCGGCCGGCTGCCGACGCTCGCCGCCGTCTCCCGCGGATACACCGCCTACCTCCCGGAACTGCTCACGCCGGCCCCCCGTACCTTCCTGCCGTCGGTCGAGGACCAGTTGCACGCCGTCGCCACGACCCCGACGAGCACGGTGGAGACCCAGTTCACCGCCTTTTTGGCCGGGGGACAGGCGCGGGGCAGCCGCTGCCCCTGGCTGCGCGAAGGCCAGCTCGGACGCGCCGAGGAGCGGGTCCGGCCCGGGATCGAGGTGGGCGAGAGCGAACTGCGGGAGCGTCTGGCCCGCGAGTTGCACTGGCTGTGGTCGAAGGCGATGGCACCGCGCTGGTCCGAGACCACCGCGAGCTTCGAGGGCTTCGTGGAACGGCACGGCGCCGTCGCGGCCCGCGAAGGACTCGGCGGTGCCCTCGCGGCCCTGCACTCCTCCCTGCGCTGGCAGGACGGCGCACTACAGGTCACCTCGGCCTACGAGGGCGAGGTCGGCGGCACGCACCCCCTCACGCTCATCCCGAGCCTCTTCCTCGACCGGGTCGGCCTGCACGCCCCGCTGCGACGCGAGGAGGCCCAGCTCGCCATCCCCATGGGCGCCGCACGCCACCGGGGCCCGCGCATCGCCCCCGTCCTCGGCGCCACCCGGCTGGCGATCCTCCACAGCCTGACCGAACCGCGCACCACCACGGCGCTCGCCGCCCTGCACCACCTCGCCCCCGCGACGGTCTCCTTCCACCTGACCCGACTCCTCGCCGCCGACCTGGTGCACCGCACCCGCTCCGGCCGGCACGTCCACTACCGGCACACTCCCCGGGCCCGCGCCTTCCTCCGCCCGTCCCCGGAGACCGACCCGTCCGCCGGGTCGCCGCCGCCGTGACCCGAGGACGTCACCCGGCGCCGCCGGCGTCCCGCGTCAGCAGATCGGCGACCCGGGCGATCATCTGGCTCTCCGCACCGTCGCGGACCGTCGTCGGGTGGTACGCGAGGACGAAGCGGCGGCTCTGGTCGCTGGTGGAGAACGCGGCGTTCTTGTAGCCGTACGTCTCGCCGGTCTTGCCCCACAGGACGACGCCGTTGACCGCGGCCTGTTGCAGTCCGGTGCTGTAGCGGGCCGGGCTGCCGTCGAGCATGCGCACCTCGTCCGGGGGCAGGGTGAACATCAGCCGGAGCAGCCGGGGCGGCAGCAGTTCGCCCGAGAACAAGGCGGTGAGCAGCCGGTCCACGTCGTCCACCGTGGAGATCATGTCGCCCTCGCCCCGGGCCGACGACTGGTCGTACGCGGTGATGTCCCGCAGCCGGCCCTCCGCCGTCCTGAGGTACCCGTGCACATGCCGGCCACGGATGCGCCGCTCGTCTCCCGGCACGGCGGTGCGGGTCAGGCCCAGAGGGCGCAGGACGCGGGCCGCCACCGCCTCCCCGTACGGGCGGCCGGTCAGCGTGTCGACGATCAGGGCGGCCAGCACGTAGTTGATGCCGCGGTACTCCTGCCGCGTCCCCGGCGCGAACTTGAGCGGACCGCGCGTCGCCGTCGCCACCCACTCCCGCGGCGTCCAGTGGTCGAAGCGGTGCCGGAACACCTCCTCGGCCGTCTCCGGCTCCGGGATGCCGACGTGGTCGGGCAGCCCGCTGGTGTGGTTGAGCAGGTGCGCCACGGTGATCGCGCCGAACCGGTCCGGCAGGAGGCCCGGCAGGATCCGCCGCACCGGCGTGTCCAGCGTCAACCGGCGCTCCGCCACCAGCTGGAGGACGACCGTGGCGACGAAGACCTTGGTCACGCTGCCGACCCGGACCCTGTCACCCGCCCGCACCGGACGCCGGCTCCCGAGGTCGGCGAGGCCCGAGGTGCCGTGCCAGTGCCCGGCCGTGCCGCCGATCCGGAGCTGCGCCGCGGTCGACGCAGGCGCCGCGCGGTCGTCGATGACCGCCTGAAGAGCGGCGGGGTCCAAGGGCGGGAGCGGCGGCATCGGCGCGGCGCGGGCGCGATGCCCGGGCAGTGCCAGACCGGTGGCCAGCGCGGCGGTCCCGGCGACCGCCGCGTGCCCGAATGCCCTTCGTGACATGTGCGTTGAGGTCATGCCCCCACACTGCCGACCGGCCGGGCACGGAACATCGGGGAGACCCCCGAGCGACCCCTGACGTCACCCCGATCCCGGCCGGGTGTGGTCGGGGCCCGCTCCGCGTGAAGCTTTCTTTCTGGTCAATTCCGTTCCATGCCGGGGTGATCGGCGCCGCGTCACGGCGGTGATCGCGCAGAGTACTTCCCATGACGACACCCGCAGAACAGCTCCGCGCCCTTGCCCGCACCCGTGCCTCGCTGGACGGCGAGGAGGTCACCTACTGGTGGACCGGTGACGTGTACGCCTGGGGTCCCGAGGAGCCGTACGAGCGTCTCTTCGGCTTCGAGGGCGTCAACGTCGCCCGCCTCGTCCAGGACGCCGACGGAGGTCCGGACGCCTACCGTCTGCTCACCCGCGAGGCCGCCTTCTACCTCGACCCCGTCAGCCGCGAGATCCTGGAGACCTGGCGGGACCTGCCGGTCGTGCACGTCTGGAACGACCCGGCGAACCAGAAGTGGCGCCCCTTCCCCGTCCCGACGACCGAACTCGGCGGACAGGTCTGCTTCAGCCTGGAGATCCCGCTCGCCTACCCCTCGCCGCTGCCCGTGGCCCAGTACCCGGTCCACTCGGCCGGTGACACGTACCGGGCTCTGGAGCTGTTCCAGTTCTTCGCCGACCGCGCCGACCTGGCGGGCCCCGCGCCCAGTGTCCCGGCGACCATGTCGTGGTCCCGGATGTCCCCGTGGCTCCCGTGGATGGCCCGCGGACAGCGGCCCGGCGGCCTCACCTTCCACTGCCGGGGCCGCAAGCTCGGCGCGTACACGGAGGTTCCCGAGCGCACCCGCGCGTACATCGCCGGCCACCATCCGGAGTTCGCGCACGCCCCGGAGAAGTGGAGCGAGCCGAACGAGACGAGCTGGACCTACTTCCGCAAGCTCAATCCACCGCAGTAGCCGCCTACGACCCGCGGCTCCTGACCCGCTTCGAGGACGAGCTGGTGGCCGTGGACCACGACCACGTCGTCGGCGGCCCGGCACTCGAGTACCGGACCGCCGACGACAGGGGAGTGGCTCAGTAGATGTTGGCCTCCACCTGCGGGCCCTCCTCGCGTCCCGCGTCGATCTGCGCGCGGAGCGAGATCTCGTCGTAGACGCGGACCTCCTTCACGATGCGGCCGTCCTGGATCAGGAACTGCGACACCCCGAGTACCGTCACCGGCCGGCCGGTGAGGGGGCCGAAGGCGGCGGTGCCGCGGTAGGTGCCGTGCATGGTCCACAGGACGGCGACGCGCAGACCCGCGTAGCGCGGTGAGTGGTTGGTCTGGATGTCCCGGACGGCGAACCGCGCGTCGGGGAAGGGGCCGACCATGGCGAGGAGGTCGCTCTGGTAGCGCTCGGGGCGGATGACGGTACGGTCGCCGACCGTGTGCAGGAACAGGTCGCGGACCATGAAGTCGTCGACCCGGTGCAACTGGCGCCGCGTCCACACCTCGTCGATGAACCGCAGCACCATCTCGCACTCGGGACGGTACTGGTCCTGGCGGGCGCCGCTGACGCCTTCCAGCAGCACGTCCGTCGGCGGCTCGTCGAGCATGGAGCCGCTGAACCCCTGGAAGGTGAGCCGGCGCGCCGCCTCGGCGGGATCGAGGCCGCGCTGGAGGCAGTCGGCCAGCTCGTCGCGTACCACCCACTCCTCCACCATCCGGCCCCTGCGGTACAGGCAGTTGGCCACCGTGCGCTTGCGGATGCGGATGTTGCGGCCGTCCACCAGGTGTTCGTCGGCGGAGAAGACCAGGTGGGAGCTGAGGAAGGCGTCGTCGCCGCGCGCCTCCCAGACCACGTCCTCCGCCTGGCCGATGTGGCCCGGCGTGCTGCCCATGCGGATGGTGGTGCCCTCGATGACACCGTCACGGCCGACGACGGTGCCGAGGCTGGTGTGCACGATCGAGTCGGGCTCGTAGTTGTCGACGATGTGGGCGATGTCCCGGTCGACCCAGATGCGGTCGGTCACCTCGCGGATGAAGTCGTCCGGGTCCTTGTAGGGGAGGTATGCGACGGGGTCGAGAGGCATGGTGCTTTCCGTTCCTGTGAATCGATGACAACTGTGCGGTGGTGCGAGAATGCGTATGTACGGATTCGCTCAGGTGCGGACGGCGAACTTGTCCGCGCCCAGGTGGCTCCGGTACGTCTCCGTCATGAAGGCGCTCACCACGACCAGCGCCAGGAGGGCGCCCGCCGCCAGGTAGGCCCAGACGGCGTAGATGGTGTCGAAGGTGCTGACCAGCAGCGTCGCGACGAACGGCGTGATGCCCATGAAGATGGAGAACGAGCTGTTGTACGCGATGGCGCTCGCGCTGAACCTGGTCCGCGTGGAGAACAGCTCGGCCGCGCAGACGGTGACGATGCCGGTGAGGAAGAACTCCGGCACGATGTAGATGAGTTGACTGGCGACCGCGGCCCCGAACGTCCCCTCCTCGCCCACCCGGAAGGCGAGCGGGACCAGCACGATGCAGGCGATGGCACCCGTCACCAGCATCGGCTTGCGCCCGATCCGGTCGGACAGCATGCCGGCCAGCGGCAGGAGGGGGATGAGGACCGCGATGGAGATGGCGTTCGAGGCCAGGCCCATCCAGCGCGGCAGACCGAGCGTGTCGGTCAGGTATTGCGGATAGAAGGTGACCCAGCTGTACGACAGGATCGCGAGCATGATCGAGATCCCGCAGAAGACCAGGATCGGCCGCCACTGCGAACGCAGCGCCTCACGGACCGGCGACTTGACGACGTCCGCGCCTTCCGCCGTCGCGCGCACGAACTCCGGGGTCTCCTCGATGTGGCGACGCAGCCACACCCCGACCAGGCTGAGCGGGATCGCCAGCAGGAACGGCAGGCGCCACCCGTACGAGTCCAGGGCCTCGCCCTGGAACACCCAGCTGGTCAGCGCCGCCGTACCGGCGCCGGCGAGGGTGCCGACGAAGCAGCTGTTGGAGGCGTACGACGTGTAGTAGGCGCGGCGGTTCGGCTCCGCCCACTCCACGATGAAGGCGACGGCCCCCACGTACTCGCCGCCCGAGACCGCGCCCTGGACGACCCGGAGCAGCAGGAGCAGGAGTGGCGCACCGATGCCGATCTGCTGGTACGTGGGCAGCATGCCGATCAGGGCGGTGGTCACGCCCATGGCGACGATGGTCCACAACAGGGTCTTCTTGCGGCCGACCCGGTCGCCCCAGCGGCCCACGAGGGTGCCGCCGAGCGGGCGGAACAGGCAGGCGATGGCGATGATCGCGTAGGTGCCCAGCACCGCCACGGTCCGGTCACTCTCGGGGAAGAAGGCGGGGGCCATGATGGGGGCCATGTAGCCGTAGAGGCCGTAGTCGAACTGTTCGACGAAATTGCCGATGCTGCCCGCGCCGATGGCTCGGCGTATCGCGTGTCGCTTGTCCGTGTCGGACTGGGGAGAGCCGACTGCTGGGGAGGCCGGTGCTGCGGCGGACATGGCTTCTCCGATCGCGCAGGGGAGGGGGAGGGGGGGAAGGGGAGAGAGAGGGGGGTGGGGATGCAGGCTAGAGCGTGCATACGTATGAACTGCTGGTGAACACTAAGGATCCGTGCGGGGGGCGTCAAGGGTTCGCCCCTCGTCAGGCCGAGTCCCCGGTCGCGTCCGTCGTCCCGGGCGCGGTCAGGGAGCGCAGGGTGTCCATGAGTACGTGGGCCATGTTGTAGACGACGAGCTGCGCACCCCGCCGCTCGGCGGCCCGGGCGGCGTCGAGGCCCGGCACGATGGCCATGACGGCCCGCCCGTTGGCGCGCGTCGCGTCGTGCGCCCTCGAGATCAGGGCGTCGACCACGCCGGGGTCCGGAAAGCCGCAGTCGGCGGCGAGGTCGGCGGGGCCCACCAGGACCGCGTCCACCCCCTCGGTGCCGGCGATGGCGTCGGCGGCGTCGCAGGCACGGCGCGTCTCGGCCATCGCCACGACCAGGGTTTCGCGGGACGCGGCCACATGCTCGGCCGCGCCGACCGTGCCGAACCGGCCCGCTCTGCTGTATGTGGCGAAACCGCGCTCTCCCCACGGCGGGTAGTGGCTGGCGGCCACCGCACGCCGGGCGTCCTCGCGGCTGTCGACGTGCGGGTGGATCAGCCCGGCGGCGCCCAGGTCGAGGCAGCGCAGCGCGAGGGCCGGCTCGGCCGAGCCGACGCGGACCAGGACGTCCAACCCGTGGGCCGCCGCGGCCGTGAGGTGATGCTGGAGCAGCGTCAGGTCGGCCGGCCCGTGCTCGCAGTCGATGACGACGTAGTCGAGTCCGGCGACCCCCGCCATCTCCACCAGCGTCTCCGACGGGAGCCGCAGCAGGGCGCCCCGCAACCGCTCGCCGTCCGCCAGGCGCTGTTTGAGGCCGCGGCGGGGGATGCCGCGCGCCGTCACCGGGCCACCATCCCGGCCGAGAGGTCGATGTCGGCCCCGCAGAGACCGCCCATGCGCAGCATCGCGGTGACGGCCTCGCCGACCTCGTCCTCGGTCACCATCCGCCCCAGGGCGGAGCGGGCCACGAACGCCTGCTCGGCCTGGGCGGGGGAACTGCCCGTGCGCTCTGCCTCCAGCCTGAAGTTGCGTTCCATCCGGGGGCCGGAAACGGGCCCGGGAGACAGGGAGTTCACCATGACACCGTGCGGTCCCGCCTCAACGGCCAGGGTGGTGGTGAGCCCGATGACCGCCATCTTCGAGGCGCAGTAGGGAGTGCGCCGCGCCAGCGGGCGTTTGCCGGAGACCGAGGCGATGTTCACGATGTCGCCGGTGCCCCGCGCGGTCATGGCGGGCAGGAAGGCCCGGCACATCAGGAACACCCCGCGCACGTTCACGTGGAAGACCTCGTCCCACTCCCGCGGGTCGATCTCGGTGAGCGGTGCCACCGGTCCCGCCGTCCCGGCGTTGTTGACCAGGATCGAAATCTCCTCGTCGGCCAGGTCGTGGGCGAGTTCCGCGACCTGTTCGGGGCTGGAGACGTCGCAGACGCGGTGCGAGACGTCCGGGCCGAGACGGTCGGCGGTCTCCCCGAGCCTGGTCCCGTCGCGGCCCGTGATCACCACCCGTGCCCCGTCGGCGACCAGCCGCCGTGCGATGCTCCGGCCGAGGCCGCTGCCTCCCCCGGTGACCAGAGCGGTACGCCCGGCCAACGGCGCGGTGTGTCCGGCCGACGCTGCATTGCGGGTGCTCACGCGGCGCCCTCCTCGTTCCAGGGCAGCCCGCCCCGGCCGTACTTGGCGGCACGCACGTCGCCGGAGCGGGCGTGCCCCTCGAACAGTTCGACGCGCGCGGCCCGTCCGCACACCTCTCCCAGCAGCGCGGAGGACGCGGTGTCGGTGACCTCCTGGTAGGTGACCGTCTTGAGGTACTTGCCGACCCACAGGCCGCCCGTGTAGCGGGCCGCGCCGCGCGTGGGCAGGACGTGATTGGTGCCGATGACCTTGTCGCCGTAGGAGACACAGGTCCCCTCCCCGAGGAAGAGGGCGCCGTAGTCCCGCATCCTGTCCAGGGCCTGGCGCGGGTTCTCGGTCAGCACCTCCACGTGCTCACTCGCGTAGGAGTCGGCGATCCGGAAGGCGTCGTCGAGGCTGTCGGCGATCACGATCTCGCCGTGGTCGCGCCAGGCCGGTCCGGCGAAGTCCCGGGTGGGCAGGCCGGGCAGCAGGCGCTCGATGTGCCGCTCGGCCTCGCGGCCCAGCTCCTCGGACGTGGTGACCAGCACGGCGGGGGAGTCCGGGCCGTGCTCCGCCTGCGACAGCAGGTCGACGGCCACCACGAAGGGGTCCGCGTGCTCGTCGGCGATCACCAGGATCTCGGTGGGCCCGGCGAACAGGTCGATGCCGACCTCGCCGAACAACTGCCGCTTGGCCTCCGCCACGTACGCGTTGCCCGGCCCGGCGAGCATCGGCACGCGCTCGATGGTCTCGGTGCCCACGGCCAGAGCCGCGACGGCCTGGACGCCGCCCAGCAAGTGAATCTCGTCGGCGCCCGCCAAGTGCATGGCCGCGACCGTCGCGGCCGGGATCTCACCCCGGATCGGCGGGGTGCAGGCGGCGACCCGGGGGACGCCGGCCACCTTGGCGGTCACGATCGTCATGTGCGCCGACGCGGTCAGCGGGTAGCGCCCGCCGGGTACGTACGCGCCGGCGCCGGACACGGGGACGTGCCGGTGGCCGAGACGCACGCCGGGCAGCGTCTCGATCTCGACGTCGGCCAGCGCGTCACGCTGGGCCTGTGCGAACGTGCGGACCTGGTCCTGCACGAAGCGGATGTCGTCCAGGACCGTGTCGGGGACCTGGGAGACGATCCGGCGGATCTCGTCGGGGGAGAGGCGGAACGACTCGGGGCTCCAGTCGTCGAACTTCTCGGAGTACTGGCGTACCGCGTCGTCGCCGCGCTCGCGGATGTCGTCGAGGATGACGCGGACGCGCTCGGCGACGTCCGCCCGGGCCGCGGTCACACGTGCTGCCGGTACGGGGGACTTGAGGTGTCGGGGCATGGCGGCTCACTTCCAGTAGGTGCAGGGGTGGGGTGGCAGGTCGTTCAGGAGGGGGTGGCCACGGGGCCGTCCGGCGACGAGACGACGGCCGTGACCAGGTCGCGCAGCGCGGACGACACCGCGTCGGGCCGTTGCCACGGCACGAGGTGTCCCGCGTCCGGCAGCAGCGTCAGACCTGCTCCCGGAACGGTCCGCGCGATCGTCCGGTGGAAGGCGGGCGGGCACAGTGCGTCCTGTTCCCCGGCCAGGACCGTGGTGGGGCAGCGGACGGTCCGCAGGACGCCGGTCGCGTCCGTGCGGGTGGCCTGTGCGGCGAGTTGTGCGCGGGCGGCGGTGGCGCCCACCGCGTGCGCCATGGCCCGGTAGCGCCGCTTCGCCGCGGGGGTGGGGCTCCGGTCGGGGAACATGGCCGGCAGCGTCCGTTCGACGACGTCCGTGAACCGGCCGGCCAGGATCTGTTCGTCCATCTCCCGCCAGGCCGTGTACTGCCCGGGGCGCGGCGCACCCGGGTTGGTCGCCATCACGCACAGCCCCGCGACCCTCTCGGGCGCCCGGCGCAGGACCTCGAAGCCGACGATGGCCCCGAGGCTCAGCCCGACGAGGACGAACGGGCCGGTGACCGCGGAGAGCACGTCCTGGGCGAGCGCCCCGACGCCGTCCCGCCGCAGCGGGACGTGATGGACGGCGTGGCCTTGCGGAAATTCGACGTCGTCCCAGAGCCCGGTGTCGCAGAGCATGCCGGGCACGACGACCAGGGGCGGCGGACCGGCCGGGTCCTCGCTCGGCACGCCGGTCACCAGGGACGTGCGGAGCGGGGCAGCAGCGCGTAGGGGGCGACGTAGCCGTTGTGGTCGATGCCCAGGCCCGCGTCCGCCGCGCTCTTGACGACCTCGTCGTCCCACTCCAGGCGGACCCGCCCGTCACCGGAGTTGACCACGAGGAGGTCGCCCCGCTCGTCGCCCGCGTTGCGTACGGAGCGCCAGGCGTCCTGCGGGACGGAGAGCATGTCGCGCGGACCGAGGCGGACCGTGACGGGGTCGGTGCGGTTGAGGGTGACCTCCCACAGGCCGTCCTTCACGATCAGGGTCTGGGTCTCGTGCTGGCGGTGCGTCGAGACGCCCTGCCCGGGATCGGCACGGAGCCAGGCGGCGTTGTGGCCGTGCGGGTTGAAGACGCGGGGTTCCTGGTGCGGGTCCTCGGTCATGCCGTAGCCGATGACGCAGCTCAGCCGGGCTCCGCCACCGGGCAGGGTGCTGTCGAGGAAGGGCCGCTCGGAGAAGACCAGGTCGTCGGCGGCGGCGACGCGGCGCCTCATCTCGTCGGGGGTGTAGCGGCGGAGCCGGTCGATGTGCTCCCGGGCCATGGGGCTGACCAGCTCGGACTCCGCGGGGAGAGGGTCCCCGGCGACGGTGTCGACGAGTTCGTTGCCGGCGGTGAGGTACAGGCCGTGCTCGCTCGCCTCGCGCAGGACCGAGGGGCCCCAGATGATGCCGCCGGTGTCGTCCATGCCCAGCACGGTGAAGAGCCAGCCGTCGTCGGGGCCGGTGTTGGTGAATCCGCGGAAGATCCAGGTCGGGACGGACGCGATGTCGCCGGCCCGGAGCGTGAGTTCACCCTCGGTGCCGTCGACGCCCCAGCGCAGCAGGTACTCGCCCTCGGTGCAGACGAAGACCTCGGCCGTGTAGTGGAGGTGCAGGTTGTTGGTGATGCCGTGCGGCATGGCGGCGGCGCCGATGTTGTAGCCGTGCGGCAGCCGGAGGTTGACGTGCTGGCCGGCGGCCTGTGAGACGCCCGGCCCGATCATCGCGTAGTTCTCCTTGCGGTCGGAACCGGGCGTGCGGCAGTCGATGAACGCCTGGTCGCAGGAGACGAAGTCGCTGCGGCGCACCGTACGGCGGGCCAGCTCGTGAGGGGTGACGACTGCGTCGGGCATAACGGCTCCTTGCTTGTGTATACGTATGCATTCCATGACAGGCGCCGGTGGCCGTGATGTCAAGGGGGTGGGTCAAGGTCTTTGCGGGCGGATGTCGATGACCGGCTGCGGCGGGTGGGCCGGGTACGGCGCAGGGGCGACTGACTGCCGTGAGATCGACATACGTATATTGGGTAAGGGTGCGCCGTCGGGTGGCGGCGGTGGCGACGAGGAGAGAGCCGATGGGGATCACCAGTCACGACGTGGCCAGACTGGCCGGTGTCTCGCAGCCCACGGTCTCCCGGGCCCTGCGCGACGATCCCCGTGTCTCCGAGGCCACCCGCGAGAAGGTGCGACGCGCCGCCCAGGCGCTGAACTACGTGCCGAGCGAGGCCGGGCGCACCCTCTCCACGCGTGCCACCCGACGGGTGGGTGTCATCGTCACAGACCTGACCAACCCGTTCTACCCGCACGTGATCGCCCCGCTCCACGACGAACTGAGCAGCCTCGGCTACCGCATGATGCTGATCACGGAGCGGTCCGACGAGGCGGTCGCGGAGGAGAAGCTGCTGGACCAGTCGATGGACGGCGTCGTCCTCGCGACGGCCACCACCGACTCCCGCCTGCCCGCTCAGCTGGACCGTCGCGGCATGCCCTACGTCTTCCTCAACCGGGACACCGGCCGGGCCGGCGACTTCGCCTCCGTCGTCGACAACGAGGGCGGCGGGCGGCTCGTCGCCCGGGAACTCGTGGCCCTCGGGCACCGGCACATCGCGGGCGTCTTCGGCGCGGCGAACACCACCACGGGGCGCGAGCGCGAGCTGGGGTTCCGGCTGGCCCTCGCCGAGGCGGGCGTCGGACTGCCCGAGGACCGGGTGGTACGCGGGGCCTTCGAGTACGACACCGGGTACCGGGCGCTGCCCGCCCTGCTCGACGCGGACCGGGCGCCCACCGCCGTGTTCTGCGGCAACGACGTCGTGGCCATCGGGGTCCTGAACGCGGCCCTCGCCGCCGGGGTCAGGGTCCCCGACGACCTCACCGTCATCGGCTTCGACGATCTCCCGATGGCCGCGTGGGAGGCCTTCCGGCTCACCACCGTCCGGCACGACCTGCGGGAGCTGTCCCGCCAGGCCGCCCGGCTGCTGGTCCGGCGGATCGCCAAGGAGGTCGACCCGGCCGGTGAACGGCTGGTCCTGCCGACCGAGTTCGTGCCCCGCGCCACGCATGCCCGCGCCCGCTGATCCGTCAGCGCCCGCCGACCGCGTGCCGCGCCGCCGGCCCCGACTCCCGGACCGCCGACGCCGGGGCGTCCCCGTCGCCGCCCCTCGTGCGCCGCTGCCGCAGCACCCCCACGCCCACCAGGACCGCGGTCAGGCCCAGCGAGAGCCACAGCTCCAGCCGGTGTCCCGGCAGCACGGCCATGACCACCAGTACCCCGGCGATGAAGGCGACCGTGGCGAGCGTCAGGTAGGGGAATCCCCACATCCGCACCTCGGCCGGCTGCCCTCCCTTGCGCCGGTTCGCGTACTGGGTGAGGGCGATGACCATATACATGATCAGGGCGATGGCTCCGCTGGAGGCGATGAGGTAGGAGAAGACGTCCGGCAGCAGGTAGTTGGCGACGACCGCGGCCACCCCGACGACCGTGGAGGCCGCGACCGCGTTGCGGGGGACTCCCTGCCGTGAGGTGCGGGCGAAGAGCGCGGGGGCGTCGCCGCGCCCGGCCAGCGAGAACATCATGCGGGACGCGGTGTACACGGCCGAGTTGAGGCAGCTGCCCACGGCGACGACGAGGACGACGTCCATGATCCGCGCGGCGCCCGGGATGTTCATCCGGTCGAGAACGGCCTGGTAGGAGCCGGCCGCCAGATCGTCGGCGTTCCACGGGACCAGGCACACCACGATGAGGATCGAGCCGATGTAGAAGAGGCCGAGCCGCCAGACCACCGCGCGCACGGCCTTCCTGATGTTCTTGCGCGGTTCCTCGGACTCGGCGGCGGCGATGGTGACGATCTCGCTGCCCTGAAAGCTGAACATCGCGGTGAGCAGACCGGCGAGGACGGCCGTGCCGCCCTGCGGTGCGAAGCCACCGTGACTCCACAGGTTCGACACCCCGTGGGTGTCCGACCCCGGCAGCAGACCGAGTACGGCGAGCGCACCGAGAACCAGGAACGCGACGATCGCGACGACCTTCAACAGGGCGAACCAGTACTCGAACTCCCCGTAGTTGCGCACCGCGAGAAGATTGCTGCCCGCCAGCAACGCGATCACCACCAGCGCCGGGATCCAGCTGGGCACCGAGGTGAGACCCGCGACCACCTCACCGGCGGCGATGGCCTCGATGGGGATCACGAGGATGTAGAACCACCAGTACAGCCACCCGATCGAGAAGCCCGCCCAGCGGCCCAGCGCACGGTCGGCGTAGGTGGAGAAGGAACCGGTGTCGGGCTGGGCCACGGCCATCTCGCCCAGCATCTGCATGACCAGCACCACCAGCCCCGCGGCCAGCAGGAAGGAGACCAGGGCGGCCGGCCCGGCGGCGGTCACGGAGGCGGACGAGCCGACGAACAGGCCGGCGCCGATCACCCCGCCGATGGAGATCATGGTGATCTGGCGGCCCTTCAGGCCCTGGGTGAGAGCGGTGCCGCTCCCTGTTCCGGCGGGCGCCGGTGGCGCGGACGGGTGGTGTGGCATGGCAGAACCTCGGGTGGGGACAGGGCGCGTGGCCGGGCGTGGCGGGGAGGGGGGCTTCGGCACCGGAGAGGCGGTCGCGTGCCGCCGCATGCCGTGCGGCGGCACGCGAGGTGTCACAGCTGGTCGCGCAGTGCGGCCGGAACGTCGTCGAACGCGCCGGACTTCCGTCCGATCCGGTCGATGCGGAGCGTCGCCGTCGCACCGTGGGCCGCCAGCCCCTCGAAGGCCGAGACGCGCTCGACGGCCGGGGCCAGCGACGCGGTCCCCTCCTTCGAGGCACGCTGGTACGTCAGCGGCTTGAGGAACCGGGACACGGAGAGCCCCGCGTTGTAGCGGGCCGTCTTGCCGGTCGGCAGTACGTGGTTGGTGCCGGCGATGCCCTTGTCGGAGTAGGCGACCGTCGACCACGACCCGATGAACAGCGAGCCGTAGTTGGCCAGGTTCTCCAGGTAGTAGTCGTCGTCCTCGGTCTGGATCTCCAGGTGCTCGGGGGCGATCACGTCGGCCACCGCGACGGCGGCGGCCGGGTCGTCCACCACGACGACGGAGCCGAAGTCGCGCCACGCCGGGCCGGCGATGTCCCGGGTGGTCAGCGTCCCCAGCTGGCGCTCGACCTCCGCGATCACGGCGCGCCCCAGCTCGGCGGAGGTGGTGACCAGAGCGGCCGGTGAGTTGGGCCCGTGCTCGGCCTGTCCCAGCAGGTCCGCCGCGACCCACACCGGGTCGGCGCTGTCGTCCGCGATGACGGCGACCTCCGAGGGCCCTGCCAGCAGGTCGATGCCGACCCGGCCGAACAGCTGCCGCTTCGCCTCGGTGACGTACGCGTTCCCCGCGCCGACCAGCATGTCGACCGGTGCCTCACCGAGCAGCCCGAAGGCCATCGCGCCGAGCGCCTGGACGCCACCGAGCGCGAACACCCGGTCGGCGCGCGACAGGTAGGCACCGTACAGCACGGCGGGGTGCGCGCCGTGCTCGCCGGACGGGGGAGTGCAGGCGAGGACCGTGGGGACGCCGGCCGTCTTGGCCACGTTCACCGTCATGAAGGCGCTGGCGAGGAGGGGGAACCGGCCGGCGGGCAGGTAGGCGCCGACGCGGGAGACGGGAACGTAGCGCTGACCGCCGGCGACACCGGGAGCCACCTCGATCTCGAAATCCGTCAGGTGCTCGCGCTGCGCGGCGGCGAAACGGTGGGTGCGCTCGTAGCCCATCTCCAGCGCGGTACGGACGTCCGGGGGAAGCGCGTCCCCCGACTTCTTCAGCTCGGCGGCCTCGATCTCCAGGTCGCCGGACCAGCCGTCCAGCTCCTGGGCGTAGCCGCGTACCGCGTCCATGCCCTTGCGCTCGATCTCGCTCAGCATCTGCGAGACGCGCTCGACCACCGAGGGGTCGCGCTGGGCGGGCGGACCGTCCACGGACGGCTTCTTGAGCCACTGGAACGGGGGGAGGGACTGTGCTTCGTCGTGCGTGATCTGCATGGCAGGGACGCTAGACGGCACACTGCCACAGGACCAGAGGGGCGAATCCTGTCCGAAGTACAGGGTTTCCCTGTGGCTTGCCCTGTGGGTCAGGTGGTCGGTGTGGAGAGGCCGAGATCGTCCCGGATCTCGCGCAAGGTGTCCTCGGCGATCCTGACCAGTTCCCGGGTGGCCCGCGACAGCGGATGACCCCGCCGCTTGACCAGCGCGATCGTGTCGTAGAGGGGGTCGGCGAACGGGACGGTGCGCAGCCCCGCGGGAAACGTCGCCCCGGCGACCACGGCCCGGCTGGCGATGGTGTCGCCCACACCTGCGGCCACCAGACCCAGCGCGGCCTCGACGTGTTCCAGCTCGATCAGGGGATCGACGCTCACACCGGCCAGCTGGGCCCGTTCCGCGAGCTGGCGCCGGGTGGGGTCCTGCCAGCCGTAGTGGGCGTCGTAGAGGACCAGCGGGGTACGGGAGAACGCCTCGATCGTCACGGGCGTCCGGGTGCGCTCCTCGCTCGCGCTGACGAAGAACACCTCGTCCCGCAGCAGCGGCGTCACCACCAGCCCCTCGTCCTCGATCGGCAGCACCACGAGCCCGGCCTCGATCCGTCCCGCCGCCACGGCCGCCGCGGTCTCGGCGGAGTTCTGCCCCACCAGCCGGACCCGGACGGACGGATAACGGGCGTGGAACAGCTGCACGAGGTTGGACAGCAGGTAGTAGTCGGCGTTGCGCAGCACACCGAAGGTGGCGGTCCCGCCGCCCAGCGAACCCAGGGAGCGCACCGCCCGGGTCCCGCTCTCGGCGGCCTCCACCGCCTGCTGGGCGTACGGCAGCAGTTCCTGGCCCGCCGAGGTCAGGGCCAGGGTGCGGCTGCCCCGCGCGAACAGCTCGGCGTCGAGCTCGGTCTCCAGGCGGCGCACCAGCTCGGAGGCGGAGGCCTGGGCGATGTCCATGGCCCGCGCCGCTGCGGTGAACGACCCGAGCCGCTCCGCCTCGACGAAGGCCCTCAGCTGGTTGAGGGTCATACGCGGTCCGTGTCCTGTCGAGTCGGGGCGCGCGTCGTCCTGACGCCGACGCGGGAGTCCTCGTTCTACCACGGCCGCCGGGCGGCGCGGGACGCCGCGCGGACCACAGGGTCTTCCTGTGGATCGCACTGGACAAGGGGATCTTGTCCCGTGGGTGGCCCGGTGATTGGCTCGACCACGCCCCCCCCGTCCCCGGACGTCAGCGACCGCGGAAGGCTGCCCGATGATGACGACTCCCCTGCCGATCGGCCTCGTCCAGACGGCCGCGCGGCACCACGCCGCCGATGCCGCCGACGCCTTCGCCGAGGACGTGCGCCGCGTCATGGCTGCGCACCCCGGCCTGCGGCTGCTCGCCTACCCGGAACTGCATCTGTGCGGGCAGGAGCCGGGCGAGGACCCCGAGCGGGTCATGACCAAGGGGGCCCAGCCCCTGGACGGCCCGCGCGGCGCCCGGCTGGCCGCCCTCGCCCGTGAACTGGACATCTGGCTCGTGCCCGGCAGCGTCTACGAACAGGGTGCCGACGGCCGGATCTACAACACCGCCCCCGTCTACTCGCCCGTGGGCGAGCGGGTCGCGGCGTACCGCAAGATCTTCCCGTGGCGCCCCCACGAGACCACGGCGGCCGGCTCCGACTTCGTGGTCTTCGACCTGGCCGGGCACGGACGGGTGGGCCTGACGATCTGCTACGACGCCTGGTTCCCCGAGGTCACCCGCCACCTCGCCTGGCAGGGCGCCGACCTCGTACTGAACCTGGTCCGCACCCCCACCGTCGACCGTGCCCAGGAAGTCGTGCTCGCGCAGGCCAACGCGATCGTCAACCAGGTCTTCATGGCCAGCCTCAACGCGGCCGCGCCGGACGGCCTCGGGCGCAGCGTCGTGGTGGACCCCGAGGGGCGGATGCGCGCCGAGGCCGGGCCCGGGACGGAGGAGGTCCTGACCGACGTGATCGACCTGGGCGAGGCCCGGCGGGTGCGAGCGCGGGGCACCGCGGGGCTCACTCGGGTGTGGGACCCCTTCGAGGACGGCGGGCCGCCGCTGGAGCTGCCCCTGTACGCCGGCCGAATCGAGCCTGAGCGCTGGCGTCTCGGCGCCGGTGTGGGCGAAGGCGCCCGGCGTGTTATTGAATGAGGTGTGCGGTCGGAGATCTCGGGGCCCGCCGCACGGGTGCGAGTACGGCCCGGCGCCGTGCCGGGGCCGGCGAGCGAGCTGAGAGAGCCGTATGGACACACCCTCTCCTTCGTCCTCTTCGTCCTCGTCGCCGTTCGACCTGGTCAGCAGCGCCTTGGGCAAGTACATCCCGCGCGGCGGAGCGGGTGCGGCAGCCGGTGCCGCCGGAGCGCCGGGCGAGGACACCGCCCCCGTACGCGTCCACCCCGGCCCGGCGGCCGGCCTCCAGGAGCAGATCCTCGGCGCGGTCAACCTGGACCGGGAGCTGCGCATCACGCGCAGCAACCTGGACGCCCCCGTCTTCGCCGGTCTGGACGTCGTGACCGGAAGCCCCTTCGTCGACCTGCTGCCGCCCTGGGACGTACCGACGGTCACCCGCCGGCTGCGGCAGGTGCTGGAGACCGGCGAGGCACATGTCGCCCGGGTCCAGCGGCTGCGGCGCGCGGACGGCTCGGAGCTGGTCGTCTCGATGAGCATCCTGTCCGCCGCGGCGCCGCAGGAGGGCCTGACCGTCTCCCTGATCGCCATGGCCAGGAGACTGCACCTGTACGCCGCCGAGACCGCGATCGGCACCTCGCTGGACATCGGCGAGACCGCGCAGTCGCTGGCGGAGTCGCTGCTGGCCTGGGGAGACGTGGCCGCCATCGACCTCGACTTCGCCGTGTGGACGGGCGAGGGGGTCACCGAGCACGGCCAGGGACGCATCCGGCTGCGGCGGGCGGCCCTGGTGCCGGACCGGGTCTGGCCCGCAGGGTATGTGACCGAGGGTGACGATCTGCCCAAGGATGCGAGTCATCTGCTGTCGCAGGCGATCCGGCGCGACGACGCCGCCCAGGCCGTCGTCATCCCGGACCGCGAGTCGATCGAGCGGGTCCTCGGCAGCCCGAAGCTGGTACGTGCCCTGGTCCCCAGCGACCGGTCGGCGGGTGTGGCCTGCATCCCGCTCGTCCTCGACGGGGCGCCGCCCGTCGTGCTCGGCGTGGCGGAGGTCTGGCGGCGGGCCGACCGCCCCTTCAACGACGGCGAGCTGCTCGACCTCCAGGAACTGGTGGCCAGAACCTCGCACCACGTCGATCTGGCCCGCCAGCACCAGCGCGAGCACACCCAGGTGCTGGCCCTGCAGCGCCGGCTGCTGCCGCGCACCGGCGGCGACACCGTCGAGACCGCCAGCGTCTACCAGCCCGCCACCCCCGACAGCGCGGGCGTCGGCGGTGACTGGGTCAACAGCTTCCCCCTCCCGGACGGCCGGACCGCCCTCGTCGTCGGGGACGTGGTCGGACACGGACTGGGAGCCGCGGCGACGATGGGCCAGCTGAGCATGGAGGCCCGCGCACTGCTCTCCGCGGGTCTCGCACCCGACGAGGTGCTGGAACACCTGGACAAGACCGTGACGATGCTCGACGACGCGGAGTCGGGGCTGGCCGCCGGCTACAGCGCCCTCGGATCGACGTGCTGCATCGCCGTCTACGACCCGGTCAGTCACCGCGTGGCCCTGTCCAGCGCGGGCCACCTTCCCCCGGTCCTGGTGCTGCCGGACGGACGCGCCGCGCCGCTCGCGGTCCGCCCGCATCCCGGCCTCGGCGCTGAGTTCGCCCTGCGGGAGCCGTTCGGGGTGCACACGTTCGCCGCACCCCCGGGCTCCCTGCTCGCCCTCTACACCGACGGGCTGGTGGAGGATCCCGCCGTGCCGATCGACGAGGGCATCGGCAGGCTCGCGGACGCCGTGTCCACGGTGCACCCCTGGGACGTCCTGGAGGAGGCCGCGCGACGGGTCGTCTCCGGGCTGTCGCCGCAGCGCGGGCGCGACGACGTGACCCTGCTGCTGGCCCGCATGATCGGCTACCGCAAGGGTGACACCGCCACCTGGCGGCTGCCGGCCCGCGACGACGCGGCCGCCCGGGCCCGCACGCTGGTCTCCGCGCTGCTGCGCGAGTGGCGTACCAGGGACGACACCCGGGACAGGGTGCTGCTCCTGGTCAGCGAGCTGGTCACCAACGCGGTCCGGTTCGCCGGCGGACCCATCACGGTACGGATGATCAGGGCAGGTCACGGACTGCTGTGCGAGGTCGGCGACACCGGCAACGGCCGTCCCCGCCTCGGCCGCGGCGAGCTGCTCGACGACTCCGGTCGCGGCCTGCACGTCGTGCACCGGCTCACCGCCCGCTGGGGGGTGCGGTGGACGGACACCGGCAAGGTGGTCTGGGCGGTGGTGGCCAGGTGACCGCGCGGCCGTGCTACAGCCACTCTCCTTCTAGGGCGGTCGCCGTGAGGCCCGGGGCCGCCGCGTACAGCACGGCGCGGCTGCCCGGCCGCTGCCCGGCGTCGTGCGCCCGCCGCATGATGTCGAACACGGCGGCGCCGCCGCGGTTGCCGCTGGTGTAGCTGGCCCGGCTGTGGTCCAGGAGCCCCGACGGCCACTCCTCGGGCATGGTCTGCTCCATGTACTCCAGCACGCGCGTCCCGCCGGGGTGCGCGAGCAGCACGTCGGGGTGCCAGGACTTCGGGTCGTCCTGGTAGCGGTCGTGCAGCCAGTCCCACATGGCGGTGACGGTGTTCTGCACGGCGCGCGGGCCGCGCCGGTCCATCACGAAGTGGGTGCCGTCCGCCCGCGTCTCCAGGCGGTGCAGGTCCTGGGTGTCCGGCAGGGTGTGGTGCCAGGAGGCGTCCAGCCGCAGCACCGACTGGGGCCGGGGGCGGCCCGTGACCACCGTCGCGACCGCGGTGTCCGCGAACAGCAGCCGGACGATCAGGGACTCCAGGGTGTCGTCCGCGGGCTGGTAGGTCGTACTCAGCGCCTCCGAGATCACGACCAGCACCACCCGGTCGGGGTCGGCCGCCACGAGGTCGGCCGCGAGTGCCAGGGAGCGGGTCCCGGCGACACAGGCCCACTGCGAGGCGGGCAGCAGCGTCGTGTCGCCGCGCAGCGGGAGCCGGTTGGCCAGGGCGACGTCCAGACCCGGCAGCGCCGGGGTGGTGGAGTTGCTGGTGATCAGGCAGTCGACGTCCGAGACGTCCAGCCCGGCGATCTGCAGGGCCCCGCGCGCCGCCCGCTCCCCGTAGGCCTGCACGGCCTCCCAGGCCGGGGCGGTGCGCTCCTGCACGGTCTGCGGTGCGGGTACCGCTTCGAGGGCGGCGACCACGCGGTCCGCGTCCTGCTCGGTGAACCCGTCGCGGACCAGCGCCTCCCGCGCGGGCCCGGTGCCGACCGCGGACAGAGCGCCCGAGGCGCCGGGCGCGACGGCGGACTCCAGCGGCAGCATCCAGCCCCGGGTCTCGATGCCGGTACTGGCCGCGATGCCGTCGATCCGGGGCGCCCAGGCCGCGTCCGGGTGCCGTTCGCGGACCTCCTCCACGATCTCGCTGGTCTTGACGGCGTGCTCGCCGTGTATGACGGCGGGCGGGCACAGGTATGCGGCCACGATTCGCACCTTTCTCCGGTGAACAAGAGAGGGAAGTCCCGAGTGCTGTGGCATGGCTCACTCCAGCACCCCACGTCCAAGTCCATGCCGGCGCGCGTCACTTCGGGCGCCGGCATCCGATTCGAGCATGGCGGCTAAAAGGACATTTGCGCTGTGACTCAGACAACTTGGACGGCTCTTGTCATGCGTGACGCTCCACACACCCCTGATGCGGAACCCACTCCGGAGGCGCCCCTCTCAGACCAGTTCGCCGTTCCGGGCCACCACCCGCCCGCCGTGCACGACCATGTCGCGCCGGGGCATGTCGACCACGACCTGCGGCAGGCACTCGCCGCGCACCAGCACGAAGTCCGCCGGCGCCCCCGGCTTCAGGTCGGCCCGTGGCAGGCCCATCACGTCCGCGCCGCCGTGCGCGCCGACGTCGTAGCAGGAGGCCAGCTCGTCGTCGAGGCGTACGTCCGTGATCCACCCGAGCAGATGGGCGCGGTGCAGCATGTCCGCGTCGCCGAACGGGCTCCAGGAGTCGCGCACGCCGTCCGAGCCGAGCCCGACCCGCACGCCGTACTCGCGCAGCGTGGAGACGGGCAGCACCAGGGACTCGTTCGGTGCGACCGTCGTCAGGGCGATGTCCAGCTCCGCCAGATCCTCGGCCATGGTGCGCAGGGCGCGCTCGGCGAGGAACGGCAAACAGAAGACGTGACTCACCGTCACCCGGCCCCGCAGGGACAGGGACCGGGTGCGCTCGATGATGCCGCGCATGACCCGGGTCCCCTTCTCGTCCCGGTCGTGCAGATGGATGTCGACGCCGATCCCGTGCCGGTCGGCCAGGTCGAAGACCAGGTCGAGCTGCTCCTCCGGAGCCTGGTCGAAGCTGATCGGGTCGATGCCGCCGATCATGTCGACCAGGCCCTCGCGCGCCGCAGTGGCCAAGAGTTCGGCCGTGCCCGGTGTACGGACCACGCCGTGCTGGGGGAACGCCACGATCTGCACGTCCAGCGCGTCCGCCAGGCGGTCCCGCGCCTCGGCGATGCCCTCCACGCCGTCGAGGCCGTAGGCGGGGGCGACGTCCGCGTGGGCCCGCATGGCCCGGGTGCCGCGGGTCACGGCGTGCGCCATCAGCCCGTACGCCCGTTCGCCGACCGGGCGCCGCTGGGAGTGGTACAGCTCGACGTCCTGCTCGCAGTACTCGGCGATGCCGCTCGCGGGCCTGCGCGACACCCACGGGCCGCCCCAACTGGTCTTGTCGGGGTGGATGTGCGCGTCGACGAGCGCCGGCAGCGCCAGCCGGCCGCCGCCGTCGACGACCTTGGCCCCCCTGGGCGCCGGCCGGTCCGAGACCCGGCCGTCGAGGACGGTCAGGTCCACCGCCCCGGACCTGCCCGGGAGGCGCACGTCGCGGAACACGACGGCGCCGCGGCCGTGCCGGGCCGGTCCGGGTGACGCGTGCGCCGTCTGGGCGGCCAGAGCGGCGGTGCCGCCCAGCGAGGCGGCACCGGCGAGGACGTTGCGCCGCGACAGGGGCGGAGGAGTCATGTCGTTCTCCTACGGGTCAGGGGGTGTGGGACGGCTGGAGGGTGGGGCAGTGGTCAGACGGGGAGGCCCGAACGCACCACCCGGGACGGCTTCTTGAGCAGTGACACGTCGGCCAGCGGGTCGCCGGGCACCAGGACCAGGTCACCGGCGTGTCCCCGGGCCGGCCGGCCCGCCGTGCCCTCCAGGCCGAGCAGCCGCGCGGCGTGCGTCGTCGCCGTGCGGATCGCGTCGAGCGGTGAGAGTCCGGCGGCGTGCATCAGCTCCACCTCCCGCCCGATGGGGTCCACCGTGCCGCCGGAGGAGTCCGTGCCCGCCGCGAGCGGCACGCCCAGCTCGTGCGCCGCCAGCACCGCCTGCTTCAGGACGGGCAGGTAGGCGCGGCCCCGCTCGGCGAGTACCGGGTCCGAGGACTCGGCGAGGCCCGCGATCGCGGTGAGGGTGGGCGTGAAGAACGTGTCCCGCCGCCGCATTTCGTGCAGGGTGCGCTCGCCGACGAACACGCCGTGCTCCAGGGAGCGGATGCCCGCGGTCACCGCGTCGTGGCAGCCCTTCTCGCTGTAGCTGTGGCAGAGCACGCCCTTCCCGCCGCGCCGCGCCGCCGCCACCACCTCGCTGAGCTGGGCATGCGAGTAGACCTGGGCCAGCGGGTCCTGCTCGGGCAGCCCGGCGCGTTCGTTCACCCGCGTCTTGACCACCTCGGCGCCGCGCGCCAGATTGACCCGGACCACGTGGCGCAGGGCCTCGGCGGAGCGGACCCCGTCCTTCAGTCCGGCCAGCATGGCGAGTTCCGGGTCGGCGAGGAGGGTGTCGCCCAGGTCCGGCGTCACGAAGATGCCGGCCGCCCGCAGACGGGGCGCCATGCCGGGAGCCCGGCGGGCCAGCTCGCGCACGGCGATGTCCTGGTAGAAGTTCGTGGACCCGCTGCGCGCGCTCGTCGCGCCCTTGCCGACGGCGTCGCGTGCCTCGGCCACGGTGTTGAGGTGGATGTGCGCGTCGATCAGGCCGGGCAGGACCCACTGGCCGTGCGCGTCGAGGCGCGGGACGCCGGCCGGGACGGTGGTCCTGCCACGGGCGCCGGCCGCGCGCACCACTCCGTCGCGGATCACCACGACGGCGTCCTCGGTGACGTCACCGGTGGCGGGGTCGAGAAGCGTGCCGCCCTCGACGACCAGGTCGCCGGTGCGCGGCCGGCGGTCCGTCGTGGTCGCGGCCGCCGGTCCGGCGGAACCGAGGGCCGTCGCGGTACCGGCGAGGGCCGCGGAGGCGGCGAGCACGCCCCGCCGGGTCAGCCGGGGGGACGGGGGCTCGGAGGACTCGATGCACATCGCTGGGCTCCTGGTGGGGGCGGGAAGTCGCGGCAGGGGGGAGACCTGCCTGGCGCCATTTTGTATACCAAGCCAGGAGGGCGGGACAAGGGGGTGTCGGATGTGCCCCGAAGATTCCCACCAGTACTGCACACTTACGAGATTCTCGCTGAGTGCAGAATCACTTGGTATACAAAGCGCTGTCCCCGAAGAGGGACCGCAGGGCCACGGCCCGGCTGTCCCGGACGTGCAGCAGGGTGCTCGCGGCGGCCGGCTCCTCGTCGCCCGCGGCGATGTGCCGGAAGATGTCCGCGTGCTGGGCCCGCATGTGCGCGGGTTCGGCACGCATGCCGAACAGCAACTGCAACTGCCAGCCGAGCTGCTCCATGGTGCGGGCCAGCAGCGGATTACCGGAGAGCGCGACGATCCGCTCGTGGAACTCCGTGTGCGCCGCGACCTCCAGCGCGCCCTCGTCCTCCTCGGCGGCGTCCTCGGCCCGCGCCAGGGAGGCACGCAGTGCGTCCAGTTCCGGCAGCGGCCCGTCCGCCGCCGCGACCTGCCGGGCGGCGAGCCGCGACGCCTGGACGGCCAACGGCTCCCACACCTCGTACAGGTACCGGACGTCGGCCCGCTCCAGACGCCGCACCCGCACTCCGCTGTGCGGCAGCAGTTCCAGCAGCCCCTCGGCGACCAGCGCGCGCAGCGCCTCGCGGACCGGCACCCGGGACATCCGCAGCTCCTCCGCGACCTCCCGCTCCACCAGCCGCGTGCCCATCGGATACCGGCGGTCCACGATGCGCTCGCGCACGGCCTCGCGGGCCCGCGCGCTCAGCGACGTCCGGGTCTGTCCCGCCTGCGGTGTGCCGGCTGCCACGTGCACCGTCCCTCGCCCTCGCCCTCGCCGTTCAGAGCGAGGATACGTTCAGGGCGATCACCGGGCCGCCCACGGGCGCGACCGCCCGCGGATCGTCATACTGGCCGGGTGGCGGACGAGGAGGAGCGGACGGGCCGGCAGCTGGAGCGAGCCATCCTGGAACTCCTGGAGCGCCGCCGCCCGGAGGCGACGATCTGCCCCTCGGACGCCGCACGCGCGGTCTACGAAGGGGACGACGACGGCTGGCGCGCCCTCATGGAGCCGGCCCGCCGTGCGGCCCGGCGACTGGCCGAGGCCGGGGAGGTCACGGTCACCCAGCGCGGTCGCAAAGTCGACCCGGCGACCGCGCGCGGCCCCGTCCGCATCCGCCGCGCCCGCTGACCGGCGTCAGCCGAAGACGTCGTACGTACGGCGGTAGAGGGCGTCGGTGTGTTCGCGGACGTCCCGGTACACCGCTTCGAGGCGCCGGTAGAGAGCGTGGTTCTCCGGGTCCGGGTGGAAGACCTCGCCGTCGCGGACCATCCTGGCCGTGGCCTCGTCGAAGTCCGCGTGCACACCGAGGCCCACCGCCGCGCAGATCGCCGCTCCCAGGCCCGCGGCGCTGGACGCCTCGGCGCGGCGGGCGGGAACGCCGTGCACGTCGGCCTGGATCCGCATCATCAGGTCGGAGCGCGAGCCGCCGCCGGAGACGATGACCTCGCGGTGTGCCGTGCCCAGTTCGCGCGCCATGCGCTCCGTCGTGTCGTGGACCGTCATCGCGAGGGCTTCCAGGATGGACCGGTAGACGTGGAAGCGGCCGTGGCGTCCGTCGAAGCCCAGCATCGTGCCCTTGCGGAAGGGGGCGTCGTCCGGGGCGAGCCAGTCGAGGACGGTCATCAGCCCGTCGGACCCCGGCGGCACCTTCGCCGCTTCGGCGTTGAGGTAGTCCTCCACCTCCAGCCCGGCGGCGCGTGCCCGGGCGGACGCCTCCTCGCCGAGCAGGTCGCGGTACCAGCTGACCGTCCACATGCCGCGCCGCACTCCGCCGGACTCGTAGAGGTAGGAGTGCGGCACGGCGGCGTAGTTCACCCAGAAGTCCGAGGGGCCCGTGACGTTGCGCGGGCCCGTGGCCATGCCGGCCACGTACGTGCCGAGCGAGACGAGGAGGGTGTCGGGGGAGCGCAGCCCGCAGCCCAGGGCCTCGACCGCCTTGTCGTTGGCCGTGGCGACCACGGGGACCCCGGCGGGGATGCCGGTGTGGCGTGCCGCGGCCTCGGTGACCTCGCCCAGGACGTCACCGGGCAGCACGAGGTCGAAGAGCAGCTCGGGGCGCAGGCCGAGCTTCGCGATCTCCGCGTCGTCGTCGCTCCACTGCCAGGTGTCCGGGTCCAGGGGCCACATCCCGGCGTAGTTGGCCGCCGTGTCACGGAACTTCCCCGTCATCCGGTGACCGATGTAGCCGGAGCTGGTCGTGACGCGGGCGGCCTCCGGGTCGGTGTCCTGGTAGGGGAGCCCGACGCGCTCGTCCATCCAGCTCATGACGGGCTGGGCGAGCGTGCCGTCCGCCTTGAGGACGGCACGGCAGAAGCGGATGGTGCACAGTCCCACGCCCACGATGTCCGCCGGGTCCCCGTCGAACGCCGCGAGCGCGGCCCGGCTCGCGGCGCCGATCGACGTCCACAGGTCGTCGTCCGGATGCTCCACGACGCCGGGCCGCGGGGTGTCGTAGGGGCGCAGCGCGGCACGGCCCTCGCTGACGACCCGGCCGTCGGTGTCGAAGACGGTCACCTTCGACGACTGCGAGCCGTTGTCGATGCCGATGAGGTAGCGGGGACGAGCGCTGGACATGGCCACTCCGGGGAGGTCGTGCGGGTCGGGGAAGGAGCGGGACCCCGGCCGTTGTGACGGCGGCCGGGGTCGGCTGGGAGTCTGGCTCAGGCGTCCATGGGGAAGATGGTGCCCTTGTTCATGATTCCGTTGGGGTCGAAGGTCTCCTTGAGCTTGGCGAGGATCCGGTACGCGCTGCCGTGCTCCTGCGTGGTCCACGGGGCGCGGTACTTGCCGATGCCGTGGTGGTGGACCATGGAGCCGCCCACCTTCAGCGCCTCCTCGACGATGATCGCGTTGAGCGGGATGTGGTACTTCTCGATCTCCTCGCGCGGCTCGCAGTTGATCCTGTAGTCGTAGACGAAGTACAGGTTGGTGCCGGTCTGGTAGCTGTGCGAGGAGTGGGCGCCGAGCATGACCAGGTCGTCGGCGGCCGGGAACTCGGTGCGGATGCGCCGGATCACGTTGTCGTACAGCTCGACGGTGCGCGACCAGTCGACGGAGACCTCGGTGGTGTAGCCGAGTTCTCCCTTGGCGAGCATGACCTGCTTCTCGGCCTCGATCTTGTCGACACCCCAGTTGAGGTTGTCGAACCAGTCCTCGATCAGGCGGGGGTCGACCTTGTCGTGCGGGTACTGGGCCAGGACCCGCTCGATCTCCTCGCTGGTGGCGCGCACGAGGCCCTTGGGCCCCTCCGCCACGAAGACGACGACGACCTTGCCCTGGTAGAAGTGCGAGAAGTGCTGCCGGGCGTCCTCGGGCGAGTAGACCCGGACGACCGACGGCTTGAACCCGCCTGTGACGACCTCGCGGATCGCCTTGACGCCGGTGGCCATGTCGTCGACGAGGAAGCCGTGGAACTCGTTGTTCTCGGGCTGGTACTTGAAGACCTTGACGGTCACCTCGGTGATGTAGCAGAGGGCGCCCTCGTTGCCGATGACGACGTGCCGGATGTCGGGGCCGGCCGCGCGGCGCGGGACGTTCTTGATGCGGGTGACCGAGCCGTCCGGGAAGACCGCCTCCAGACCGACGACCATGTCCTCGATCGCGCCGTACAGCGTGGAGAACTGGCCGATGGAGCGGGTGGAGACGAGCCCGCCGTACTGGGCGAGCGGCTTGGACTGCGGGGAGTGGCCCGTCGTGAGCCCCTGTTCGCGCAGCTTGTCCTCGAGCACCTGGAGCGGCACCCCGCACTCGACGGTCACCTGCATGTTCTCGGCGTCGACCGAGAGGATGCGGTCCAGGCCGGAGCCGTCGAGCACGATGGTGTCCTCGACCGCGGTCTCGAGACCGCCCTCGGTGCCGGTGCGGCCGGTCCGCGCGACCACGTTGATCCTGTTGTCGTTCGCGAAGGCCAGGACCTTCGAGACGTCCTCGGTGGAACGGGCGTTGACGATCGCGGCCGGGAGCGGGGCGTCGAAGATGCCGTGTACCGACTGGTACTTCTTGAACCGGTCGACGCTCGCGAGCTTCAGCTCCTCGGTGTCGGTGACGACCTGTCCGGCGTCGAGCAGGCCGGTGAGGCGGGCGACGATGTCTTCGCGGGTGAGCTTGGAGAGCGACTGGGCCATGGTGATCTACCTCTTGGTGTGCGGTGCGTGGGGGAGGGCGCGGCGTGGGGGGTTCAGCGGACCAGGTAGCCCCCGTCCACCGGGAGGACGTGCCCGTTCACGTAGTCCGACGCCCGGGAGGCGAGGAAGACGGTGGCGCCCATCAGGTCCGCGACGTCGCCCCAGCGGCCGGCCGGGATGTGGTCCAGGACGCGCTGGCGGGTCTCCGGGTTCGCCCGCGTCGCCTCGGTGATCTTCGTGGCGAAGTAGCCGGGCGCGATGGCGTTGACCTGGATGTTGTGCTGGGCCAGCTCGTCGCAGTACGCCTTGGTGAAGCCCACGATGCCGTGCTTGGTGGCCGCGTACGCGGGCGACCACTGGCCGCCGAGGAACGAGAACATCGACGCGATGTTGATGATCTTTCCGGAGCGCTGCGGAACCATGAACCGGACCGCCTCGTGGCTCAGCTCGAACGGGGCCGTGAGGTTGATGTCGACCATCGGGTCCCACTGCTCGCGGCCGAACTCCGCGACGTCCGCGATGTTGCAGATGCCCGCCGAGTTCACCACGATGTCGACCGATCCGAAGGTCTCCGCGCAGCCCTCGACGATCTGCCTCGGCACGCCGGGCCCGGTCAGGTCCGCCTTCATGAACTCCATGCGGCGGCCCTCGGCCTCGATCAGCTCGCGGGTGGTGCCGTCGTCCTCGGTCACGGACGGCACGAACACGTCGGCGCCCGCCTTGGCGAGGGCCAGCGAGAACGCCCGGCCGAGACCCGTGTTGCCGCCGGTGACGATGGCGCTGCGGCCGTCGAGGGAGAAGAAGTCCCGGTTGAAGTCGGTGATGTCCATGGTGAGTGACCTTCCTCAGAACGCGGGGGCCGGCTCGGTGGGAGCCGGCGCGGACGCCGCCGCACGCGCGGCCAGCTCCCTGCGGCGGATACGGATGGTGAGTGTGGTGAACAGCAGGCCCAGCAGCGCCGCGGCCAGCAGGAAGACGAACAGGGTGGTGTAGCCGCCGCCGCGCTCCGGCACCGCCGGACTGGCCGACGGGTCGCCGATCCACCACGCGGCGAGCGACGGCAGGAAGGCGTCCGGCAGGAACGCGATCCCGGAGACCAGGCCGATCACCCCGCCCCGCTCGTTGGGCGGGATCTCCACCTCCCCGACGGTGGCGAAGTACACCCCGCGGCTGGCGAAGACGAACAGGCAGAGCAGGAACATCAGCGTGACGGCGACCCAGCCGAAGGCCGTGCTGCGCGGCAGTACGAGGAACAGCACGGCGGCAGCCGCGCACCCCAGGAACATCCAGCGCAGGAAGCGCGGCGTCGACCGGGTGACCTTGTCGACGACCACACCGCCCGCGGGGCCGGCGGCGAACTGGAAGACGTACGTACGGACCACACCGATGACACCGATCAGACCCGCCGCGATCCCGTAGTGGTGCTCAAGGAGCGGCGAGAAATAGCCGAGGGTGGTGTAGAAGCAGTACATCATCATCACGGTGAGCCCGATGAGCCACGTGTATTTGTTGCTGGCTGCCCGCCACAGCTGCTTCAGGGTGACGGTGCTGGAATCCAGCGCGGCCAGTTTCTCCTTGTCGCTGTCCACGAAGAACCAGATGAGCGCGGCGAAGACGAAGGCGAGTATTCCGTAGAGCCGGATGAGCCACGTGACACCCGCCGCCTGCGTGACGGCCGTCGCCACCAATGCGGTGCCGACGAATCCCACGAGGGTGGAGGTGACTCCCCGCGCGCCTTCCAGGAACCCGAAGAGCCGGCCCTGTTCCGAGGCGTCGCCGAGCATTCCGATGGCCTTGAGCAGAGCCGGCCAGTAGAGGCCGGTGCCCATGACCGCCATAAGGGCGTGCGCGACGAGCGTACCGGTGTAGCCGGGGGCCTGCGCGATGTACAGATCAAGCACGCCGGTACCGGCCAGACCCAGCGTGACCAGGATCTTCGGCGAGAACTTGTCGGCGAACCAACCTCCCGCGAAGTACATCACGATCGCCACGATGCCGAACACGGAGATGATGTTGCCGTAGTCCTGCGTCGAAAGGTGCAGCGCCTCGGCGGTGGGGCCGAGAAAGACGAAGCGGATGTAGGCGACCTGGAAGATGATGCCGCATGACATCGACAGGATCAGGAATCCCGTCCATTTCCGCGCTCTGTTCACAGTCCACCTCGTTGTGGTTCGCAATCGGGCAACAAAAAAAGAACAGCAACTCTCGACGGGCGAGGAGTTACTGTTCTCTGGTCTCTAGTAACTGCTCCGGCACGGAGGCCGGAGCCGATATGTGATTGTGGCGGCCGAACGGGTGATCAGATGGCCGCAGGGCAAACCTAGAGTGACGCTCGGGCGAGTGTCAAGGGTCCGCCGGCGGTGTCACATCTCCCAGACATCGGTATTCGACGAGGCAATCGCGGCCGCGCCCGCCTTGAGTGCGGCGAACACGTCGTCCCGGTCGCAGACCAGGCCGCCCGCGATGAGCGGCACGTCGATGTCGGCGACGACCCAGGAGATGACCCGCGGCATGCACCCGGGGAGGATCTCCACGCAGTCCGCCTGCGAGGACCGCACCTGCGGCGCGAGCTTGCGGTACGAGAGCGAGTCGATGAGGAAGAAGCGGTGCACCGCGTACAGGCCCAGCTCGCGGGCGGCGCGCACCATGAACCCCTTGGAGCTGAGCACCCCGTCCGCCGCCGTCTTCTCCTTCACGTACCGGACGACGATCTCCTTGCCGGCGAAACCCTCCAGCAGATCGACGTTGACCAGGACCGTACGGCCGTCCTCCTTCAGCCGGGCCACGATCTCCGGCAGGTCCAGGACCGTGCCGTAGAGCAGGAAGACCACGCGGCAGTCGGAGCGCAGCACGGCCTCCAGGCCCTCCGCGTCCTTGACGCTGGCGACGACCGGGTTCTCCTCCAGGAGGGCGGGCAGTGGTGGGGTGTCCAAGGTGCGCTCCTAGCAGAGGCAGGCGGTGTCCTCTCAGGGTAGGACGCGGACACGGGGCACCGGCGTCCGGTCTCCGGCCGCCGTCGGCCACCGTCCTTGACGCGGGCTCGCGGCCCTCCCATACTGGCGGCCAAATCGATTTGGCCAAATCGATTTGGCCCTCCGTCCGGGGCCGGATCGCTGTTCCACCCCGAGCGTGCTGCAGGCCCGAACGGAGTCCAACGTGACCAGTGCCCACCAGAGCCGGCCGCCCCAGGCCGGACGTACCGACCAGCCCCCGCAGGCCCCGCCCCCGGAGCCCGCCGCCGACGCGCGGTCCACGGCCGGCGCCGGTGAACGGTCCGGCGTCCACCCCGTGGACGAGTCGCGGCCGTTCCACCGCATCCTGCTCTTCGGCGTCCAGCACGTCCTCGTGATGGCGGCCACACCCATCTCCGCGATCTTCCTGATGAGCGCGACCCTCGGGCTGGACGACGGCCTCACCGTCGACCTGCTCTCCGCGGCCTTCGTGCTCTCCGGCGTAGGATCCCTCATCCAGTCGCTCGGCCCGTGGAAGTTCGGGCCCCGGCTGCCGTTCGTGATGCTGCCGGGCGGTGCCCCGCTCATCCTCTTCCTGGCCATCGCCGAGCAGCACGGCCTGCCCACCGCCGGTGGTGCCGTGATCCTCACGGCGGCGTTCTGCTTCGTCGTACTACCGGTGTTCTCGCGGCTGCTGGCCTTCTTCCCCGCCCTCGTCATCGGCACGATGATCGTGATCGTGGGCGTCAACCTGGTGAAGGTCGGCGCGCTCCTCGTCACCGGCCCGCCCGGCTCACCGGGCTTCGCGGACCCGGGCAAGCTCGGGCTGGGCTTGGCGACGATCGGCTTCACCGTCGTCTTCTACCTGCTCTTCACCGGCGTCCTGCGCCAACTGGCCGTCATGCTCGGCCTGCTGGCCGGCACCGCTCTCGCCGCGGCGACCGGCGCGATCCACACCGGGTCCCTCACCGACGGACAACTGGTCACCCTGCCGCACCTGATGCCCTTCGGCACACCCGAGTTCAACCTCGTCGCCGCGCTGCCCCTGATGCTCTACAGCCTGGCCTCGATGGCCGAGGCCACCGGCCAGACGGTCATCAACGCCGAAGCGGTCGGCAAGACCATCGACAAGCGCACCGACGTCCCGAAGACCGTCCGCGGCGACGCGCTCACCTCGCTCCTGGGCGGCTGCTTCGGCCTGCCCCTCATGGTCACCAGCGGGGAGAACATCGGCATCGTCCGCGTCACCGGCGTCCGCAGCCGCTTCGTCACCGCCGTGGCCGGAGTCGTGCTCGTCGTCATCGGGCTGCTGGCGCCCGTCACCCACGCCATCAGCGCGATCCCGTCCGCGGTCGTCGGCGGCACCGCCATGATCGTATTCGGCGTCATCACCGTCCTCGGCATCCAGATGCTCGGCCGGTCCGACCTCGACCGGCACACCAGCACGTTCGTCGTCGCCGTCGCGCTCGCCCTGGGACTGCTCCCGATCCTGGTCCCCGGCGTCTACAGCGGCTTCCCGCCGAACGTCCGCATCCTGCTCGAGAGCGGTGTCGCCGTGGGCGCGTGCGTCGCCGCCGTGCTCAACGTCCTCTTCCACCACGTCAGGCCGGGCATCGCCGCGCGGCTGACCAACCCCCGCACAGAAAGCGACCGATGAACCGACTCGACCGCGCCCCCCTCACCGGCCAGGGCCCCCTGCTGCTCGCGCCGGACGCCGTCCTGCTGCCCGAAGGCCCCACCGACGGGTATGCCGTACTGGTCGACGACGGACTCTTCCAGGCCGTCGGACCGGCGGCGGAGCTGGCGGGGGCCCATCCGGGACTCGACACCGTAAGCCTCCCCGGGCATCTGCTCATGCCCGGATTCGTCGACGCCCACCACCACCTCACCCAGAGCTTCGGCGCGGCGCTCGCCTTCGGGGAGCCGTCGGAGATCTTCCGCCGGGTCTGGGTGCCGCTGGAGGGCGCACTGGACGAGGAGTCGGCGTACACGGCGGCCAAACTGGCCTCCTTCGAGGCCCTGCGCGGCGGCTTCACGACCGTCACCGACGCCGGCACCCGCGCCGACGTCGACGTCGACGTGGTCGCGTCCGCCGCACGGGACGCGGGCATCCGCTGCGTCCTGGGCCTCGTGTGCAACGACACCGACCGCGAGCCCGGGAGCGACCCCCGGGCCGTCCTCGACGACGCGGAGAAGCACCTCGCCCGCTACGACGGCGATCCGCTCGTCCATCCCTCCCTCGCCGTCTCCATCCCCGAGGCGGCCACCGAACGAACCCTGCGCGACACCGCCCGACTGGCGGCGGAGGCAGACGCCGTCGTCCAGATCCACGTCAACGAGCATCTCGCCGGCGTCGAACGGTCGCTCCTGCGGCACGGACTGCGCCCCCTCGAACACCTGCACCGCGTCGGCGCCCTCGGCCCGCAACTGCTCGCCGCACACGCCACGTTGCTCACCCCGCGCGAACTGTCCCTGCTCGCCGACACGGGCGCCGCCGTCAGCTACAACCCGGTCGCCAGCGCCTGGAAGGGCAACGCGGTCGCGGCAGCGACCGACATGACCGAGCGCGGAATCCGCGTCGGCCTCGGCACCGACGGCACCCGCGGCGACGGCTTCCGGCTCGCCGAGGCCGCCGAGTTCGCCCAGCGCCTGGCGTACGGGCTCACCACCGGCGACTCGTCGTGCGGGGCCGGCTGGACCTGGCTGGAGCACGCCACACGCGGGGGAGCGGACGCCGTGGGCCTCGGCGGCCGCACGGGGACCGTCGCGCCGGGCAGGGCCGCCGACTTCCTCCTGGTCGACATCGACACACCCGAACTCGCGCTCTCCTGGGACCTGCCCTGGGAGCTGGTCCGGCGCGGCAACCGCGACCAGATCACCGCCGTCTTCGTCGCCGGGCGCCTGCGCATGTGGCACGGCAGCCCCACCGCCTGGGACGGTGCCGCGCTGGTGCGACGCGCGGCCGAACTGGCGCGAGCGGCGGTGACCAGGGCGGGTGTGGTGCGGGCGCACCCCACCTCCACCGAGGCCCGGGCACGGCGGGAGCGGACGGTGATCCTGTGAGCTGGCCCTCGCTGGTCGCCCTGGCCGTGACGGTGGCGGTCGCCGCCTTCGTCCAGGGCAGCAGCGGACTCGGCTTCGCGCTGGTCGTCGCGCCCGTGGCCGGCTTCCTCGCCCCCGGTCTGGTCCCGGTGTTCGTCCTGGCCGCGATGATCCCGCTCAACCTGTACGTCGCCTGGAGGGAACGGGCGTCGCTCGACCTGCGGGGTGCCGGCTGGATCACCGGGGCACGGCTCGCGGCCACCCCCGCGGGACTGGCACTCCTGTGGCTGATCCCGGAGCGCAGCCTCGGCGTGTTCGTCGGGGCCGCGACCGTGCTCGCGGCCGTGGTGAGCCTGGCCGCGCCCGTCTTCACTCCGGGCCGGGCGGCCTACCTGGGCGCGGGCGCGGTGACGGGACTGACGGAGACGGCCACCGGCGTCGGCGGGCCGCCGCTCGCGCTGGTCTACCAGCACCGGTCACCGGCCGAACTCCGCTCCACCGTCGCCGCGTGCTTCCTCGTCGGGGAGGTCGCCTCCTTGGTGCTGCTGTTCGCCACGGGGAAGGCGGAGCCGTCCCAGCTCGGCTGGGCGGCGGCGGCGCTGCCGGCGATCGCGCTGGGCGCCGGGCTCAGCCGCCTGGTGCACCACCGGCTGGACGCCCGCAGGATGCGACTGTTCGTGCTGGTCTTCGCGCTGGTGTCCGGGGTCGTCCTGCTGCTGGGCTTCTGAACGGGCCGGGCCGGGACGCCGGGGTGAGGTAGGGGACGGAGGGGGATGGAGGGTGTCACTCCTTCCGGTCCCGGTCCCGGTCACCGCCCCGGTCCCGTACCGACGAGGCACGGGCGATCACCGCCGGCTCCGGGGACACGGCCACCGTCGGGGTGGTGGTGTCCCCGCGAAGCCTCCGCAGCAGCAGCTCGACGGCGGCCGACGCCGCCTGCTCCAGGTGCAGGTCGACCGCCGTCAGGGGCGGTTCGCAGGTGCGGGCGCGCAGGCCGTCGTAGCGGGTGGCCACCATGACGTCGTCCGGAACGGACCGCCCGCTGTCCCTGACGGCCCGGACCGCGCCCACGGCGAAGGCGTCGACCATCGCGCACACCGCGTCGGTGCCGGGGTGTTCGGCGAGGAGCGTGGCGCAGGCCTCGTAGCCCGCCTGCTCGCCACCCGACTCGGCGATCCGCGCCACGACCGGGGGCCAGCCCCACTCGCGCGCCATGTGCTCGTAGGCGGCGACCGCGTCCACGGACGAGTGCCGGGAGCCCGAGCCCACCATCAGCGCCGGCCGGGTAGCACCCTGGTCGTGCAGGTGCCGCAGCAGCAGCTCGGTCACCCGCGCACCGCGCAGATCGACGTACGGGACGCCCTCGTCCGGCGCCATGGGCCTGCCGAGCGCCACGTACGGCAGCCCGCGCTCGCGCAACTGCGCCGCGGCGGCGTCCGCGGTGTCCGGCTCGACAACGATGGCCCCGTCGATGTCCACGGAGTACAGCGCCGACCCCGACTGGACGGGCGGTACGAGCACGAGCGCGAAGCCGTGCGTGAGGGCACTCTCCGCGGCCGCCGCAGCGACCTCCATGTAGAAGCCGAGCCGGGACGGGCCGCCCGCCACGGCGAACGGCATCGAGGACGCCAGCGCGATCGCCTTCGCCTCTCCGCGGCGCAGCCTCTGGGCCCGGAGGTTGGGCCGGTATCCCAGCTCCGCGGCCGCCTGCCTGACGCGTTCCCGGGTGCGGGGGTCGACCTTCCCCAGCCCGTTGAGGGCGTGGGACACGGTGGTCCGGGAGACCCCCGCGACGCGGGCGACGTCGGCGATGGTGGGCTGTCTCGGGCCGGAGGCGGAAGCGGTCATCCGCGCGGACTCTCCTCGCTGGCGGGGAAGGGCGTACCCGTCCATCTTCCCCGACGGCGCCGCTCACCGGGAGTTCGGCCGCGCTCAGCCCTGCTGCGCGGCGCCCTCGAGGGCCTTGCCGGTCATGTCGGTCACCTCGGCGGCGGGGGGCGCCTCGGTGTCGACCTCGGTGCCGAAGTCCGAGAAGTTCATGACCGTGCTCATCTTGAGTTCCTTGGGCGACGAGCCGCTGTCGGGCTTCGCGGAGGCGGAGGCCGGTGCCTTGACGGTCATGTCGATCTGCTGGCGCCGCAGCCGGCCGTCGTCGTCGAGCCAGACCTGCATCGGCAGCGTCGGGCCGAGCTGCTGGCGCATCAGTTCGCCGCCGGGCAGCTCGGCCACGTCGACCGACACCCGGTAGTGGGTGGTCTCGGCGCCGTCGATCTTCTCGGTACCGACCTTCTCGACGTCCTTGTCGGTAATCGCCTTGGCGTAGGCGGCGGTCTGGGCCGGGTCGCCGAGCTGCTGACTGCCCAGGCCCTGCTGCTGGGCGACCTTCTTGAGGTCGATCTTGATCCAGGGTTTGCCGCCCGCGTTCTGCCCGGGCACCTTCTGGTACAGGACCTGGTCGACGACGCGCTGCTCGATCTTCTTGTTCTGGGCGGTGACGGTCATCACGCTGTTGCCCTCGGCGAGGTCGAGCGTGCCCTCGCCGTCGGTCGCGATCCGCTGCTCGCCGGCCGTGAGCTTCATGTCGATCGTCATGCGCGCGGACCCGGCCTCGGCCGTCTTGTCGTAGGCCGCCCGGACCGCCTTCGTGTCCTGCCCCTGGCCGCCCTCGCCGGAGCCGCCGTCGCTCGCACTCGAACTCGCGCTGGCCGACGCGCCCTTGTCCTTGCCCGTGTCCTCGGCCTGCGGGTCGCTGTCGCCCCCGCATCCCGCCAGCACCACGCTCGCCATGACGGCGGCGGTGCCGATCGCGCCGGCCTTCATCCCCCTGCTGCGCATGTGAATCCCCTTCTCCTCAACGGCTCTCGGCCGCCATCACCCGGCGTCCGGCTTTCGAGCCGAATGCCCGTGATGAGGCTCAACACGCCTATTGCTGCGTTGTTTTGCGCGTGGGACGGGCCGGCGGCCTCCGTGGCAGTCCGGCGGTCGATGCGTCTGGTCCAGCGGTCCGGCACGGGCGCCCCGGGGTGAGGCGCGTCTCATCCGGACCTGCCGCCTTGTCTATGCAACAAGTTGCATAGAAGGATCGGGGCATGGCGCTCGAACACGCGATCCTCGTCTCGCTGCTGGAGAAGCCGGGCTCGGGTTACGAACTCGCGCGCCGGTTCGAACGGTCCATCGGGTACTTCTGGACCGCCACCCACCAGCAGATCTACCGCGTCCTCGGACGCATGGAGGGTGGCGGCCTCCTGCACGTCCGCGACGTCCCGCAGCGGGGGCGGCCGGACAAGAAGGAGTACTCCGTGGCGGCCCCCGGCCGTGCGGCGCTCTCGGCATGGCTGCACGAGCCGATCGAACCGGAGAGCGTACGCCACGAACTGGCCGTGAAGATCAGGGGAGCGGCCTTCGACGACCCGACGGCGCTGCTCTCCGAGGTCGAGCGCCACCGGAAGGCCCACGACGACCGGCTCCGGCGCTACCTCACCGGGGAGCAGCGGGACTTCACCGGTCCCGAAGCACCCGACCCCCTGGACATCGGCCAGGAACTCCAGCACGTCGTCCTGCGCGCGGCATCGCCTACGAGCGCATGACCATCGCCTGGCTCGACGACGTCCTCGACACCCTCCACCGGCTCCGCGCCACGAAGCCCCGCGCCTGAACACCCGGCGCCCGCCACACCACGACCACGTCCGCACGCCCGACCCGCTCCGGAAGGCACCCCTCATGGCCGACCAGTTCCTGTTCAACCCGCGCACCTACGACCCGGCACACTTCGACCCGGAGACGCGCAGGCTGCTGCGCGCCACGGTCGACTGGTTCGAGGCGCGCGGCAAGCGCAGGCTGATCGAGGACTATCGCTCGCGCGTCTGGCTGGAGGACTTCCTCGCCTTCGCCGCGAAGGAGGGACTGTTCGCCACCTTCCTCACCCCCGCTGCGGACGGCGACCGGCCGGACCAGCGCTGGGACACCGCCCGGATCGCCGCCCTCAACGAGATCTTCGGCTTCTACGGCCTCGACTACTGGTACGCCTGGCAGGTCACCATCCTCGGCCTCGGCCCGGTCTGGCAGAGCGACAACGCCGCCGCCCGCGCCCGCGCGGCCGAACTCCTCGCCCAGGGTGAGGTGTTCGCCTTCGGCCTCTCCGAGAAGAGCCACGGCGCCGACATCTACTCCACGGACATGCTGCTGGAACCCGACGGCAGGGGAGGCTTCCGGGCGACCGGCTCCAAGTACTACATCGGCAACGGCAACGCCGCCGGACTCGTCTCGGTGTTCGGCCGCCGCACGGACGTCGAGGGCCCGGACGGCTACGTCTTCTTCGCCGCCGACAGCCGCCACCCCGCCTACCACCTGGTCAAGAACGTCGTCGACTCCTCCAAGTACGTCAGCGAGTTCCGGCTCGACGACTACCCCGTCGGCCCCGAGGACGTCCTGCACACCGGGCGGGCCGCCTTCGACGCCGCCCTCAACACCGTCAACGTCGGCAAGTTCAACCTGTGCACGGCCTCGATCGGCATCTGCGAACACGCCATGTACGAGGCCGTCACCCACGCCCACAACCGCATCCTGTACGGCCGCCCGGTCACCGCGTTCCCGCACGTGCGGCGCGAACTGATCGACGCCTACGTGCGCCTCGTCGGCATGAAGCTGTTCAGCGACCGCGCCGTCGACTACTTTCGCACGGCCGGCCCGGACGACCGCCGCTACCTCCTCTTCAACCCGATGACCAAGATGAAGGTCACCACCGAGGGCGAGAAGGTCATCGACCTGATGTGGGACGTCATCGCCGCCAAGGGCTTCGAGAAGGACACCTACTTCGCCCAGGCCGCGGTCGAGATCCGGGGTCTGCCGAAGCTGGAGGGAACGGTGCACGTCAACCTCGCGCTGATCCTCAAGTTCATGCGCAACCACCTGCTCGACCCGGTCGACCGTCCGCGGGTGCCGGCCCGCCTCGACGCGGCCGACGACACCTTCCTCTTCCGCCAGGGCCCGGCCCGTGGGCTCGGCTCCATCCGGTTCCACGACTGGCGCACGGCGTTCGACGCGTACGCCGCCGTGCCCAACGTGGCCCGGTTCCGCGAACAGGCCGACGCGCTGTGCACGTTCGTGACGACCGCCGCTCCCGACGAGCGGCAGAGCCGCGACCTGGACCTGCTGCTCGCGGTCGGCCAGTTGTTCGCCCTGGTGGTGCACGGCCAGCTCATCCTGGAGCAGGCGGAGTCGGCCGGCCTCGACGAGGACGTCCTCGACGAGCTGTTCGCCGTGCTCGTGCGCGACTTCTCGGGCCACGCCGTGGAGCTCCACGGCAAGGACTCCGCCACGCGGGAGCAGCAGGACTGGGCCCTCGGGGCCGTCCGCCGCCCGGACGTGGACGAGGCCCGCTCGGCCCGCGTCTGGGAGCGGGTGGAGGCGCTGTCCGGCGCCTACGCCTGACGCACGCACGCGAGGGGGCCGGGCCACCGGAAGCGGCGTGCGCCGGTGATGAAGACTGGGCGCATGGAGTTCTTCTGCTACCACCGTGACCGGCCCGGCTCCCTGCCGCTGCGCGAGGAACTGCTGGAGCGGCACTGGTCCTACATGGACGGCTACGCGAAGGAGATGATCGCCCGCGGCCCGACCCTCTCGGACGCCGACGGCGATCCCACCGGCAGTGTGCACATCCTCGACCTGCCGGACCCCGCCGCGGCCCGCGCCTTCGCCTTCGACGAGCCCGGGTACCAGGCGGGCGTGTACCGGGACGTGCTGCTGCGCCGGTGGCGCAACCTGCTCGGCCGCACCATGTGGGACTTCCCCGGCGGCCCGACGGACGGGGACCGGTACCTCGTGCTCGGCCTCGGCGCCGGCCCGGGGGCCGACCTCGCCGTGCCGCCCGACCGGGACGAGCTGATCGCCTACGGCCCCCTGCTCTCCGACGACGGCGCCACCTGGCTGGGCACGGCCGCGCTGGTACGTGCCCCGGACCCGGACACGGCCCGGACCTGCCTCACCCCCGACCGCTACGCCGGGGTCGAGGTGCACCACTGGCAGTTCGGCGGACGGCCGTCCTGACCTCGGCAGGCGCCCGGCCGGCCACGTCCTAGTGCAGCCGGCCGAGCGCCTCCCGCACCCTGCGCGCGTCGCGCAGCCGCTGCTCGTAGGTGGCGCCCAGCACGAGCAGCACCACACCGGCGAGGGCCGGAGGCACCCAGCGGGGCAGCGCGCCGACCGCCTGGGCGATGTACGGGGCGAGTTCGTGCAGCGCCACCAGCGCGAGCGCGCTTCCGCCGAGCAGCAGCGGCGCCTTGAGCCGGTGCCGGGCGCCCACCAGGGTCACCGTCAGCGCGGCGGCCCCGAGCAGCAGGGGGCGCGTCCAGTGCTGGTCGCCCCAGACCGCGAGCAGGCTCGGCACCAGCGTGACGGCCAGCCCGGCACCGTACGCCGTCCACGAGGAGACCTCCGGTTCGCGGCGCCGGCGGAGGAAGCCCACGACGAGCACGGGCACGGTCACCGGCAGGGTGTAGGCCTCCGGCGCGGTCACCTCCCAGGCGACCAGCCTGACCCATGTCGCCAGCAGGAACAGCACGGCTGCGGCGTGTCCGGCGGGGCGGCGGTCGGGACGCAGCGCGGTGCCCGCGGCGATCACCCCGGCGAGGGCCAGCACCAGCGCCAGCAACGGCGGTTCCGTCACGGCGAGCGCGAGGGCGACCACCCCGGCCGCCAGACCCGCCGCCTCGACCGGGACGGTCGTCGCCGAGGCGCCCCCGAGCCGGGCCGCGATCAGGGCTGCCGCGGCGGGCACGACCAGGACCAGCAGCGCGGTGTGGTGCCCCTGCCAGCCGGCGGAGGCACCGACCGCGCACGCCAGCGCCGTGGCGTATCCGAGGGCGGCGGGCACGGTGAACGGGCCGGCTCCCGGACGCAGGCCGGCCGCACCGAGCGCGACCGTCAGCGCCAGGAGCACACCGATCGTCGCCTGCTCGGAGGCCAGCGAGAGGAGTGCGAGGTGTGCGGAGGTGACCAGGGCGGCGAGGAGCGCCGCGAGGGGGAGCGGTGACGCGTCGGCGGCGGGACGCCGCGCCCACGCGGCACATCCGAGGGCGGCCAGGACCAGCGTCCCCTCCGCCACCAGACCGGCCGTGTAGGGGAGTTCGAGCACCACCGGCAGCACGAACAGCGCCGCCCAACCCAGGACGAGCCCGCCCACCGCGGTCGCCGGACGCCGGATCCCCCGCCGCTCGGCCACCAGCAGTACGGCGGCCAGCGCACCGAGCACGATGGGTCCGGTGCTCGCGTACGGGGGCCACGGCACGTGCGTGAAGACGGCGTCCCGCACGTCCCCGGGCGCCCCGGACCAGGGACGCTCCACCCGGGCGACCGGACCGAGCAGGGTCCCGGCGACCAGCGGGACCGTCGACAGCGCGGCCCACGCCTGGACCGTGACCGATGCCCACACCAGCCCCTGGCGCAGCGGGCGGGGCAGCGGAGTGCGCAGTACCGCCAAGAGGGCCAGGCCGAAGGCCAGGCACCCGGGCACCATCCACTCGCCGGGCACCGACACCCGCAGCACCCCGCCCGCCCCCGCCACCAGGCACAGCCCCGCGGCCAGGGCCGAGACCAGCGAGACGTCCGGCTTCGGCGCGAACCTCCCCGCGGTCAGCGCGATCGCCGCGGCGAAGACGAGGAGCACCGCTGCCCGCGCGGCCGCACCCGGGTCGGACGCGCTCCAGCAGAGCAGTCCGGCGGCCAGGACACCGACGGCGCCCGTTCCGAGCGCCCCGACCACCGCGACGTACCGCACCGGCACGAGCGCCGTGCGCAGCGCGAGCGCGGTGCCGCCCGAGGCCGTCACCAGCAGCACGGCCGTGAGCGTGTGCGCACCCGCACCGGCCGCGACCGCCCACAGCAGCAGCGGCAGGTGCGCCGTCCCCACCGCGAGGGGGAGCGGCACCCGGAGCGTGAGGCGAACGCCCGGAACCGGCGCGCCGTTCTCCGCCGCCGCGCGGGCGGCGCCCTCCGGGGCAAGTCCACCCGTTCCCACGCCGTACGCGGCCCACACCGCGGCCAGCACGGCGGAGGCAGCGGCCGTGTACCCGAGCCCGTCCGTCCCGGTGAACGCCACCTCGTGCAGCGCGTACGCGTCCAGCACCGTCAGCGCCAGCCCCAGACCCGCCACTGCCTCCGCGGTCGACCTCAGCCCGCGCCACAGCAGGGCCGGGGGAGCGCCCAGAGCGCCGACGGTCAGCGCGCCGAGCACCAGACCCCGCCCCGTGATGCCCATGTGGCCCCAGCTGACCAAGGTGAACGCGATCGCGGCGATCGTCAGCAGGACCCCGCCGAGGACCAGCAGCACGTTCTGCACACCGGGAGCCGTGGCGTCCGGCCCGGGCGCCGGGACGGGACCCGGAGCGGCGGCCCGCCACACCGGTGGGGCGGCGGACGTCCGCAGGGTGTGGATCAGCCACTCACGGCGGCGCAGCAGGACGACACGGCGGGCGTCGAGCTGCCGCAGCTCGGCATCGAGGAACCGCAGTTCCTCGGCCGGGGGCGGAAGGTTCGTCATGCCCCGGAGTGTGGCCGCCGCCACGTGGCCGGACATGAGCTCGGATACTCAGTCCGTACTCAGGTACCGGCCGCTCCGGACCCCCGCATCGCCGGCGCTCTCCTGGGCACTCGGCAACCGACACAGTTTCACGAGCCGGAGGAGAGACCATGCCGCAGACACCCGAAGGACAGAGCCGCAGCCGCTTCTGCAAGGCCTGTGGCACGCCCGCCGGGGACGGCACACTGTGCGAGCGCTGCGGATCCGTCCTGGAGACACCCGACGGCAAGGGGCTGACGGAGGACCAGGGCGCGGCCGTCCGGCGAGACTTCGAGGACCGTCGCCCATAGCCTGCCCGGTGCCGGGTACACGGTGCCGCATGGCAACGAGCACTGATTCCCCCGCACCCCAGTCGGTCGTGCGCCGGCTGCGCCAGCTCCGCCGCACCCGGGCCTCCTACGCGGTCGGTCTCGCCCTGTGGGCGGTCTCTACCGCCTGGACGGGGTGGGAATCGCCCGGCAGTCGGCAGATGTGGGTGTCCGTGCTCCTCCTGTCGGTCTTCGCGGCCCTGCTGCTCATGACCTCGCTGTGGACCCGCCGCCTGGAGAAGGCGCGTCCGGCCAAGCCCGCACACCACGCGGCACCGCGCCCGGCGGTCGTGGCGCACCACGCCGGCACCTGAGACGACGGCGCTCGTACGCCGCGACGACGGGCGTCCGTCCTGCCGTCGGCGTCAGCCGTGCGGCGGGCCGGACGCCGAACCGTCGTCCGTCTCGATCCGCTCCGCCTCGCGCATGCCCGGCAGGGTCCGGTGCTCGTCGGGGGAGGGGCGCTCGTCGTCGGGCGGAGCCACGACCAGGACCTCGTCGGCGTCACTCCAGACTCGTCGCTCCGACTTGAGGGGCGCCAGCCGGACGTCGCCGGGGCGGCCCGACGCGTGCGGGCGGTACCCGATCGCGCACTCTCCGCGCCCGAGCGCGGCGGCCACCACCGTGGCGAAGGAGGCCTCCCGCCCCGCCGGCACATAGCGGGAGGCGGGGTGCAGGGCCAGCGCGCCGCCCCTGGAGGCGAACAGCTCCTCGAACAGAGAGGTCATGGCCGGGGCGTGGGAGATCCGCGTCATGACCAGGGCAGTGAGTTCCGCGCGCACCACGGCGGCCGACCGCGGGCCGAGGGGGGCCAGCGCGCGGCTGCGGTGGTCACTCAGCTCGGCGACCACGGGCAGTGGCCGTCCCGCCGACTCCTCGTACGACCGCAGGGTCAGCAGCGTCAGCAGGGTCTGGTCGTCAGGCCCGAAGGCGACGGTCCCCTCGTCGGGTCCCAGGACGATCACACAGTCGTAGCCGAAGAGGTCGAGCCCCTCCGCCCGCTCCGGCAGGTCCAACTCACCGGTGCGGTGGGTGACGGTGAGCCGTCCGCCGCTCACGCGATGCACGAGGCGGGATGCCGTCGGCGCCGCCCGCGGGGCGGTCATGATGTCCAGGACGGAACCGGGGCGTGCCGTGCGGCTCAGCAGATCCGTGATCAGCGGAGCCCGGCTGTTCCACCCCAGCAGCAGCAGGCGTGCCGGCGGACCGGGGGGCGCGTCGGCCGGGGCCATCACGCCGGCGTCGACGTGTGCCCGCCCGGCCGCCGTGCGTTCGGGCCGCTCGTCCGGGGCGACGACGATCAGGCGGTCACCCGGGCCGCACCGGGTCTCCGCCGCCGGGGTGAGCAGGGCACGTCCGTCCGGCAGCAGGAAGCCGACGGGGCACGCCCTCGCGTACCGCAGAGCGAGCTCCCCGAACTCCAGTCCCGCGGCCTCCGGTTCGTCGACCACGTGGAACTCGGCCCCCGCCAGGTCGAGTAGGTCCCGCAGTGTGGACACCAGCCCGGGGTTGCGGGCGGCCTGCACGAGCAGCCGTGCGGTCGTGGCCTCCGTCTCGAGCACGGTTCCCCGCGCGCCCGCGGCGAGCCGGGCGGCCGCCAGGTGGCGCTCGTGGCGCACCGCGGCGACCACCGGTGGCCCCTCCTCCTCGCCGAGCAGGGCCCGCAGCGCCAGCAGGACCCGGATCACCTCGAGGTCGGCGTTGTCGTCGTCGGACGGCATCACCAGCACGGAGTCCGCCGCCGACGGCGTGAGCAGGGCGAGCGCGTCGGGATCGGCCGGTGAGCCGGAACGGCAGACGATCCGGACGCCGCCCGTCGCACCGAGCGCGGTGTGCAGCGCGGCCGCCATCTCGGTGGAATCGCGGTCCGCGAGGACGGCGACGACGCCTCGCGACCGGGCGGACTGGGCCGCGACCAGCTCACCGACCACCGTGAACACCTGGTCGGACCAGCCGAGTACCACCGCGTGCCCGCGCTCGAGCACCGTGGAGCGCCCTCGCCGCAACTCCTCCAGCCGGTCACCCAGCCCGGTCGTGACGACGCCGACCAGGGTCGACACACACAGCAGCGCGATCAGCCCGAGCACCACGGACAGGAGCATCCGCAGCGGTGCGCCGGTGATCCCGCCCAGGCGCAGGGTCTCGGCGCTCGTGCGCCACACCGCGACCAGCCGCTCGGAGAGCGAACGCGGCGCCTGGGGATCCGTCCAGACCAGCAGTGTGCTGACCGGCACCACGACCGCCAGGCAGCACACGGCGAGCCAGCCGAGCAGGGTCCCGGTGCTCCGGGCCAACGTCCGGTCGAACGCGTAACGCGCCCGGTCCCGGCACGAAGCCGCTCGCTGCCGCCGCTCCACAGCCACCTCCTGCCAACCCGCCCGGCGTCCGCCGTCAGCGGCAGAGTGCTGGCAGCGACCCCGCGACACACCGTGCCAGCGGGATATTCACCCTTACGGGAGGCCGCCGCACGGCCGGGACCGGATGCCCGCGCCCGCTGGCGCGGCCGCAACGGGCAACGCCGGGGAAGCCGTTGGTCCGGACCATGGCACCCGCGGCCGGTCCGGGCGGGCAGAGTGTGGGGCGGCGGCTTGCTGTACTTCGAGTAACAAGATCATTCTTGGGTCCGCGTCTCAGCTCCCCAGCGACAGGAACCCCGATGACCACGCCGCACGACCGCCTCGAGCAGGCGCGCCAGGACTACGAACGGCACCTGCGGAGCTGCCGTCAGTGCGAGGCGGACGGCGCGAAATGTCCCGCGGCCAAGCATCTGAGACGCCTCTACAACAACCAGCTCAGAGTGGGCTGACGAGCACGCCGCGATACGTGGTCAGACGGCGGTGGTGACGCGGTCCCGGCCGTTGGCGGCGGGTGGCTGCGCGGTCAGGGACTGCTCCAGGGTGTCGAGCGCCTGCCGCATGCCGGCGATGCGCTCGGCGAGAACCGCGGGATCCGGCGCGGGAAGGTTCACCACGGAGGTCCGGGCTCCGGGGTCACCGTCGCTGGTGGAGCGCCGCGCGTCGTCCAGTGCCGCCGTGTCCAGTTCGCGCGCCTCGTCGAGGCTGTTGAGGACGACGCCGATGAGGACGTTGACCAGGACGAAGGACGCGAGCATGACGTAGGAACCGTAGTAGAGGATGCTCAGCCGGGAGATGGACAGGCCGGTGTACACGGCGTCCTGCAGGCCCTCCAGCGTCATGAGCAGGAACAGGGTGAGCATCGCCCGGCCGAGAGAGCCGTAGTGGGCGGGATCGCTGGAGCCGAAGCAGAGCCAGCCGATCATCGCGTAGACGTAGAGGATGACGGCGCCGACGAAGAGAAAGCTCACCGTGCCGGGCAGACTGCGCGACACGGCCAGGAACAGCACCCGCAACTGGGGCAGGAACCTGGCCGTGCGCAGTACCCGTACCAGGCGCAGCAGCCGAAGCACGGTGGCGTTCTCCCGCACCAGCGGGATGTAGGCCGAGGCGACGACCACCAGGTCGAACACGTTCCATCCGTCAAGCCAGAACTCCCTGGGCCGGTCGGCGTGCGCGGCCACCCGCAGCACCATCTCCACGGTGAAGAAGGCCAGACAGCCGCGCTCGGCCCAGCGCAACTGGCCCATGTGGTCGGCGGCGAAGCCGTGGTAGGTCTCCGCGCCCAGCAGGGCGGCGTTGAGCAGGATCACGGCGAGGACGGCCAGGGAGAAGAGGCGGGCCTCGGTCACGGCGCGGCAGGCGGCCGCGAGCCGGGCCCGGACGGGAGCCGGGGCGGTGGTCATGAGGATCTCCGATGCGGACTGAGTCGGGCACCCGCCACGGAGCGTGCGCTGCGGCCCGGGCGGCAGGAGCGGCTGCCCCCTCGCGCCTAACGCGTGAGACGCCCTCAGGCTGCGGCGCGAGGAGCAAATGACCACGGGATTCATCCACTTCGGCGAAGGCCCGCACCCGCAGGCCCGCACGCCGCTCGTCAGGGCCGGCCGAGGGCCTGGATCATCCAGGGCTGGAACGGCAGATGTCCGTCGACGACCTGCCAGTCGTTCACCGTCCAGACAAGACGCCAGTACCGCTCCACGAGCGGGTCGTGTCCCGCCTCGAACTCCCGGGCCATCCACTCCCGCAGCCCGGGCCCCGACGGGCGGCCGAGTGCCTCGGCGAAGCGCGCGACGACGGCGTCGACGACGGGGACCGCCGCTGCACTGTCCGGCTCGATGCCCGCACCCCGCGCGGCGGCGACGGCCTCCCTGGTGAAGGACACCAGCCCGGCCGCCTCCCCGGAATCCACTCGCGGCAGGGCCGCTTCGTCGGCGGCGGCGAACGCCCCGTGCGCCAGGCGGGTGCGGAAACCGTCGTCGGCCATGAGCTCGGCGATCTCCACCCATGCGGCCAGCTGGGCGTCGGACGGGTCGTCGGGCAGCACGGGCAGCGCGGTGCCCAGCACCGCCGCCGCACCGCCGGCCTGGGGTGTGCCGGGGGCGAGACCGGCGACGAAGTCGGCGACCAGGCGCTTGCGTTCCTCGGCGGTGAGGTGGGTGAGGCGGTGCATGAGAACGGTCTCCTCAGGGCTGGAACCACGCTCGGCGACGAGCCGCAGAATGCTCTGACGCAGGCGCAGCGTGCGGATCCGGAGCGCGGTGGCTTCCCCTTGCGCCGCCGCGACCTCCGCGACGGAGAGGCCGTCGTCCAGTACGCGGCGGATGGTCGGGAGATCGACGTCGAGGTCCCGCAGGACGCAGATCAGGTGCAGCCGCCCCACGGACGCGTCGCTGTACCGGCGGTAGCCCGCCGGGGTGCGATGAGCCGGGGGCAGCAGTCCGGTGTCCGAGTAGAACCTGATCGTCCGTACCGGAACGCCGGTACGGACGGACAGGTCACCGATCGAGTGCGGGAGCGTCGCGCCGTTCATGACGCCCACTCTCCGGTCTCCAGCCACTGGAGAGTCAAGCCTCAGCGGCCGGTTTCGATCCTCAGGTCCCCCGTGGTCACCCTGCGGACGTGGTCACTGGCGAGCATGTCGTGCGGGAAGCCCAGCTCGATCCGGCCGGCCTCGTCGAGACGGGCCAGCTGGGCGGCGGTGAGCTCGACCTCCAGCGCGCCCAGGTTGCCCTCCAGCTGCTCGGGGGTGCGGGCGCCGACGACCGGTGCCGTCACTCCCGGCTTCCGCAGGGTCCAGGCCAGCCCGACCTGCGCGGGTGTGCGGCCCAGTTCCGCGGCGACCTCCTTGACGACGTCCGCGATGGCGAGGTTCCGTTCGGTGACCGTGCCCAGGGCGAGGTTGAAGCTCTTGCGGCTGCTGCCCTCGTCGGACGCGCCGTCCTGTGCGGTGAGGTCGGCACGGCTGTACTTCCCGGTGAGCACCCCGCCACCGAGGGGCGAGTACGGGACCACACCCAGTCCCATCTCGCGGGCCATGGGGATCAGGTCGCGTTCGCCCGCCCGCTCGATCAGGCTGTACTCGATCTCCAGCGCGACCAGCGGCGCCCAGCCGCGCAGGTCGGCGATGGCCTGCATGCGCGACACCTGCCAGGCCGGTGCGTTGGAGATCGCCACGTGCAGGACCTTGCCCTGGCGGACCAGGTCGTCCATGCCGCGCAGGATTTCCTCGACCGGAGTCGTGAAGTCCCACACGTGCAGGTAGAGCAGGTCGATGTAGTCCGTGCCGAGCCGCCGCAGGCTGGACTCCACCGACGCGAAGAGACTCTTGCGGTGGGCGCCCCCGGAATTCGGGTCACCGGGCCGACGCAGCGTCGTGTACTTCGTCGCCAGCACCAGGCTCTCCCGGCTGTCGCGGGTGAACTCGCCCAGCAGACGCTCGGAGCTGCCGTCCGTGTAGGTGTTGGCGGTGTCGATGAAGTTGCCGCCGCGCTCGACGTAGAGGTCGAACAGCTTGCGCGACTCGTCCGGCCCGGCGCCCCAGCCCCACTCGGTGCCGAAGGTCGCCGCACCCAGGGCCATCGGTGAGACCCGCAGCCCGGAGCGGCCCAGCGGCCGGTAGGTGTCGAGGGTGAGGGACATCGTGTCCTCCTGTGCTCGTGATCGTGCGATTCGTCGTCGAGCGCAAGCCTGCGACCGCCGTGAGCAGGGGGTAAGGGAAGAACCTTCCTGGGAACACCGGTCCCACCCTCGCTGTTGCACCCTGCATGCCGCCCCGGACCGTGGACACGACACAGGAGTTGGCCGCGTTCCTGCGGACCCGACGCGAGCGCCTGGACCCGCAGGACTTCGGACTGCCGTCACGCCGGCGGTCCCGGCGGACCCCGGGGCTGCGCCGCGAGGAGGTCGCCGAACTGGCCGGGGTCAGCATCGACTACATCGTGCGGCTCGAGCAGGCCCGCGGGCTGCGGCCCTCCGGGGACGTGGTGGAGGCCCTGGCCCGGGCCCTGCGGCTGACCCCCGACGAACGCGCCTACCTCTTCGACCTGACCCGGCAGCGCCGCCGCGGCGCCGTGGGAATCACCAGCACCGCGGCGCCACAGCTGGCCCGGCTGGTCGCGGACCTGTCGCCCCTGCCGGCCATGCTGACGAACCACCGGTACGACATCCTGGCCTGGAACGGTGCCATGGCGAGGCTGCTGCTGGACTTCGGCACCCTGCCGCCGTCGCGCCGCAACGCGATGTGGCTGTGCCTGCTGCATCCGCGGATCAGCGCGTGCTACGTCGACCGTGACCGCGTCGTGCGCGAGGGCATCGCCCACCTGCGCGCCGCGTGGGCCGCGCACCCCGAGGACGCGGCGCTGACCGGCCTCATCACCGAGTTCATCACCCACGACGAGGAGTTCGCGCGCCTGTGGGCCGAGGGCGACGTCAAGGTGAACGGCAGGGGACACAAGGTGATGCGGCATCCGGACGCCGGTGAGATCGCCCTGCACTTCGAAGTGCTCATGCCACTGCAGGACACGGACCAGCGGCTGATGATCTGCCGGGCCGCCGACGACGCGAGTCAGTCGGCCCTGGACCGGTTGCGGTAGCCCACGGCCACCGGCGGCAGTCCCGACTGCTCGCGGGGGCGAACGGCCGGGCCAGGCCGTGCGCAGGCACCTCTGCCCCGACCACCGAACCGGCTCGGAGTACGACGGCGATGGCGTTCGTGCTCCGCCCGTTCAGCCCGTGGGTACCGGCACCCCGGCAGGCAGCAGCCCCGCCGACCGCGCGGATGTCCAGAACTCGGTCGGGACCGGGTGGGCCAGCATACGAGCGGTGTCGTCCACCTCGTCCGGAGTGCGGGCTCCGACCACGACGCTCGTCACCACGGGATGGCCGAAGGGGAACCGGACGGCGGCCGCTGTCGGGGGCACCCCGAAATCGCGGCAGACCGAGTGCCAGGCGGCGACGCGACCGGCCAGTTCGCCCGGGACCGTGGCGTAGCCGTGCGGAGCGCCGGGGCGCGGGTCGGCGAGCAGGCCGGACTGGTAGACCCCCGCCACCATGACGGCGACGCCCTTCGAGGCGCAGAGCGGGAGCACCTCGTCCAGGCCGGACTGGTCGAGCAGGTTGTAACGGCCCGCGAGCATCACGCAGTCGGGGCCGGGATCCGCCACCTCCCTGAGGTAGCGAGCCGCCACCGGGGCGTGGTTGACGCCGATCGACACCGCGCCGATGGTGCCCCGGGCACGCAGCTCGGCCAGCGCCCGGTACGCCTCGGAGACGGCGACGGGGAAGTCCTCGTCCGGGTCGTGGACGTGGAGGACGTCGATCCGGTCGAGGCCGAGCCGTGCCAGGCTCTCCTCGACCGAGCGCATGACCCCGGCGTACGAGTAGTCGAGCCGAGGCCCGACACCGGGCGGCGGGTCGGCCCAGATCGGCTGGGTGTCGCCGCCGTCGGGCACGATCAGGCGGCCCACCTTGGTACAGAGCGTGTACTCATCCCGGGGACGGCCGCCCAGCGCGGCACCGGTGCGGCGTTCGGAGCGGCCGTAGCCGTAGACGGGAGCCGTGTCGAAGAGCCTGACGCCGACGTCCCAGGCGCGGTCCACGGTGCGAGCCGCGGCCGCGTCGGAGACGGGAACGAACAGCCCGCCCAGGGACGCGAGTCCCAGCCCCAGGCGAGTCACCCGCACATCGGTGCGCCCCAACGGCCGCGACTCGCCCGCCCTCATGAGCGGCTCCCGGAAAGACGCAGCCGCCAGCGGAGCTTGTCGCCGTGCACCTCGCCGGTGCGGGTGAACCCCGACCGGGCGGCGGCCCCCGCGGAGGCGCGGTTGTCCGGGTGTATGTCGGCCACGACGCTGTCGACGCCCTGCCCCCGGAGCCAGCCGAGCATGCCCCCGGCCGCCTCCCCGCCGATGCCCCGGCCCTGCCAGGGCCGCCCCGTCACCAGGGAGACGACCGCGGTCGAGCCCTGGTCGGAACGCGTGACGATCGCCTGCGCGAATCCCGTGAGACAGCCGGCCTCGCGGAGGTGGACGACCCAGTTGCACCACGAGACCGCCGGATCCGGCGAACCGGCGACCAGGTGCGCGTAGCGCGTACGCATGATCTCCGCCGTGGGCGGTGCCCCGGCGAAGAACGCGTACAGCGCCGGGTCGGCGAGGACTTCGGCCATCTCGTGCGCGTGGTCCACCCGGAGTGGCACGAGCACGAGCCGGTCGGTGTCGATCCGCCCGGGTGCCGTCTCTGCCTCTGCCATTGCCCTGACCTTCCCTGAACTCCTGCGGGCGTACCGTCCCGCCGGACGAACCCGGCGGGACGGAACGGTCCGACGGACGGCGGCGGGGTCAGCCGAACGTGTTGCTGCCCTCCGTGCCGATGCCGGTCACCGTGTCACAGCAACATCCCAGGTCGTGCAGGCGATCGGCCTCCATCATCTCGGTCGGCTCCAACAGCTGGAGGTCGTTGACGTTGTCCGACATCGGTTCACCTTTCTGTTGTGGGTTCCTGCGTCGTACGGACGGCGCGTGGCGCGTTGTGTGCCGCGAGCGTGAAGTCGTCCGTCATCCACCAGCGCTCGCCTCCGTGGCGGAGGCGATGCAGGAATCCGATCGGTCCGGCCATCCCCAGGTTGTAGCTGTGGTTCAGTTCGGTGTCGGATTCCGTCACGACGACCAGGCGGTCCTCACGCAGTGCGCAGAAGTGCCACAGCGCCGTGACGTGGTCCGCGGCCCAGTCCCGGTATGCCTCCTCACCGGTGAGGGCCGCCATGTCCAGGAGGAACTCCCCGTTGCCGGCGAGCCCATGGCAGTGCGTGTGGGCCAGCAGCCACCTCCGCCGGTGGGCGCTGACGGCGGCTCGGTGCGCGGCAGCGCGGAAACGGTCGTCGCCGGTCGCCCGCCACAGCCGGATCAGGAACGTGCCGATGCCAGGAGCACCGTTGCACCACCAGCACGAGATGCGGGCACGCTCGTCCCCGTCGCCCTCCGGACCGGCGACCGGCCATCGGATGCCGGCCCCGTCCTCGCGGGCCGCGTCGAGCAGGGACTCTCCACCGCGTACCGCGATGTCCAGGAGGTCGGGCCGGTCCAGCTCCCGCGCGGAGGCGAGGACGAAGGCGGCGATCCCGGCGAGCCCGTGGGCGAAACCGTGGTCACCGGCGTCGGTCGTGGTGCGCATGGCCTCCGGATCCAGCCACCTCCCGCCCCGAGAGGTGCGCGCGCCGAGCAGGGAGGTGACACATCGCTCCGCCCGGTCCCGGAACTCCTCGTCCCCGGTGCGGCGCCACAGGTGCAGCTGGGCGAGCCCGTTGCCGGCCAGTCCGTGCGTGATGTCGGCCTCGTGCCACACGGTCGGCAGGCGCTTGGCGCGCCCGGCACATCGCCGCCGGATCTCCTCGTCGCCGAGGGTGTCGGCCGCCTCGTACATGGCCCAGTACGTGCCCGCGCGACCGAAGTACAGGCCGGGGAGCTGCCGCGGCTCGCGGTCGGCGCGCTGATCCAGCCAGGTCAGCGCGGTGCGCAGGGCGTCCAGCAGCCGCTGCCCGCCGTACCCGGTCAGCGCCCCGCGGCGGAGCACCTCCAGCGTGCCGCCGACACCCGCCTGGACGGCGAACGGATCGAAGCGCTGTCCGCCGATCGCCGGAACCGGCCAGGGTGCGCGGTCGGAGGAGGGGTCGAGGGCGGCGACGAGCTGGTCCCAGCCGTCGGTGAGCAGCCGGCCGGCGTCGACGGGGACGCGACACCGCGGCTTCCCGGCCGCCGTCGGCTGCGCGGGCGGTACGTGCAGGGCGTCCCGCGCCTCGGCGGGCGCGGGCCGCTCCTCCGGGTCCTCCCGCATGAGCCGGGTGATCAGCGGGGCGAGGACGGCGAGTGCCGGACTGTCCTCGGAGGCCGCCGTCACCAGCTGCCGCACCCGCTCGTCGTGGGAGCGCGGTGCGACGGCGCGCGTGGTGCCGGGCCGGTCCTCGGGCAGAAGCGGAACGAAGCCGGTGCACAGGTGGAAGAGCGTCGCCCCGAGACCGTAGAGGTCCGCTGCCGCGGTGGCCGGGGAGATCCGGTCCGAACCGAGGCACACCTCGGGCGCGGTGAAGCCCGGCGTACCCACACCGGTCACCGGTTCCGCGACCGCCGCCACGAACTCGGTGTCGATCAGCAGCGGGTCCCCGTCCGGGGTGACCATCACGTTGCTGGGGGCGAAGTCCCGGATCACCAGCCCTTTGTCGTGTACGGCCGCGACCAGCTCCACCAGGTGCCGGGTCGTGGGCAGCACCTGCCCCGCTGCCAGGCCCCGGCCGGGTTCGCCGAGCACCCGCTCCCTCGCCCACCGGTACAGGGTGGTACCGGGCACCTCCTCCTCGGCGAGGAAGAGGTGCCCCTGATGCTCGAAGAGGTCCACCGGCCGGACCGCGATGCCCAACGGCTCCAGCACGGTCAGGGTCCGGTACTCGTTGCGGAGGTGGTCCCGGGCGTCGATGCCGTCCGGCCTCGCGTCGATGTGGGGACGCGCCTCCTTGACCACCGTCCGGCGGTCCCCGTCGTGCCGGTCCAGCGCGCGGTAGACACCGCCCCTGTTGGAGTGCCGGATGGCCTCCCGCACCAGGAACCGACCGCCCAGCAGAACGGGGGAGGGGACGCGGCCGCCCGCGGGCGGCCCGCCGCCTTGCGCGTTCGCCCCGTCGGTCGCCAGAGCCGGCAGGGTGGCCCACTCAGGGGGCGAGAACCAGGGGTTGCGGGTGTCGGGCGTCCACCTGCCGTCGGGGGCGACGAGGACGGGGACGTAGAAGCCGTCGTCCTCCAGCCTGGGCGGCAGGCCGCCGAAGCCTCCGTAGCGGTAGTGCACGAGGCTGCCCGGCCGGTAGGCGCGATCGGAGAGGACGGCGGGCCCTTCCAGGCCCTCGGTCGCCTCGTGCAGGGCCGCCAGCAACCGGACGAAACGGGCATCGTCGTCCGGATAGACGGTGATGAACTTCCCCCCGGCGCCACGGTCCATCCGCGGCGAGAGAAGGCTCCGCAGACGGCCCGGGCTGTGGGCGAACTTGAAGGCGGCCCGCTCCCGCAGCAGGACACCGGCCGCGGCCGTCAGCACCCGCTCCGCGGAGCGCGGGGTGGCCGACAGATGGATCTTCCAGCCCTGCACACGGAGCCCGGTGCCGGGCGGGGTCACCACACACCACAGGTCACGGATGTCGGTCCGCCAGCCCTCACCCGGCACGAACTCGTCAAGGAGACGGGCAAGGACGCCCCGATAGGCGTGGTCGTCACCGACCGGGCCGGCGAGGGGGACCAGAGCCATGCGGCACCTCGTTTCAAAGGTCACCTTCAGTCTGGCTTCACCGGATATGCGCCGAGCATCCGCGTGATATCCGGTACGCCCTCCCGGGGAGTTGCGTGGAGCACATCCGGCACGTCACCCGCCCGATGTTGTGTACATTCTGTAAGAGCGGGCGAAGTCGTCTTGGGAGAGACGGCCCGAGTGTGCCGAACCCCGTACTCAGAGCCATGATCCCGGGTTTGACGGGACGGAAGGTGGAGGCAGGGTGGCGGCGCCACAGTCATGGGCCGGTGGAATGCCCGCGTCCGAGAGGACCTCCGCCGAGGAGGCCTGGCAGTGGCGGGAACCGTCGGTGCTCCTGATCGAGGACGACCCGGGCGACGCCCTGCTGGTCGAGGAACTCGTCGCCGACAGCGCGTTGAAGATGCGCCTGCGCTGGGCCCGGTCCATGGCCGAGGCCCGCGAGGTGCTGCTCGCGGAGGCGCCGGACTGCGTGCTCCTCGACCTCCACCTGCCGGACGCCCACGGGCTCGAGGCCGTGTCGGCGGTCCACGCCCTGGCCGAGCAGGTCGCCGTCGTGGTGCTCACCGGACTGGCCGAGGACGAGACCGGCCTCGCCGCCCTCATGGCGGGTGCCCAGGACTACCTGGTCAAGGGCCGCGTCGAGCCGGAACTGTTCGGCAGGGCCGTGCGGTACGCCATGCAGCGCAAGGAGGCCGAGCAGGCCGCGGCGGCGCTGCAGGCCAGCCAGATGCACGCCCGGGAGAACGCCCGGCTGGAGAGGGGCCTGCTGCCCCGCCCGCTGCTGCACGGCACCGGCGTGGACGTCGTGGCCCGCTACCGCCCCGGCCGCGCCCAGGCGCTGCTCGGCGGTGACTTCTACGACATCGTCCAGAGCCCCGACGGAACCGTGCACGCCGTCATCGGTGACGTCTCCGGGCACGGCCCCGACGAGGCCGCCCTCGGCGTCGCGCTGCGCATAGCCTGGCGCACCCTGGTGCTCAGCGGTGTCACCGGGCCCGAGCAGATCGGCCGCCTGGAGGAGATCCTCGTGGCCGAACGAGCCCGCACCGAGGTCTTCGCCACGCTGACCAGCCTCATCCTTCCGCCGGGCGCACCCTGCGCACGGATGGTGCGGGCCGGGCACCCCGGCCTGCTGCTGCGCACCGACGACGGCGACGTGCGGTGGGTCGAGGTCGCCGGGGGACCGGCCTTGGGCGTGGTGCCGGGCCTGGCCCGCTGGCCCGTCCAGGAACTGCCCCTCCCCCCGGGAGCGGCACTGGTGCTCTTCACCGACGGACTCTTCGAGGGATACGTCGGCCGGGGCAGGGAGCGGCTCGGTGAGGAAGGGCTGCTCCGGCTCGCGAAGGAGGCGGCCCGGCTGTCCCCGGAGCCGTTCGTCGACGGTCTGATCGAGCGGGCCGAGAACCTCGCCGAGGAACAGGGCGGCCTCGCCGACGACGTGGCCGTGCTGCACCTGCGCTGGCACGCGCGGCAGGAGAACGAGAACAAGGGTGGAGACGTAAGCAGTGGCTGACGAGACACGGCTGCCGCGGGGCGGCGGCCGGCTGACGGTGCAGGGCTGGTTCCAGCTCGTGCTCGGCCTCATGGTCCTCATCGTGGTGGTGGGCACCGTGGTCGGTGCCCGGATGCAGGGACGCACCACCGACCTCACCGACCAGCTCACCGACCGCGTCCAGCCGGCCCAGACCGAGGCGTACCGGTTGCAGGCGGCCCTGGTCAACCAGGAGACGGGCGTGCGCGGCTACGCCATCGCCGCCGACCGGCAGTTCCTCACCCCCTACGAGCAGGGCAGGAAGGACGAGGCCCGGGCCGCGGCCCGGCTGCGCACGCTGATCGGCGACCAGCCCGTGCTCCTCGCGGACCTGGAGACGGTGCAGCGGCAGGCGGCCGAGTGGCGGCGGACCTACGCCGCCCCCCTCGTGGACGGTGTCACGCCCGGTGAACCCCGGACCGTGGACGAGACGACCGCCGGGCGGGGCAAGAAGGTCTTCGACGCGATGCGCGCCGCCTGGACCCAGCAGAACCGCGACCTCGCCGATGTCGTCGACGACGGCAAGGCCGAAATGGCCGACGCCCGCACGCTGCGCGACCTGACCTTCGGCATCGTGGTGGGGGCCTTCCTGCTGGCCGGTGTGGCGCTGGCGATCGTGATCCGCCTGCTGGTGGCGCGCCCCCTTCAGAACCTGCGTGAGGCCTCGCGGAAGGTGGCGCGCGGGGAGTTCGACTACTCCATCCCCGCCGAGGGGCCGGCGGACCTCACCGCCGTCGCCCGGGACGTCGAGGACATGCGGCAGCGGATCGTGGCGGAGCTCGCCGCGTCCCAACGGCAGCAGGACGTCCTGAGCCGGCAGGCCGCCGACCTGGACGCCCAGGCCGTGGAGCTCCGCCGCTCGAACGCCGAACTGGAGCAGTTCGCCTACGTCGCCTCCCACGACCTTCAGGAGCCCCTGCGCAAGGTCGCCTCCTTCTGCCAGCTGCTGGAGAAGCGGTACGGCGACAAGCTCGACGACCGGGGCGTGCAGTACATCGACTTCGCCGTCGACGGCGCCAAGCGCATGCAGGTCCTCATCAACGACCTGCTCACCTTCTCCCGGGTGGGCCGGCTCAACGACGCCGCTGTGGAGTGCGGCCTCGACGAGTTCCTGTCCAAGGCCCTGACCAACCTCGACACGGTCATCACCGAGACCGGTGCGCAGGTCGAGCGCCCCGGGGAACTGCCCCGGGTCGTCGGTGACCCGACCCTGCTGGTCATGCTCTGGCAGAACCTGGTGGGCAACGCCGTCAAGTTCCGCGACCCCGAGCGCGCCCCTCGGATCCGGATCACCTGCGACGAGGACCCCGACACCCCCGGGGTCTGGCGGTTCTGCGTCACCGACAACGGGATCGGCATCCCGCAGGAGTTCGCCGAGAAGGTTTTCGTGATCTTCCAGCGGCTGCACAGCCGGGACACGTACGGTGGCACGGGCATCGGCCTGGCGCTGTGCAAGAAGATCGTCGAACACCACGGCGGCCGCATCTGGATCGACACCGCCCACACGGGCGGTACCCGCTTCTGCTTCACTCTGCCGTCCGTCGCGAACGACACCGGCGACATCGACTCCCGTACCGAGGAAAAGGCCCTGGCATGACGACACCCGCCACCCCCATCGACGTCCTCCTCGTCGAGGACGACCCGGGCGACGAGCTGATGACGCGCGAGGCGTTCGAGGACAACAAGATCGGCAACACCCTGCACGTGGTCCGGGACGGTGAGGAGGCGCTCGACTTCCTCTACCGTCGCGCCGGCCACGCCGAGGCCCCCCGGCCGGACCTGATCCTGCTCGACCTCAACCTGCCCAAGTACGACGGACGGCAGGTCCTGGAGAAGATCAAGTCCGATCCCGAGCTGAGCGACATCCCGATCGTCGTCCTGACCACCTCGGCGGCCGAGGAGGACATCCTGCGCAGCTACAAGCTGCACGCCAACGCCTACGTCACCAAGCCGGTCGACCTGGACCAGTTCATCGCCGCGGTCCGCCAGATCGACGACTTCTTCGTCCAGGTGGTACGCCTGCCCCGACGCGGCCTCTGAACGAGCGGGCGGGGACGGCCCCCTTACGGACCCTCCGCTCCGAACAGGGTTTTCGCGAGCGGGTCCGCGCCCAGGAACGCCGTCAGTTCGGCGCGGTCGGGTGCGGTTGCCGGGCCCCTGCGGCCCACCGCGAAGGCCGCCGCCGCGTTGGCGCCGCGTGCGGCCGTCAGCGGGTCGTGGCCCTGTGCGAGCAGGGCCAGGAACGAACCGACGTGGGCGTCCCCCGCCCCGTTGCTGTCGACCGCGTCGACGGGGAATCCCGGTACGTGGACCGGTTCCCGGCCGGGCAGCGCCAGCCGGCAGCCGTCCTTGTCGGCCCGCACGAGCACGCCCGCCGTCGGCGCCAGCCGATCCCGCAGGGCTGCCACCGCGGCCCGCGGATCCTCGTGTCCGCAGAGCAGGCGGGCCTCTCGCGCGTTGAGACTGAGCCAGTCCGTGCGAGCGAGGACGGGCGCGAGGACGGCCTCGGGAATGCCGGCCACCAGGGGCCCCGGGTCGAGGCAGAGCGTGATGCCCGCCGGGAGCCCGGACGCGAAGGCGGACAGCAGGGGACCGTTGACCGGCAGCACCAGGCCGTAGCCGGAGAGCTGCACCAGGTCCCCGGGGCGCAGTTGCCCCGCGACCGCCTCGACCTCGGCGGGCCGCAGCGTGGCCTCGACACCGAAGCTGGTGACGAAGGTGCGTTCGCCACCGCCGTCGATCAAGGCGACGGTGAAGCCGGTGTCGCCCTCCGCACGGGCGGGGAGCAGGGTGCCGATGTCCTCGGCGGCGAGCGCCTCGCGTACGAGATCGCCGTACGGACCGCTGCCGTGCAGCCCGGCGAACACCGCCTCCGTGCCGAGCCGACGGGCCGCGACCAGGGTGTTGAATCCGCCGCCGACGGTCGTCTCGCTGCGCGTGCCGATGACGTCCCCGCCGCGTTCCGGCAGCGCGGGCACCTCGATCACCAGGTCGGCGATCACATTTCCGGCGAGGACGAGACGGCCGGTCATCGTCCGGCCTCCTGCAGGGCGGAGGGCACGGTTGGGTCCCCGCTGCCCGCGACGGAGCGGGTGCCGCGGTCGAACAGCGCGTACACGGCGGCGCCGACCGCCATGGCGATCGCCCAGCCGAGCCCGTTCCGGCCGAACCAGGTGTCGGAGAGCGGACCCGCGAACCAGACGTCCGCCTCACCGGTCGCGGCCTTGGTGAAGAGCAGGCCGGCCACGATGGCGGCGACCCAGCCCACGACCGCGGGCAGCCGGAAGCCGCCCGAGTACCAGTAACGGCTGGTCGACGTGGTGTCCATCAGCGCCTCCGGATCGTAGGCGCGCCCGCGCAGCGAGTCGACCGCGATCACTCCGATCCAGGCCGAGATGGGAACGGCGAGCAGGGTCAGGAACGTCGAGAAGGGCCCGTAGAAGTCGTCGGCGATCAGCATGAAGTAGATGCCGCCCGCGAACATCAGCACCACGTCGAGGGCGACGGCGGCGGCCCGCGGCACCCGGAGCCCCAGGGTGATCATCGTCAGCCCGGCGGAGTAGGTGGAGAGGTGGTTCGACATCAGCAGCCCGCCGAAGGCCGCGACGAGATAGGGGATCGCCATCCAGGAGGGCAGCATCGCGTTGATGGCCGCCACCGGGTCGGAGGAGGTGGCGAGCGTGGGATCGCCCGCCGAGAGCAGCGAACCGAGGGAGATCAGCAGAACGAGGGGGATGCCCGCACCGAAGGCGGAGGCCCCGATGAGCCGGCGGCCGGGGACCGACCGGGGGAGGTAACGGGCGTAGTCGGCACCGGCGTTGGCCCAGCCGATGCCGGTACCCGCGGCGATGAAGCCGATCCCCGCGATCACACCGCTGGCCGGACCCGCCGGGGTGCCGAGGACCTCGGACCAGTCGACGGTGGCGACCAGGAACCCCATCACGACCAGGTTGAGCGCGCCGAAGACGACCGTGGCCCACTTGTTGATCCACATGATGGTGGCATGGCCGAGGCCGCTGATCAGCAGCGTGCAGCCGATGAAGACCAGCAGGCAGACCAGCGTCAGCACGGTGTTCCGGCCCACCCCGAAGGCGGTGTGCAGCATGGCCAGCAGCGCGTACGCCGCGGTCGTGGTGGTGATGGTCTCCCAGCCGACCCGGCTGAGCCACGTGATGAGGGTCGGACCGGCGTTGCCCCGCTGTCCGAAGACCGCCCGGGAGAGGGTGAGCGCGGGCGCACCGCCCTTCTTGCCGGCCAGACTCAGGGCCCCCACCAGCGCGAAGGAGCCGAAGGAACCGACGGCGGCGACGAGGGCCGCCTGCCAGATGTTCAGGCCGCGGAAGGCGACGAGGGTCGCACCGAGCGGGAGCCCGAGGATGCTGATGTTGGCCGCGAACCAGGTCCAGAACATCTGGCCGGCCTGGCCGTGCCGCTCGTGGTCGGGGACCGGCTCGATCCCACGGGTCTCAATGGCGCCGACGCGATCGTTCGTCTTCGAAGCGGTCATGACGGAACCTCCTTGCTGGTGCGGAGGGGCGGGGCGTGCTCGGCGGCTCAGCGGAGTGCGAGCAGCCGCGTGGTCAGGGTTTCGAGTTCCAGGGAGTTGACGGACCGCAGCGTGTCCACGGGCTCGGCGGGCAGCCCAGAGAGCCCGGCGACGGACCCTGCGACGGCACCCGCGATCGCGCCGATGGTGTCACTGTCGCCGCCGAGGTTGGCGGCGAGCAGGGCGGCCTGCCAGGGATCTCCGTCGGCCACCGCCAGGACCGCGAACGCGGCGGGCACCGACTCCTGGCTCGCGACGCTGGTGCCGACGAGCGCGACGATCCGGTCCAGCGCCTCGGCCTCCGGGAGATCCCGTACGAGGTCCCGTGCCCAGGTGATCCGGGCGGCGATGTCGGCCCCGGCGACCCAGTGGCCGCGCCGCGCACCGGCCCGGGCCGCGGCCACGGCGGCATCGACGGCCTCGTCCAGCGAGCCGCCGCCGACACCCGTGCTGACGGCGGCGGCGACGGCGGCCGCGCCCGCGATGCCGAGCCCCGTGTCATGGGTGACCTGGCAGGACTCCACGACATGGTCCAGGAAGACGTCCAGCGGCTGGACGTCGAAGGCGATGCCGACCGGGGTGACGCGCATGGCCGCGCCGTTCGTCGTGCCGTTCCTGCCCGCGTCCCGCGCCGGAACACCGGCGGCCACCGCGTCCAGGGCGGCCTTGGTGGAGGGGCCGAGGAGGTCGAAGGAGCCCTTGGCCTTCATCTCCTTCTCCCAGTCCAGCAGGTCGTGGGCCAGGCGCAGGGGATCGATCCGGCCGCGTCCCTCGGCGATGAGGCGGCCCACGATGACGGCCTGGTCGGTGTCGTCGGTGACGGACCCGGCCGGCATGCCGGCGCTGACCGGATTGTCGGGGAGCGCGGGCCGGAAGCCGGTGAGCCTGCCGTAGACCCGGACGACGTCCTCCCGGGACATCACCTGTGTGGGCATGCCGAGGGCGTCGCCGAGGGCGAGCCCGTAGTAGGCGCCGAGGGCGCGGTCGAGTCGGTCGGTCACGGTCGGCCTCCCTGGCCCGAGCGCACGTGCAGTTCGAATTTGGCGGGATCCAGCAGGCTCGTGACCTGCTCGACGACCGAGCCGTCGCCCGCCCGGTACACCTGGGTGAGCCGCAGGAAGGACTCGCCGGGCGAGCGGTGCAGCACGGCGGCGTCCGCCTCGTCGAGCCCGCGCACCGACACCACGCCCTCGCCGGCGACGGTGATCCGGCCCGCGGCGACCAGCGCCCGGCTCAGCGAGCCGTCGACGAGGCCGCGTTCGGACAGCCCGGCCAGGTCTCCCGTGGCCGGGACCCTGCTGCGCTCCAGCGACACGCCCCGTCCGTCGGCGAGTCGCCTCACCCGGTCCAGCGCGATGAACGTGCTCGAATCCATCCCGAGTTCGGCGGCCAGCTCGGGGTCGCCGACCTCTTCGAAGCGCAGGGTCTCCGACGTGAGCTCCGTGCCCTGCTCGGCGAGGGCCTTGGTCCAGCCGAGCCGGTTGTCGATCGGTGTCCCCTCGAAGGTGACGAAGGAGCCGATCCCGGCATGGGTGGCGATGAGGCCTTCCTCCCCGAGCGCTTGCAGCGCCTGCCGCAGAGTGGTGCGACTGACCCCGAAGCGTTGGGTGAGCGCGTGCTCCCCGGGGAGCCTGCTGCCGTCGGAGTGGACTCCGGCCCTGATCTCGTCGGAGAGGACACGGACGATGCGATGGTGTTTATGGACCTGTCCAGGCATGTCCAAACCGTAAATGAACAAGTCTGGTCAGGTCCATAGCCGGCCGAGGATTTCCCGAACCGCGCGATCACGCGGAGCCAGGCGTGCTAGATTCCCCTTCTGAACATGGTTCCCATTATCGAAAGAAAGCGTAGGTAGGCCACGTGCCTCCGCCCTCGACATCCATACCGACGGCGCGCGCCGACGCGTTCACCGCGGCCGAGGCGCCCGCACCCGCCCCGGGAAGCGGCGGCCGGCTCGCCTCCCGCACGGGACTGCTGCTGGCCTGCGGCGCGTTGACCGCCCTCCTGCTCGCCTCGGTCGTCGTGGCCATCGGCCTGGGACCCGCGGTCATCACCCCCGGGGAGACCGCCCGTCACCTGTGGGCGGCGCTCAGCGGCGGGCGCATCGGCCAGGACGAGGTGACGACGTATCAGATCATCTGGCAGATCCGCACCCCGCGCGTCCTGCTGGCGGCCCTGGTCGGAGCCGGGCTCAGCGCGGTCGGCGTGGCGATCCAGGCCATGGTGCGCAACGCGCTGGCCGACCCCTTCGTCCTCGGTGTCTCGTCGGGCGCCTCCGTCGGCGCCGTCGCCGTCACGGTCACGGGCGGGCTGGCCGCCCTCGGCATCTACGCCGTCTCCGCCGGAGCCTTCGTCGGCGCGTTCGCCGCCTCGCTGCTGGTGTACGCCGCGTCCGCCAGCCGGGGAGCGCTGTCCCCGCTGCGCCTCGTCCTGACCGGCGTGGCCATGTCGCTCGGTTTCCAGGCCGTGATGAGCCTGATCGTGTACTTCGCGCCGGACAGCGAGGCGACCAGCATGGTCCTGTACTGGACCATGGGCAGCTTCGGCGCCGCGACCTGGGGCTCGCTGCCCGTCGTGGCGGTGGTGGTCACGACCGGGATCCTGGCCCTGCACCGGCACGGGCGGGTGATGGACGTCCTCGCCCTCGGCGACGAGACCGCGGCGAGCCTGGGCATCGGCCCCGACCGGCACCGCAAAGGGCTGCTGGTGCTCGTCTCCCTCGTCACCGGCGTCATGGTCGCCGTCAGCGGTGCCATCGCCTTCATCGGACTCGTCATGCCCCACGTGGTGCGCATGCTCGTCGGCGCCACCCACGCCCGCGTCCTCGCCGTGGCACCGCTGGCCGGAGCCATCTTCATGGTGTGGGTCGACCTGGCGGCCCGGACCGTGGTGGCCCCCCGGGAGCTGCCGCTCGGCGTGATCACCGCACTCGTGGGCGTGCCCGTCTTCATCGCCCTGATGCGCCGCAAGGGCTATACGTTCGGGGGGCGTTGACATGGATCTGAGGCTCGACGGACTCTCCGTCGTGACCGACGGCAAGAGCCTCGTGCGCGGCCTGTCCCTGGAGGTGCCGGACGGGCAGGTCGTGGGTCTGGTCGGCCCGAACGGCAGTGGCAAGTCCACCGCCCTGCGGTGCGTGTACCGGGCCCTGCGTCCCAGCTCCGGAACCATCTGGGTGGGCGAGCGGGACCTGGCACGGCTGTCGCTCCGACAGAGCGCGCGAACCATCGCGGCGATGACCCAGGACGGCGCCGTCGACTTCGACTTCACGGTCGAGGAGGTCGTCGCACTCGGACGCGCGCCCCATCTCCAGGGGAACCAGGCACTCAGTGGCCGCGAGCGCGAACTGTGCGAGCGCGCGATGCACCAGCTCGACATCGGTCACCTCGCACAGCGGGGTGTCCTGACCCTGTCGGGCGGTGAGCGCCAGCGCGTGCTGCTGGCCCGCGCCCTCGTCCAGGAGCCGAGCATCCTGATCCTGGACGAACCGACCAACCACCTCGACGTCCGCCACCAGGTCGAGCTGCTCTCGCTGCTGCGCGGGTCCGGCCTCACCGTCCTCGTCGTCCTGCACGACCTCAACCTGGCCGCGGCGGCATGCGACCGTCTCGGCGTGCTGGCGGGGGGCCGCCTCGTCACCTCGGGCACGCCCGCGGACGTCCTCACGCCCGAACTGGTCGCCGACGTCTTTGGGGTGACCGCCACCGTCGTCCCGCACCCGCTCACGGGCGGGCCCCAGCTCCTCTACTCGCTCGGCTCATCCCGCTGAAAGGTGCACGACGACATGCGTACAACCCGACCTCTCGCCCCGGCGCGCCGGCCTGCGGTTCTCGGATCGGCCCTGGTGGTGGCCCTGCTGCTCACCGGTTGCGGCGCCGAAGTCGAACCCGACGCCAAGGCGTCCGCCGAGGTCACCGTCAAGCGCTGCGGTGAGCCGGTGAAGTACAACGTTCCCCAGCGGGCCGTCGCCTACGAAGCCGGCAGCGCGGACAAGCTGTTCGCCCTCGGCCTGACTGATCACGTGCACGGCTACGTGATGCCGCCGGCCAACCCGCCGGTGAGCGAGTCCCCGTATGCCTCCGACTACGCCAAGGTGAAGATGCTCAGCGACGACCTTCTCAACAAGGAGGTCGTCGTCGAGGCCAAGTCCGACTTCGTCGTCGCGGGCTGGAACTCCGGGTTCAAGGACGAGCGGGGCATCACACCGGCCATCCTGGACAAGCTCGGCATCCAGAGCTTCATGCACACCGAGAGCTGCTTCAACTATCCCGGGTATCCGGAGAAGGTCACCCCCTTCGAAGCCCTCTACACCGACCTCGAACGGCTGGGCAGGATCTTCCGGGTCGAGGAGAAGGCGAAGACGGTGGTCGACGGTCTCAAGGAGCGCGTCGAGGCCGTCGAGGCCAAGGCTCCGGCGGGTGACCCGGTTCCGGTCTTCCTCTACGACTCCGGAACCGACCAGCCGTTCACCGCGGGCAATCAGGTCCCGCCCAACGACATCATCAAGTCGGCGGGCGGCAGGAACGTCTTCGACGGACTCGACGAGCGCTGGACCCAGGTCAACTGGGAGTCGGTCGCCGAGTCGGAGCCGGAGGTCGTCGTCATCCTCGACTACGGCGACCTGCCCGCGGAGAAGAAGATCGACTTCCTGAAGAAGTCTCCCCACACCAAGGGACTCCCCGCTGTGAAGAAGAACAACTTCTTCGTCCTCGACTACAACGAGGGCATCAGCGGGCCCCGCAACATCGACGGCCTGGAGAAGTTCGGCGCGTACCTGAGCAGTCTCCGGGGCTGATCGGGCGATGCCGGACGGCACCGGCGAGGTGCCGTACGGCAGTCGCGCGTCGGTCAGTCGCGCACCAGCACGGGCATGCGCGCCGCGGCCTCGGACGGCGAGGCGGCCGCGCTGCCGAAGTTGCCCTCGACCTCGGACTTCTCCGCCGCGTTCGGGTACGGGTTCGTGCACGCGACACCCGCCGTGGAGCCCGACATGAGGCTGGAGCACGGCCCGGGCTTGCGGTCCGGCAGACCCAGGATGTGGCCGAGTTCGTGGGACGAGATGCGCACCGTGTTGTAGCCCTCGTTCACCGCCTGGCGTCCGATGTAGACCGTACCGTTGCCCAGCGAGGTGGTGTAGGCACGCGGCCAGCCGTTGTCGGCCAGGATGCGGATGTTGGCCCGCTGCCCGGACGCGGCCGGGCGCATCTCCACGCCCTCGACGCTCTCGTTCCATATGGCCGCACCCCGGTCGACGGCCGACCGGAACTCCGCGGAGCCGCTCGCGTCGTAGGTGAGCACCGTGGCCGCGGCCAGGGACCTGGCGGTGCCGTTCGGGGCGTCGGCGGCCACGGCCTGGCCGCTCAGCAGGGGCATGGACATCAGCAGGGCTGCGGCGACACCGCCGGTCAGCGCACGGACGTGCATGTTCGACCTCCTTGTGGGGGTAGGAGTCGTGCTCATGACATCACCTGCCTCCCTGCCCGCTCCGCCCGGCGGTCAATCCGCTATTCCGCCCGGTGTCGAACAACCGCGCTGATAGCGTGGCGCCTTGAGCGAGGGGGAGCGGCGGCAGTGACTTCGACTGAGTTTCTGATCGGCGGGGATCTGCGGGTACGGCGGCTCGGATTCGGGGCCATGCACCTGCCGACGGACCCGGACCTGGCCCGCAAGACCTCTCTCGCGGTCACCCGGCGGGCCGTGGAGCTGGGCGTCACCCTGATCGACACCGCGTACATGTACGGCGGCGGAGCCAACGAGGAACTCCTGGCCGAGGCTCTCCACCCCTGTCCCGACGAGCTGCTGATCACCACCAAGGTCGGCGTCGCCCGGTCCGGCCCCGACGGCGAGTGGAGGCTCGACGGCCGGCCGGCAGTGCTGCGCGACCAGGTCGAGCAGGCGCTGCGCCGACTGCGTGTCGAGCGGATCGAGTTGCTCCAGCTCCACCGCATCGACCCCGAGACCCCGCTCGCCGACCAGGTCGGCACGCTCCGGGAGCTGCGGGACGAGGGGAAGATCGGCCGGATCGGACTGTCCGAGGTCACCGTGGGCGAACTCGACCGGGCGCGGCGGATCGTCGACATCGCGAGCGTGCAGAACCGCTACAACCTGCTCGATCGCGAGCACGAGCCGGTGCTGGCGGCCTGCGAGGCGGCGGGGATCGCGTTCCTGCCCTGGCGCCCTGTCGCCTGGGGAGAGTCGGGGCAGCGGGCCGAGGTCGCCGCCGTGGCCGCCGAAGTCGGCGCCACCCCCACACAGCTTGCCCTGGCTTGGCTCCTCGGCCACTCGCCGGTCGTCCTCCCGATCCCGGGCACCGCCCGGATCGACCACCTGGAGGAGAACCTCGCCGCCGAGAGCCTCCACCTGTCCCCGGCCCATCGCGATCGCCTAGACCGCCTCGGAGACGCTGGCAGCCGGGGAGCGGCCAAGTAGCGCCATCGGTTTGGAAACCGAGTGACAGAAGTGGCGTGCATTGGTCTAGGCCTGAGCGCTCCGGCCTCGTATGGTCGTCGGTGGCCGGCGGCACGACCTTCTCCCCCCACCCGGGTTGCGAGCCGGCTCGGAAGGCGCCCCACGACCGCGACCCGAGCAGCCGGGTGAACTCCCCCCACTCACCGCCTCCGGGAGGCAATGGTGAAAGTTCGCACCAGATTGTCGGCGATCATCGGCACCCTCGGTCTCGTCGGATCCCTGGCACTGGCCACGGCGTACGCCGACGAGCCCGCCACCGAAACGAGCGCGGCGCAGGTCGCGCTGACGGAGGTCGCCCAGGCCAAGAACCCGACCGCCGGTGCCGCGGGACCCGGCGACACGGTCTGGATCGCCGAACGCGCGGGAACGGTCCGGGTCCTGAACGACGCCGGACTCGGCGAACCCGTCCTCGACATCTCCGACGAGACCACCACCGACGGCGAACGCGGCCTGCTCGGCGTGACGTTCGACAAGGACTTCGCGCACTTCTACATCTCCTACACCGACCTCCAGGGCACCAGCACCATCGACGAGTTCGCCGTCCAGGACGGGACGATCCAGGAGGACACCCGGCGCACCGTCCTGACCCAGCAGCAGCCCGAGTCGAACCACAACGGCGGCGACATCACGTTCGGCCCCGACGGCTACCTCTACATCGCGTTCGGCGACGGCGGAGGCGGCGGCGACCCCGACGGCAACGGGCAGAAGCTCGACACCCTGCTCGGCAAGCTGCTCCGGATCGACCCGAAGGGCGGCACCCCGTACGCCGTCCCGAAGGACAACCCCTTCGTCGGCGACCCCAACGCCAAGAGCGAGATCTGGTCCTACGGGCTGCGCAACCCGTGGCGGTTCTCCTTCGACTCGGGCTCCGGCGACCTGCTGATCGCGGATGTCGGTCAGAGCGAGTGGGAGGAGATCGACTGGGCGCCCGCGGACAGCAAGGGCGGCGAGAACTACGGCTGGGCGCAGATGGAGGGCACCCACCCCTTCCGCGGCGGCACCGAGCCCGCGAACCACGTCCCGCCGATCCACGAGTACGACCGCAACGGCCTCGGCTGCTCGGTCACCGGCGGCTACGTCTACCGGGGCCAGGCCATCGGGGACCTCGCGGGCCAGTACGTCTACAGCGACTACTGCGACGGCACCCTGCGCTCCCTGGAGATCGAGAACGGCAAGGTGACCGCCGAGCACGACCTCGGTGTGAACGGCGGAGAGATCGTCTCCTTCGCCCAGGACACCGACGGCGAGCTGTACGCCCTGGCCATCGGCGGCACGGTCTGGCGGGTCGACCCGGCGTGACATGAGGGTATGACGGAGGCCCGGAAGGGCCGCACTTCGCGAGGGTAGGGTGGACGGGTGACCCTCATCGTGCGGCCCGACCGCGTCCTCCGACGCCCCCGTTGAGTGGGCGCGCCTGTGACCGGTGCGCGGGAGCGTGCGGTGCTTGTGACGGGGCCGCGCGTGTGGTGGGGGGCGGTGGTGGTGCTCGCCGCACTGGTGGTCGTCGCGGTCGGGGTTCTCTACGGCGGTGCCGGCGGGCCCGGTGTGGTGGACGCGCGGGTCGGGGCGGCCGTTGACGGTGCGGGATCGGCGTGGCGGGATGTCGCCCTGGCCACGGACTTCCTGGGGGAGCCCGGGGGAGCGGCGATGCTGGTGGTGGCCGCGGCGGTGGGTGCCCTGGTGGTTCGGTGGCCTCGTGCGGCCGTGTTCGTCGTGGCCGGTCCCGGCCTGTCCGTGGTGGCGACGAAGCTTCTCAAACCGGTGGTGGGACGCACCATCCACGACGGTCACCTGTCCTACCCGAGCGGGCACACCGCCTTCCTCACCGCGTTCGCCCTCGCGGTCGCGCTGCTCGTGACCGGCCGGCTCCGGATCGGCGGCGCCGCCGGCCCGTCGCTCGTGCTCGCCACGGCGACGGCGGCCGGCGCCGCGATGGGCTGGGCGCAGGTCGTGCTGGGCGCGCACTACCCGACGGACGTGCTCGGCGGCTGGTGCACCGCGCTGGCGGTGACACCGGCCACCGCGTGGATGGTCGACCGGGCGGCCGGCAGGCGGGCCGGACGGATGTCCGACGCCCCTCAGCCGGAGCGCCGCTGACGCCGGGTCACACGGAACGCCGGAACACCGGTTTCACCGGGCGTCCCCCCGTCCACGGCGTGGGGTCACCCGCGTCCAGTGCCTTCCGGTACACCGCACACGCCTGCGCCACCACGTCGACGGTGTGATCGATGTCGGCGTCACTGAGAGCGTTGCTCACCACGAACGACGGGGCCAGCACCCCGCCCGCCAGTAGCCGGCGCAGGAACAGGGTGCGGTACGGCTGTGACGGCCGACGGTTCTCGTCGAGGGTGGCGAAGACCAGGTTGCTGGCCCGGCCCCGGACGACAACGTGGTCGGCCACACCCATGCCGGCCGCGGCGTCGCGGACACCGGCGGCGAGGCGCTCGCCGAGCGCGTGCAGCCGCGCGGTCACGCCCTCCTCGACGTAGGTGGTCTGCACGGCCATCGCGGCCGCCAGCGAGTGCGTTTCGGCCCCGTGCGTGGTGGACAGCAGGAACACCCGGTCGCCGGAGTGACGCAGTCCGCCCCACTCCATCAGATCGCGGCGCCCGGCCAGGGCGGAGACGGCGCACCCGTTGCCCAGCGCCTTGCCGAAGGTGGAGAGGTCGGGGACGACGCCGTACAGGCCCTGGGCGCCCGCCTCGGACCAGCGGAAGCCGGTGATCATCTCGTCGAAGACCAGCACGCAGCCGTGCCGGTCGGCCAGTTCGCGCAGACCGGCGAGATACCCGGGCGGCGGCTCGTTGTGGGTGGCCGGTTCGAGGATCAGGCAGGCGACCTCGTCCCGGTACCGGGCGAGCAGTTCCTCGGTGGCGGCCAGGTCGCCGTACGGGAAGGCCACGGTGAGATCGGTGGTCGCCGCCGGAACACCGGCGGACATGGGCGTGGTACCGATGAACCAGTCGTCGACGGAGTAGAAGGGATGGTCGCCGCAGATGGCGACTCGTGCGCGCCCGGTGACGGCGCGGGCGAGACGTACCGCGGCGGTGGTGACGTCGGATCCGTTCTTCGCGAACTTCACCATCTCCGCGGTCGGCACGGTGGCCAGGAAGCGTTCCGCGGCCTCGACCTCCACGACGGACGGCCGGACGAAGTTGCTGCCGCGGTCGAGTTCGCGCCGTACCGCCTCGACCACGCGCGGGTGCGCGTGCCCGAGGCTCACCGACCGGAGGCCGGAGCCGTATTCGACGTAGCGGTTGCCGTCGACGTCCCACACATGGGCACCGCGGCCGTGGCTGATGACCGGGGCCAGGTCGTCGGGGTACTGGTCGTCGCCCTTGGCGTAGGTGTGCGCGCCCCCGGGAATCATGGCGTGCAGACGTTCGTTGGCCTGCCGCGACCGGGGCAGGCGGAGGCCTTCGGGCCCTTGGGTGTTCACGCGTACTTCAGCCCTCTCTCTGCTTCAGGACCTCGGCGAGGCTCGGCGCCTCCCGGTCCCGCCGGGACATCGACCTGGGCGGCAGCGGCCAGGGAACGGCGAGTTCGGGGTCGTCGAAGGCGATCGTGACGTCCTCGGCCGGATCGTGCGGGCGGTCGATCCGATAGGAGGTGTCGGCGGTCTCGGTCAGCGCCTGGAAGCCGTGCGCGCACCCCGCAGGGATGTACAGGGTCACCTGTGTCTCGCCGGACAGCTCGAAGGTGGCCACGTTGCGGTAGGTCGGGGAGCCGGGTCGCAGGTCGACCACGACGTCGAGGATCCGCCCGTACGAGCACCGCACCAGCTTGGCCTCTCCGGCCCCCGCGCGCAGGTGCAGCCCGCGCAGCACGCCCCGGACCGAGCGGGACACGCTGTCCTGGACGAAGGCGTCCGGGTCGAGGCCCACCGAGCGGACCACGTCGGCGTCGAAGGTGCGGCAGAAGAAGCCGCGTTCGTCGGCGTACGGCACCGGCTCGAAGAGGTACGCGCCGGTGATCTCCGGGACCGCGGTCGCCTTCATGAAGTCTCCTGTCGGGCGGGGGCGCCGGCGTTGCCGGTCGAGGGGAACAGGGTCGCGGTCAGGACGGTGAACTGCTGCTCCAGCCGCCGGACGGCGCCCTCGTTCCGCTCGGCGAGGGTCAGCCGCAGCTCCGCCGAGCGCTTCTCCAACTCCCGGAACTGCTCCAGCAGATGCTCGGCGTCGATGTCGCGCGCCGGCTGGCAGTACGGGGCCAGGCCCATGCGCGCCATCAGGGCGTCGCTCTTGGCCGAGTAGCTGAGCGCGAGCGTCGGCGTGCCCACCTTCAGGGCGCAGACCAGGTTGTGGTACCGGGTCGCCACCACGGTGTCGGCGGCCGCCGTCTCCTTCATCAGGTCGGCGAGCGAGGCCGTCTCGGCGACGGTGACCAGCGGCGAGTCCACCGCGTCGAGAATGCGGTCGGCCACCGGCCGGTCGAGCTCGTCGCCGGTGAGCAGCCGGACCGGTCTGCCCTCCGCGACGAGCGCGCGGACGAACCGCGTCGTTCCGTCGAGGTAGCGCCGGTGGATCTCGTCGGCCCTGGCGCGGTCGTCGTTGCCGCCGTGGAAGGCCATGACACCGACGCAGACCGTGCCCTGCGGAGCCGAGGGCGCGCTCGTCGCCGGTGTCGGCAGAGCGAACACGAGGTCCTCGTAGACCTCGTCGCGCGCGGTGTCCACGCCCATCTCCCGCATCGCGTCACGGGACATGCCGTCCCGGAACGACCGGTAGGTGGCCAGCCGTGCCGACCAGCGCGTCAACACGCGGGTCGGCCGCCGGGCGATCGTGGCGGCGCCCACACTGACCAGCGCGACCCGGGTACGGAGCAGCCGCCCGGTCGCACAGAGCAGGAACAGCGAGTACGGGAACCCCCACGGCCGCAGCGGCAGCGTGGCCTCCAGGACGCCCGTGCCCGGCACGATCACCACGTCGTGCCGGCGCACCCAGACGGCGGTGCGGACGGCGTCGACGATTTTGCCGAGCCCCTTGGCCGCGATCGCGCTCGCCCGGGACGCGGTCCGGTACTCGCCGCCGTACCAGTTCAGCCGGGTCGCCGGGATCCCGTACCTGCTCTCGACGTGTTCGGGTCCACCGCACAGCGCGTCCACGACGGCCGCCGGATGCTCGGCGCGGAGGTACCCGAGCACGGCCTCGAGCGATCCGTCGTTGCCGACGTTGCCGGAGCCGAGCAGCCCGAACACCCCTACGCGCACCGGTGTTCCGTGCGCAACGGTCATGCCTGCCTCCCCTCGCGGCCGGCGACGAGCGCGTCGACGGAGACGGTGTGCCGGCCCGGGTCGACGGGCGCGCGGTCCTCGACCCGCTCACCGGCACCGGGCCGGGCCCGGCTGGTCATCCACGCGGCAAGGTGGCGGTAGCACGCGCGCCGGTCCGCGGCCGACAACGGCGCCCGCCGGATCGCCGCGACGAAGCCCCAGACGTACTCGGCGAGCAGCCGGGGCGTCGGGTGCAGCGGGCCCGCCCGGCGCGGGTCCAGGTTGACGCACCGGGCGCGCTTGCCCGGGTTCGCCCGCTCGGCGCGGGTGGGGTGGTCGCGGCGGAAGTACAGCAGCTCCGGCACCTGGTGGAAGGGGCCGTGCAGGGTGATCTCGGCGACGAACGTGCGGTCCGCGTGGTGGTAGCTGTCGTGCGGCTTCACCCGGCGCAGCACGTCGGCCCGCATCACTCCGTAGAAGTCGTCGCCGCCGGGCTCGAACAGCAGACTGCGGAAGCGCTCCGGCGCGCGCGGCGAGTCGGTCGCGAGCCCGTACTCGTAGGGGACCTTCACCTCGCCGTCGCCGTCGACGACCGCCTGCCCGCTGTGCGCGAGGATCACCTCCGGCCGCTCGTCCAGCGCCTGCACGCAGCGGCGCAGCAGGTCACGGGCGTACAGGTCGTCGTGCGAGGCCCACTTGAACAGCTCGCCCCGGCACTCGGTGAACACGTAGTTGTGGTTGGGCGCGGCGCCGATGTTCCTGGGCAGCCTGAGGTACCGGATGCGTGAGTCCCGCGCGGCGTACCGGCGGCAGATGTCCCGGGTGCCGTCGGTCGAGGCGTTGTCCGACACGACCAGCTCGAAGTCCTCGTAGGTCTGGCCGAGCAGGGCGTCGAACGCCTCGGACAGGTACTCCTCGCCGTTGTACACGGGCAGGCCGATGCTCAGCCGGGGATGGGCGGTCATGGCGTCCTCACTTCACGGATGGAATGGTGGTGGCGCTCGCGCAGGGCGGCCCGCAGTTGCAGCCACCAGACGGCGGAGCCGCAGGCGGCGGCGGTGGCGACGCCCCAGGCGGAACCGGCCGTGCCGGCCGCGAAGGCACCACCGAGCCCTCCGCCGACGTAGCAGACGGAGGCGAACAGCTGGCAGCGCAGACTGCGCCGGGCCGCGGCGAGCGCGCGCAGCCCGGCCGCCGCGCCGGTGCCGAGGCCGGCGCCCGCGACACCGAGAGTGACCGGCACGACGATGGCCGACGCGCCGTCCCAGACATCACCGAGTACCAGCTCGCCCAGCCGGTCCGGGACCAGCAGCAGCGCCGCGCCCCAGAGCAGTGCGCCGACGGCCTGCCCGCCGCCCAGGAGAAGGCAGAACCTGCCCAGCCGCCGCGGGGCCTCCCGCAGTACCCGGGCCGCCTCCGCCACGGTGACCAGCGACAGCCCCATCAGTACCGCGAGGAAGGGGCCGAGCAGCAGTTCGGCTCCCCGGATCACACCGACCGCGCCGACGCCGACGATCACGCCGAGCCCGTACGCCCGCAGCTGGCTGGAGCCGCTGACGCCGACGTTCTCGACCAGGTACCGGTAACCGAGGTCGCGGTGGTCGCGCAGCCAGTCGCGTGCCCCGGTGAACCTGGGCCGGATGCCGGACTGGAAGCAGCCGTACACGGCGGCCACCGCGGCGGACGTGCCCCACGCGACCACGAACGCGGTCACGCTGCCCACCCGGGCCGCCACCACCATGGCGGGGACGAGCGCGACACCCCAGACGACGTCGTTCACAAAAGCCTTGCGCCCCTGGCCCGCGGCGAAGAACGAATACCGCCAGGCGTCCTGCAGCAGCAGCCCCGGCAGCATGAGGCCGAGGCCGGCGAAGGCGGGCCCCACGCGGCCGCCCATACCGAGGCCGGCCACCAGACACACCGCGCCGACGGTGGCACCGACGCCGAGCGCGGTGCCCGACGACCGGGCCACAGCCCCGCGCCAGGACGCCTCCGGCACGCCGCTGAAGCGCACCACGAGCGGGTCGGTGGCCAGCCCTCGCGAGACGCTGAGCACCACGCCGTACGTCACCCAGGCCAGGCTGAACACGCCGAACGCGGTCAGCCCCAGCGAGCGAGCCACGTAGATCCCCACCGCGAAGTTGGAGATGCTGGAGGCCGCCTGGTCGGCCAGTCCCCAGGACAGCCGGCCGGCCATGCCCGCCATGGCCCGCGTGCCGCTGGGCCGGGCGGGTCCGGCCTCGTCGGCCGAGGCCGTCGTCGTCTTCTTCCCTCCGGTGGTCATGGGCGTCACGCCTTGAGCAGCCCTGCGCCGTGCAGGGCGTCGGCCGCGTCGGCGACGGTGTCGAACGGGAGCCCGGACCGCTCGGCGATGTCCAGCAGACCGTGCTCGCCGTCGGAGAGGCTGAGCACCCAGAGCATGGCCATCTGAGCCTGCTTGGCGTCGCTGCGGCCGCCGAGCGAGTCGTACAACCCGCGCCGCCCCAGCTGTGGTTCGCCGTAGGGGCTGAGGTTGACGTACCGCCGGTCGCGGTCCAGCACGGCGAACGCCTCACGGCAGACGGCGAGCGTGTCCTCCATCGCCCGGGGGGAGACGAAGTCCAAGTCGTCCGCCGAGGTGTGGTATTCGGGGTAGCCGGCGTACGGGGTGCGGGTGAGCGAGCCCACACCGAGGTCGAAGCCGGGCGAGCAGAACTGGCGCTCGTCGTATCCGTAAGGGGTGAACTCGGTGACGAGGTGCGGGCGTTCGGAGGTCTCCAGCACGTGCCGCATCACCCGGTCGATGCCCGCGTCACCGCGCCGGCTCCGCTTGTAGGTCAGCCGGCCCCGGTCGCCCGCGCAGGCCAGCACCAGGCCGTGCTTGACCCGCTCGACGCGCTCCGCGTTGCGGGCCAGCCAGGTGATGGCCCCGATGGTGCCGGGCGCGAACAGGAACCGGTACGTGTAGTACGGCGTCCGCTCCGCCAGCTCCCGGGCCAGGAACGTCGCCACCGCGATGCCGGCCAGGTTGTCGTTGGCCAGCGACGGGTGGCAGACGTGGCAGGAGACGATCACCTCGTCGGGGACCTGCCCGGGGACCACGTGCTCGGCGTAGGTGAGGTGGCCGTCGGCGAGGGTGGAGTCGATCCGGACCTCGTAGTCGCCGTCCGGCAGCGCGTCCAGGGTGTCCTGGGCCAGGCAGAAACCCCAGTCGGGCTTGTAGTAGCTGGTGCGGTACGGCACCCAGGCGGGATGGTCCGGCAGGGTGTGCAGGTGCGCACGGAGTTCGGCGAGCGGCATCGTCGCCGACACCGGGACGCTGTAGCCGAGCACGTGCAGGCTGGACGCGGCGAAGTCGACGACCCGGTTGCCCCGCGCGTCGGCGATGTACGCGTCGCGGATGTTCCACTCCTGCGGCACCGTCCAATCGAGCACCTGCGTCCCGGTCGGCACCTCGTGCACCCGCAGCGGCAGGTACTCGCCCACGATCTCCAGGGTGGCCCGCACCCCGTCGCCCGTGATGCTCCGGCACAGCGGGTACATCCGCTCCACCAGCGCGTGCATCCGCTCACCGACCGACGTCCCCGGCTGTGCGCCGGCCGTCGTCATCCGCGCCACCGCAGGGTGTCGTCCACGGCGCCGGCGTCGGTGGCCGCACGCAGCACGGCCAGCCGGGTGAAGCGGCGCTCGAAGTCCTCCCGGGTCAGCCCGTGTTTCCGGTAGGCGTCGGCGAGTTCGAGCGCGCCCTGCTTCACCGTCCACTCGCAGTCGAAGCCGGGCACCGCGGCGCGGAACCGGGAGAAGTCCACCCGGTACGACCGCGGGTCGGCACCCGTCTCCCCGGTGATCACCACCTGTGAGTCCGGCACCGCCGCCGCGACCTGCTCGGCGATCTCGGCGACCGTGACGTTGTTGACCTCGCTGCCGATGTTGAACGCCCGGTCGTGCACCGCCTCCCGGGGCGCGGTCAGCGCGGCCGTGAAGGCCCGGGCGATGTCCACGGCGTGCACCAGCGGACGCCAGGGGGTGCCGTCCGAGAGCACCAGCACCTCGCCCGACAGGAGCGCGTGGCCCACCAGGTTGTTCAGCACGATGTCGGCGCGCAGCCGGGGCGAATGGCCGAAGGCGGTGGCGTTGCGCATGTACACCGGGCTGAAGTCGCCGTCGGACAGCGCGTGCAGGTCGTCCTCCACCCGCACCTTGGACTCCGCGTACGGCGTCACCGGGCGCAGCGGGGCGTCCTCGGCCACCAGGTCGCCACCACCCGCGGCGCCGTAGACCGAGCAGGTCGACGCGTACAGGAAGCGCCGCACCCCGGCGTCGCGGGCCAGCCGGGCCAGCCGCACGGACGCGTGGTGGTTGATGTCGTACGTCAGCTCCGGCGCCAGCGAGCCCAGAGGGTCGTTGGAGAGCGCGGCCAGGTGGATCACGGCGTCCACGCCGCTCACATGCTCGGCCGTGACGTCACGCAGGTCGACCCGGTGCCCGGGCGGGTCCTCGGGTGACGGGCCCAGCAGGCAGTCGGCGAACAGGCCGGCGTCGAGACCGACGACCTCGTGCCCGGCGGCCGTGAGGACGGGCGCCATCACGGTGCCCAGATAGCCCTGGTGTCCGGTCAGCAGTACGCGCAAGGTTGTTCAACCCCCCAGGTTGAGAGTGAGTTTGGTGACGGCGAACGCCTCGGCGTAGCGCGCGTGGCATTCGATGCCGCGGATCCGGGCGAGACCGAGGAAGGCCTCCCGGTCGTACCAGGGCCGGTGCCGCTGCGAGGGGTAGTGCTCCTGGAGGAGCCGTACCTTCCGCTCCGCGGTCTCCGGCGACAGCGGCTGGTACGCCACCGGGCGCCCGAGATCGCCGTCCCACTTCGCGATCTCGTAGCGGAGCACCAGGTGGTCGCGGAACGCGGTGGTCATCAGCTCCGCCAGGCCGCGGTGGTCCTGGTGCGCGTCGTCGGTACGCGGCGCCAACACGAGATCCGGTTCGGTCCGCTCGCGCAGCTCCTCGACCGCGGCCTTGGCCTCCTCCCAGTGCGCGGGCATCCGGCCGTCCGGCAGCTTGAGCACGGTCAGCCGCAGATCGGCGCCCGGGCAGAAGGCGTCGAGCGCGGCCTGCTCCTCCTGCTCCCGCTCGCCGCCACCGCCGGACAGCACCAGCGCGTCGACGCGGACACCCGGCCGCGCGCGGCACAGCGTGAGCAGGGTGCCGCCGGCACCGATGGCGATGTCGTCGCAGTGCGCGCCCACCGCGACGATCCGGTCCAGGGGCCCGCCCCCGAGCCCGATCACGCGCCCGCTCCGACGCCGGCCCGCTCCCACACGGCCCACGGACGGTCGCCCTGGGCGTAAGCGGCGTCGAGGGCGGCCCGCTCCTTCACCGTGTCGGTGGGCTTCCAGAAACCTCGGTGCTGATGCGCCACCAGGCGTCCCCGCTTGGCCAGTTGGGCGCACCCGTCGGCGACCAGGTCGCCGTTCTCCGGTATGTGGTCGAAGACTTCCTGACGGAGCACGAAGTAGCCGCCGTTCTCCCACAGCGGGAGTTCCCCGACTGCGGTGATGCCGCCCACCAGACCGTCCTCGCCCAGCTCCACGCAGTGGAACGACGACTGCGGTGGGACCACCATCATCGACGCCCCGGCGTCGCGCGCGGCGAACCGGTCGATCATCTCCGGCAGCGGGGCGTCGGTGAGCACGTCGGCGTAGTTGGCGAGGAACATCTCGTCGCCGTCCAGGTGGTGGCGCACCCGGCGCAGGCGTTCCCCGATCGGCGACTCGATGCCGGTCTGCGCGAACGTGATCGTCCAGTCGGAAATGTCCGTGGACAGCAGCTCGGTGCGTCCGCCGCGCAGCACGAAGTCGTTGGACGTCGTCTCCTCGTAGTTGAGGAAGAAGTCCTTGATGTGGTGCGCGCCGTACCCGAGGCACAGGATGAACTCGGTGTGCCCGAAGTGCGCGTAGTACCGCATGACGTGCCAGATCAGCGGGCGCGGGCCGACCATCGCCATCGGCTTGGGCACGTCGTCGGAGGTGCCGCTGCGCATCCGCATGCCGTAACCGCCGCAGAACAGGACGACCTTCATCGCTTGACCTCGACAATGCTCAGTTCCGGAATGGGGAAGACCAGCCGGCCGCCCCAGTCGTGTACGAAGGACAACTGCTCGATCAGCTCGTCCCGCAGGTTCCAGGGGAGGACGAGGACGTAGTCCGGCCGGTCGGTGGCGATCTGCTCGGGCGGCAGGATCGGGATGCGGGTACCCGGAGTGAACCTGCCGTGCTTGTACGGGTTGCGGTCGACCGTGTACGGCAGCAGGTCGGGCCGGATGCCGCAGTGGTTGAGCAGGGTGTTGCCCTTGCCCGGCGCGCCATAGCCGACCACGGTCTCGCCGCGCTCGGCCGCGTCGACGAGGAAGCGCAGCAGGTCCCGGCGCACCTTGGCCACCCGGGCGGAGAACTCGGTGTACCCGGACAGCTCCTGCAGCCCGGCGGCCTTCTCCCGGGCCAGCACGTCGGCCACCCGCCGGGCCGGCTCGCCCGCCACCTCGGCCGGCCGCGCCCACAGCCGGATGGAACCGCCGTGCGTGGGCAGCAGCTCGACGTCCACGAGGGCGAGCCCGCCGCTCGCCAGCGCCCGGATCGCGGACGCGACCGTGTAGTACTGGAAGTGCTCGTGGTAGATCGTGTCGTACTGGTTCTCCTCGATCAGCGTCAGCAGGTGCTGCACCTCGATCGAGACCCAGCCGTCGTCGGCGACCAGGGCGCGCAGCCCCTGGGTGAACCCGACCACGTCAGGGATGTGCGCGTACACGTTGTTGGCCACGACCAGGTCCGCCGGGCCGTGCTCGGCGCGGACGGCGGTGCCGGTCTCCGGGTCCAGGAACGCCGTCAGCGTGGGCACACCCGCCTCCCGCGCCGCGGCGCCGACGTTCACCGAGGGCTCGATGCCCAGGCAGCGGATCCCGCGGTCCGTCACGTGCCTCAGCAGGTACCCGTCGTTGCTCGCGACCTCGACCACGAAGGCGGCGGGGCCGAGATCCAGCCGCGCCGCGGCGTCGGCGACGAAGGTGCGCGCGTGCTCCACCCAGGATGTCGAGTAGGAGGAGAAGTACGCGTACTGCGTGAACGTCTCCTCCGGCGTGATCAGCGGAGGTATCTGCGCGAGCCAGCAGTCGGTGCAGACCCGCAGGTGGAGCGGGTATGTCGGCTCCGGCTGGGCCAGTTGCCCCGCCGAGAGGAAGCTCTCGCACGGTGGTGTCGCCCCCAGGTCGACGACGCTCTCCGTCGCCTCGGAGCCGCAGAGTCGGCATCGTGTCATGTGCTGTTCCCATCCCCCCTGCCCGCGCGGGCGCGCCCGCCCCGGGCCAGTGCTGACCGATCCGCGATCGCGGTGCGGTACCCCTCCAGCAGGCGCTCCAGCCCGACGGCCGGGCTGAAGCCCTGCTCGTAACGGTGCCGGGCCGCCCGTCCCATCTCCCGGTTGCGGGACGCCCCGGCCGTGATCCGGCGCAGGCACGAGGCAAGCGAGGCGGGCTCGCCCGGCCGGTGCAGCAGCCCGCTCACCCCGTCCTCGACGAGTTCGACGAAGGCGCCGTGACCGGCGGCGACGGCCGGGACCCCCGCGGCCATCGCCTCCACGACCACCAGGCCGAACGCCTCCAGCCAGGTGGACGGCGCCACCACGGCGACCGACCGCGCGACGGCCTCCCGGCACTGGGCCGGGTCGTACAGCCCGACGTACCGCACGTCTTCCCGGCCCGCCGCCCAGGCGGCCACCTCCCGCTCCAGCGGCCCCGCGCCGGCGATCACGAGCGGTACGCCCACGCCACCACCGGCGGCGATCTCGTCCCACGCGGCCATCAGCAGCCGCACGCCCTTGGCCTCCGCGAGGCGGCCGAGGAAGAGCAGGTGCTCGCCGGGGCCCGTCCGCCGGGCGCCCGGGTCGGGCACGAAGTTGTGCTTCACCGACAGCCGTTCGGCCGGCATGCCCGCTTCCACCAGCACGTCGCGCTGGGCCGAGGAGATGCAGAAGAACCGCTCCACGCCGGACCACCAGCGCCGCCGGTTGACCGACATGCTGACCGCGAGCGGCACCGTCGCCAGCCGGGAGTTGCGGTAGCAGCCGTGCCGGACCGCGGGCAGCGGACCGGACCCGACACACTCGGTGCACGGCCGGCCGTCCCGCTGCAAGGTGCCGGGCGGGCACACCTGGGTGTAGTTGTGCAGTGTGGCGACGGCGGGCACACCCGCGTCGGCACAGGCGGCCAGTACCGCCGGCGACAGCAGCGGGAAGACGTTGTGGATGTGCACCACGTCCGGCCGTTCGGCACGGAGCCGCGCGGTGAGCTCCGCCCGCACCGCCGGATTCCACGGCACGAGGAGCGGCACCGCGACCTTGCCCGGCAGGGACCGGGCGGCGATCTCGTCGCTGCGCCGCTCGAACAGGTCGACCCGGTGCCCGGCTCCGCGAAGCAGCGCCACCTCCTGGTCGACGACCTTGTTCTCCCCGCTCGGCTGCGCCGAGGCGTAGCGGTTGTGCGCCACGAGGACGTGCATCTCAGGTCACCTCCGGTGTGCTGCGGGCCCATCGCGGGACGTGTCGGTCGGGGGCTCCCGGTGCCGGGAGGGGAGTGGCCGACGGGGCGGGGGCCGCCAGCAGCGACGCGGCCACGGCCAGATGCAGCAGATACGGCGAGGCGTCGCCCAGCCCCGCCTCGGTGTACGACGCGATCGCGCAGTAGCTGATCAGGAAGATCGCGCAGGCCCTCGACAGCGAGGGCGGCCGCAGCAGCGCGACGGCGCCCAGGACGACGACCATGCCCGCCACCAGTGCCACGCCGGTCACGCCCTGTTCGTGGTACACGGCCAGCCAGCTGTTGTCGATCGGCAGCCCGCCGAAGGACTTGTCGCCCAGGCCCGCGCCGAACAGGTACTCCGAAGTCGTCCGGGGAGCCGCCAGCAGGGCGTCCCAGACCTTGGCCCGCCCGGTGAGGCTGGTGAAGTTCTCCTCGCTCTGGCCGCGCAGGAACCACGCGTGCAGCGCGGAGCCGAACACCACCGCCGCCAGCGCGGCGCACCCCACCGCCCAGGTGAAGAACCGCCGGGCGGCGGCGCTGGTCAGGACGAGCGAGCCGATCGCCAGGGCCAGCCCGGCGAGCAGACCGAGCGTGGCGGTCCGGGTGTGGGTCAGCACGAGCAGGACGAGTGCGGGTACTACGACCAGTGCCGCACTGGTCCGGTCGGTGCGGTGACCGAGCAGGAGCAGCACGGTGAGGCCGATGACCACCGCGGCGTACTGCCCGATCTGCGGCGGGGTGAGCGGCCACAGGGCGCCGACCAGCCGCCCGCCGTACAGGTCGGGCAGGGCCGTGCCCGGTGAGACGACCGCGCCGGCGGCCACCGTCCCGAGGACCGCCACATACATCCGGATGTGGTGCCGGACGAACGTCGTGCCGCCGTCCCACCAGCGGCTGAGCAGCCACAGGGTGGCGAGGAAGAGCGCCAGCCGGGCGCAGCGGAACAACGCGCCGAACCCGGACTCCAGGCTCAGGCTGGAGATCACGCTCGGCACCAGCAGCAGGGTGAGCAGGAGGAGGAAGGAACTCGCCCGCACGCGCAGCCGGAGGTTGACCAGGAGCGCCAGCGCGAACGCGGCGACCAGCGCGCCCATGGTGACCATCTGGATGAGGGAGCGGGGGAGCGGCACGATGGTCTCCGCCCCGGTGGAACCCAGCGTGTTGAGGACCAGCAGCCCCCAGACCGTCGCCACGGCCTTGGGCGTGGTGTGCTCGGCGGCCATCTCAACCACCGTCCCGAGCGCGGAAGGTACTGCCCTCGTCCTGCCGGTACGGCATGCCCTGCCACTGTCCGGAGTCGAGGGTGCGGCTCGGGTCGTGGGCGACGAACGTCCACGCGCCGAGGTAGACGTTGTCGTACCAGCGGTTGTGCTGCTCGCCGGTGATCGCCTCCGCCACGCGCTCGCCCTGGTACGGCGACCAGTCGGGGTAAGTGCCGTAGTTGGCCAGTACCGCCATCCGGTCGCAGAGCGCCGTGCAGTCGACGACGGACTTGTCCAGCACGAAGCGGTTGTCGTGGATGGTCACCCGCTGGGTCTTCCACCGGCAGTCGGCGTACAGCGGTGCGGTGGCGATCGCCGGCTGTGCGCACCGGTCGGTGTCCTTCACCAGGAGTGTGCACTCACCGGAGGAGGTGTTGGCCGGGCTGTTGCAGAACCGGTCGGCGTTCTCCCACAGGGTGATCCCGGACCAGTTGTTCTCCAGCGTGTTGCCGTAGATCTCGATCCGGTCCGTGCGGGCCCGGATCCGCGGTTCGCCGCCGGACTCGGACACGTAGACGGTCGCGAGCGGGAAACTGTCGCCGCGGTCGGCGTAACGGCGGCCCTCGACCCAGTTGTTGCGCCGGATCGTGTTCTTGCGGACGACGGCGTTGTAGCTGGTCTCGTAGATCAGCGCGGCTCCGTCGTTGGCCTCCAGCACGTTGCCCTCGATGCGGAAGTCGTTGTTGTTGGTGTCCGCCCACAGTCCGGTTCCACGGTTGTCGTGCACCCAGTTGCCGCGGACGTCGGCGCCGTCGACGGCCCAGAACTTGACTCCTCCGGTGCAGCCGCAGCCCGGCCGCCGCCGCTCCCAGTCGTCCCTGTTGTTGCCCGTGATCTCGTTGCCCTCGACCACCAGGCCGGTGATGCCGCCGCCGCCCTTGTACGCGTTCATGCCGTACTGGCCGTTGTCGCGCAGACAGCTGGCGCGGACCCGCTGGCGGGCACCGGCCATCAGCCCGGCACCGGAGTTCTGCTGGATCGTCGCATGCTCGACCACCCAGCCGTCGGCGGAGTCGTGGTTGACCACGCCCTCGTCGTGCGGCGCGACGAACCCCTGCACGGTCAGGTGGCGGATGGTCACGTCGCGGGCGGTGCCGCCGAACGCGTACTGGTTGGTCTTCCGGCCGTCGAGCACCGCGCCCGGGGCTCCGAGATACCGGTTCCCCTCCTTGGGGACGACCTGCGCGTAACGGTCCGGCTGGAGCCGGTGGGTGCCCGGACGCAGCCAGAACGTGGTGTTCGGGGGGCTCTTCCTGGTCTTCGCGGCCAGATCGCCGGCAACCTTGGGGTCCACCGTCACCGCGCCCGCCGGCGCCGTCGCGGGGCCGGCGGCCGGCTTGGCGCACACGCGCGCGACCGGCGCGGTCGGCGCGGCGGTCGGCTTCGGCCGCGCGCCCTGCGTGCTGTCGCAGCCGGTCGCCGCCAGCAGGGTCAGCGCCAGCAGTGCGGCAGGCAACGCCCAGCGCCGCCACTTGATCCCCACGCGGCCCCCTAGCCGTGGAACCTGAGTACGGTGGTGAACCCCTCGGCCCCGTCGGAGAAGCCGGTGCCGACGAGCGTCGTGGCGGGTTCCTTGCGCCCGAAACCGGCGGAGTACCAGCCCAGCGGCGGATCGGTCTCGCCGCGGTGCGCGCGCCAGCTCAGCTCCCCGGGCAGGTCGAGCACGGCGGAGCGCTCCGCGCCGTCCCGGTGCCAGGTGAGGGCGGCCCGGCTCCCCGTCAGGTCCGCGGCGATCGCCGGACCGAGGTGGAAGGCCAGCCGCACGGACCGGCGCGGGCCGCGCACCTCGTCGACCACCTTCAGCTCCCGGCTCGCGGCCGCCAGCTCCACCCGGCGGCGGTGCACGGAGCGCCGGTATCCGTCGTGCTCGGCGCACCAGCGGGCCGTCCCCCCGTCCAGGGCCCCGGACGGTTCCGCGACCAGCACCCGGCTGCGGGCGTGCCGGGTCCACAGGAACGGGCCGCCGGACACGGACTGGTCGGCGTCGTCCAGTTGCAGGGTGTTGTGCCCGAGCGTCGACCGGAAGTAGCGGCGCCACACGGGTTGCCCGTGGTAGCAGAACGTCCCGGGGTCGGCGAGCACGTCGACGCCGTCCTGCCGCACCTCCACGGACAGCGCATCCGCGTGCGCGTGCGCGGCGATGGACAGGAAGCCGTGCGGACCGCCGTCGCAGCGGCACCAGATCCCGTCCGGTCCGCGCAGGACGGTGAGCCCCGCGTCGGCGAAGTGGGCCGGGCGCCTCGCCGGACGGGTAACCGGGGGCACGGCTCCGGCCTTCGGGTACGGCCGGATGAGCGCGGCCAGCAGCGGGGTGCGGACGTCGGTTCCGGTCACCTCCGGCCACCAGGCGCGCCGTCCGAACACCGCATCCCCGGTGGCCAGCAGCGAGCCCCAGCGGTCGGTGCCCGCCCCGTCCACGACCAGACCGTGGCCGTCGTCGGCGTCCCCTTGGCGCGGCGGCCGCAACCGGTCGTCGACGATCGCCGCGAGCGCGTCGGTCATCCGCAGCAGCACCAGCCGGAGCGTCGGCGGCACCGGCACGTCGGCGAGGTCCGCCTCCGCCAGCGCGGCCAGGCCGAGCTCCAGCACGAGCCCGTGGTACTCGGTGGCCAGCTCGCGGTTGAGTCCGGACAGGAAGGTGTTGCCCCGCAGGTGCCGCTCCAGGGACCGCAGCGCGTCGGCCCGCAGCCGCGCCGAGGAGGGGAACCACCCGAAGGCGCAGGACGCCGCGAACTGCCCGGCGGCCTCGGCGATCACGTGGTTGTTGGCCGACGACCCCCGGCTGGGGAAAGCGGGCAGCCAGCGCTGGTGGTGCCAGATCTGGTTCAGCGCCACCGGGTTGTCCTCGAACAACTCCGCCGCGCCCGGCCAGCCGTCGAGCAGCCGGCGGACCCACACCCACGACAGCAGCCGGATCCCCAGCTCGATCCCGCTGGTCCAGTGCACCCCGTGCAGCGGCGCGTTCGCCGCCCACCACGACCGCAGATGGTCGGCCACGCGCTCCGCGTACCGCTCGTCGCCGGTGATCGCGTAGGCGGCGGCGAGCACGGTGAGGTACTGGTGCCGGGACAGCTCCCAGATCTGCTTGATGTCACCGACCACCTCCTCGTCCCGGTACGGCACCCCGAAGGCGTAGCCCCAGGGAGCCCGGCGCCCGGTCTTCGGGTCGTACCACCAGTCCGGGTCGGCCAGGTCGTCGCGGACCACGCCGAAGTACTCGACGTGCCCGGCCATCAGCCGGTCGGCCTCGGCGACGAGCCGTTTCGCGGCGTCCGGGGGCACCGCGGCGACCGTCCCCGCGGGCAGGACCGCGGTGAACCGGGCGCCGGTCACGGTCGGGGAGTGCGGCGGCGCCGACCGCCAGCGCCGCCTGCGCACGGCGTCTCCCGCCCGGCCGCCGACCTCCCGCGGCCCCATCCGGGACAGCCGCCGCAGGTACCAGCCCGGGCTCCCCGAGTTCACGGTCATCGCGCCGCCGCCAACGTGACCGGCGCGCCGCCGGCCAGACTGGCCTGCACGGCGAGAGTGGCCGCGGTGGTCGCCACCAGCGACTCCAGCGGCACCGGCATCGGCCGGCCGGTCCGCACGGCCCCGATGAACGCGGCCAGTTCGGCGTTCTGGCCCTTGTCCCGCGCCTTCGGCAACCGGGAACTCACCCACCGCTTCCGGCCGCCGTCGTAGACGGAGGCACGGACGAAGTCGTCGAGCCGCAGCGCCCGGCCGTCGGCGACCAGGTCCAGCGTCTCCTTGGGGAACCCGGACGGGCCGGTGGTGAGGTAGCTGATGGTGGCGGTCGAGCCGCCCGGGTAGCCCAGCACCACCTGGAGGTCCTCGTTGCCGGGCGTCGCCGTCGCGTACACCGACACCGGGTCGGCTTCGAGCAGCCGGCTCGCCGTGTCGATGAAGTGCCCGCCCTCACCGGCGAACCGCGAACCCTGGGTGCCCTGCTGGAGGTACCAGCTGCCGTGCTCCAGCCGGCCCGCGTTGACCAGGTAGCGCAGGCTGGCCGGCCCCGTCCGCGCGCCGAACCGCTCCCGCGCCTCCAGGAGCAGCGGCGCGAACCGGCGGTTGAAGCCCACCTGCAGCCGGTCGTTGCCCGACTCCTCCACCGCCGCGAGCACCCCGGCCAGTTCGTCCTCGGTCAGCGCCAGCGGCTTCTCCACGAACACCGCCTTGCCGGCCAGCAGCGCCCTGCGGGTCAGCTCGGCGTGCGAGCTGTGCCGGGTGACCACGAACACCGCGTCGACGGACGGGTCGTCGAGCACCGCGTCGAGTTCCGTGGTCGCCTCGGCGAAGCCGAACTTGCGCTGCGCGTTGGCCGCGGACAGCGCTGTCGTGGTGACGACCGTGGACAACTCGATGCCCTCGCGCCGCGCCAGGTGCGGCAGCAGCATCGACGTCGCGTAGTTCCCGGCGCCGACGAACGCCAGCCGCACCGGCGTCTTGCCGGGCCGGCCCGGCGCGGGGGCCCCGCCACCGCGGCGCACCGCGGGCACCGTCAGCTCCGGCGCCACCGCCTCCTCCGTGTGTCCGGGGTACCGGAACAGGACGGCCACGGCCTTGAGACCGCCGTCCTTCAGGCTCCGGTACGTCTCGACGGCGTCGTCGAAGTCGGCCGTGTGGGAGACCAGGGGCTCCACGTCGACGCGACCGCGGGCGACGAGATCGAGGAAGCACGCCAGGTTGCGACGCTCGGTCCAGCGCACATAGCCGATCGGGTAGTCGCGCCCCTCCAGTTCGTACTCCGGGTCGTAGCGGCCGGGGCCGTACGAGCGGGAGAACCGGACGTCGAGCTCTTTCTCGTAGTACGCGTTCCAGGGCAGGTCCAGGCTGCACTTGCCGATGTCGACGACCCGGCCGCGGTCCCGGCTCAGCCGGGCGGCCAGCTCCACGGGCTCGTTGCTGCCGCCGCCCGCGGCCAGGTACACCTGGTCCACACCGTGGCCGCCGGTGAGTTCGGCGACGGCGTTCTCCACGGCCGGTGAGGAGGGGGCGCCGCAGGCCGCCGCGCCCAGCCGCTCGGCCAGTTCGCAGCGCACCGGGTCGGGGTCGGCCCCGATCACGCGCACCCCCGAAGCGGCCAGCAACTGCACCACCAGCTGACCGATCAGCCCGAGGCCGACGACCAGCGCCACCTCGCCGAGCTGGGGCTCCCCGCGGCGCACGCCCTGCAACGCGATGGACCCGACGGTGCCGAACGCGGCGTGCCGCGGCGCGAGGCCGTCCGGCACGCGGGTGTAGAGGTTCTTCGGGACCCAGTTCACCTCGGCGTGCAGCGCGTGCTCGTTGCCCGCGCACGCCACCACGTCACCCACGGACACGTCGTCGATCCCGGCGCCGACCTGCTCGACCACCCCGCACAGCGAGTAGCCGAGCGGCGTGTAGGAGTCCAGCTTGCCCATCACCTTGCGGTAGGTGGCGGGCACTCCGTTGGTGGCCACGCTCTGCACCACCTTGGCGACCTGGTCCGGCCGGGAGCGGGCCTTGCCGACCATCGACATGCCCGCCTCGGACACCTTCATCAGCTCGGTCCCGGTGGAGATCAGCGAGTAGGCGCTCCGCACCAGCACACCGCCCGGCTTGCACCCCGGCACCGGGACGTCGAGCAGCGTCAGCTCGCCGCTCTTGTAGTTCTGCACTACCTGTTTCACCGAAGTCCTCTTGTCTCTACGCCGTCGAGGGAGAGTTCTGGCCGGCCCCGGAAAGCGCGCCGCGATACCAGTACTCGAGGGTCAGCACGTGCCACAGATGCTTGGAGTAGTCCCGGTGCCCGGCGGCGTCCTCGGCGATCAGCCGGGCCAGCGCGTCGCGGCGCAGCAACCCGGCCCGGACCAGCTCGCCGTCGTGTACCACCTCGCGGACCAGCGGTGCCAGATCCCGGCTCATCCAGGCCCGCAGCGGAGCGCTGAACAGACCCTTGGGCCGGTACACGATCTCCCGGGGCAGGACCGAGACGGCTGCCTTCTTGAGGACCGCCTTGCCCTGACGTCCGGCGATCTTGCGGTCTCCGGGCACGGCGAAGGCCGCCTTGACCACCTCGACGTCCACGTACGGCACACGCACCTCGGTCGACGCGGCCATGCTCGACCGGTCCGTGTAGGCGAGGTTCAGGCCCGGCAGGAACATCCGGGCGTCACCCAGGCACATCCGGTTGACGAAGTCGTCGAGGTCGTTGTCCCGGTACACGTCGGCGTGCTCGGTCAGCACGTCCTCCACCGTCCCGGCCAGGTCGGGATCGACCAGGGCGAGCAGCTCGTCCCGGTCGTACATGGTGTAGCTGCGCCGGAACGCGGTCTCCTCGGGCAGTTCGGCGAAGGAGAGGAACCGCTTCGCGAAGCGCACCGACCGGTACCCGCGACGGGCCGTGGCCACCGGCAGCCGGTCCACGGCCGCGGACACGCCGCGCCGCAGGGGACGCGGGACACGCTGGTAGCGCAGCGCGAGCAGGTTGGCCAGGTGCTTGCGGTACCCGGCGAACAGCTCGTCGGCGCCCATCCCCGAGAGCATCACCTTGACCCCGGCCTCCCGGGCGGCCTCGCAGATCAGGAACGTGTTGATCGCCGCGGGGTCGCCGATCGGCTCGTCCAGGTGGTACGTCATCCGCGGCAGCAGGTCGAGCACGTCGGGGGCGATCTCGATCTCGTGCAGGTCGACGCCGAACCGCTCGGCCACCCGCCGGGCGTGACGCAGGTCGTCGGGCATCGCCTCGAACCTGGCGTCCTCGGCGCGGAACCCGATCGTGTACGCGGAGATCCCGGGCCGGTCGCGGGCGGCCAGCGCGGTCAGGTAGCTGGAGTCCAGCCCGCCGGAGAGGAACGTTGCCACCGGCACGTCGGAGAGCAGGTGCCGCCGGGTCGACTCCTCGACGACGGCCGCGACATCCGGCCGTTCGCCGCTCAGCGCCCGCTCCCGGCCCTCGGCCGCGACGTCCTTCAGGTTCCAGTACCGGCCGCGCTCCACTCGGCCGTCGGGCCGGCACCGCAGCCAGCTCCCCGGCGGCAGCTTCTCCGCGCCGCGCAACGCACAGCGCGAGTCCGGCACCCAGTAGTACAGCAGCGAGGCGACCAGCGCCCCGTGGTCCACCTCCAGCGACCCGCCGGTCACGGCGGCGAGCGCCTTCAGCTCGGAGGCGAACACCAGGCCCTCGCCGCGCCGGAGCAGGAACAGCGGCTTGACGCCGAGCTGGTCGCGGGCGAGGAACAGGTCACCGGTCCGCTCGTCGAAGATCCCGAACGCGAACATGCCGCGCAGCCTGGGCAGGCAGTCGGTGCCCCAGCGCCGCCACGCCTCCAGCAGCACCTCGGTGTCGGACGTACCGCGAAAGCGCACCCCGGCGGCCGCCAGCTCGGCACGCAGCTCCGGCGCGTTGTACAGCTCGCCGTTGTACGTCAGGACGAGGCCCCCCGAGACCATCGGCTGGGCGCCCGTCTCGGTCAGGTCGATGATCGCCAGCCGGCGGTGCCCGAGGTGTACTTCGCCCTCGCCGACGGGGTGGCTGTAGCGGCCCGCCCCGTCCGGGCCGCGGTGGGCGAGGACGTCGGTCAGCCGGTCGGCCACGGCCTTCCCGTCCGGCCACCGGTAGGTGCCTGCGATGCCACACATGTCCTATCGCCCCTCCTGGTCGCTGTCCGGGACCCGCGTCGCCCGCATCGGCAGCCGCTCCGTCCGCGGTCGTTCGGTCCCGTTCGGCCGGGCCGGCCGCTCGCCGCGGCCGCGCAGCGCGTGGGCCCGCCCGTCCCACAGCGTGCCGTCGGTCCGGTCCCGTGGATCGGGGTCGATCAGCACCACACCGATCACCGTGACGCGCTGGTCGGCAAGGTGCCGGGCCACGGTGTGCAGCCAGGCGGCACTGCCGTGCCCGGCCCGGACGACGAGCACCGTACGGCCGCCGAGGTGCGGCAGATCGGTCCACGCCGTGCCCGGCGCCACCGAGCCGACGCAGAGCCGGCGCTCCTGCTCCGGCCGGGCCGTGGCGGCGTCCTCGCCGCCGATCACGGTCGGGTCTCCCGGCTTCGGGCGGCGCCGGGCGAGCGGGAGGCCGGGCAGGGCGTCGACGACGACCACCGACTCCTGTCCGTCCCGCGCCACCAGTGCCGCCGCGAGGTCGAGGGCGATGACGCCCGCGCTGCGCGCACACCCCAGTTCCAGCAGCGACACCGGTTCCTCGGAGCCGCGCACGGTGCGGGCCAGGGACGTGGTGAGCCGTGAGCGCGCCGCGCGGATCCGACGGCGCCGCCAGAGCCTGGGCGATCCGCGGCGGGGCAGCTCCGCGACGACCGAGGCCCCGAGGTGCGCCGCGATCTCCCGGCGCAGCACCGGGCGGTCCGCCACCAGGGAGCCGACCGCGGCCACCACGAGCCCGAGGACCAGCCCGAGGACGAGTCCGATCCCGGCGTTGGTGGCAGCGGTCCTGGGCAGGGAGTGCCGTACCGCGCGAGGGGCGTCCACGATCTGTGTGCCGGAGACGATCCCGGGTGTACCGGTACGTGCCTCCGCGGCCCGCTGGTCGAAGTCGGCGACACGTGAACTGAGTTCGGCCCGGCGGGCGAAGAGCGATTCGAGGCTCGCCGACGCCTTCGGGTCGCTCTCCGGTGACCGGTCCCCGATCGCCTTGTTGACCTCGGCGAGTTCGTCCCGCGTGCGCTCCCGCTGCTCGAGCAGGGCTTTGGACTCGGCGGCCGCGGTCTCGCGCATCCGACGGACATGGTCCGCGACGAACGCGTCCGCCAGCGCCTCGGCCCGGGCCACGGCCTGGGCGTCGCTGTCGCCGGACACGGTGATCTCGAGCAGGTTGTTGGTGAGGCCGGTGCCCCGGTAGTCCGCCATGAAGTCCTCCGGTTTCTCCGGGGACTTGAGGGACTTCAGGGCCGCCTCGGCGATCCGCGTCGTCCTCAGCAGCTCGACGTCGGTGCGGATCAGCGTTCCGGTGTCGTTCGGCTGGTCCTCCTTGTGCGCGACCAGCACCTTCGTCACCGCGGTCGGGGGTGGCGGCAGCAGGACCGCGAGCGCCCCGCCGGCCACCAGCCCCAGCATCGCCAGGGAGCACCACAGACGGCGGCGCCTGCGTACGGCCACCACCAGCGGCTGCAGATCCAGCAGCGGAGCGGCGGCCGGAGAGTCCGCTGTCCTGTCCGTCGTCACGCCGAACCTCCCCTCGCGTCGTCGCCGACCGCGACCGCCGGCGCCCGGTGGCGCGGAGGGCCCGCGGCCGCCCGGCCCCGGGGGGCCAGGACGGGGGTGGCGACGACGACACCCACGACCTCGTGCCCGGCGTCCGCACAGGCCTCGGCGATGCCGGCCAGCTCGCCCGCGGTCCGGCTGCCCGCGCCGAGCACGACCAGGGCACCGGACTCGGCGTCGCGATCAGGCACCATCGGCCGGTCCACCGAGACCTCCGCCACCCGCAGCAGCGCATCGCCCCCGGCCTCCGCGACGAGTTGCCGCGCGGCCCGACGGGCGGTCTCGTCGCCGTCCGGAACGACCACCAGCAGCCGCCGGGGGGCCGGCAGCCGGTCCCGGAGACGGGCGCACACCCGCCGGTAGCGGATCCGCCGGCCCTCCTCGTCGCCGGATGCGGGCGGGGGCGGCGTGTCCCACGGCGTGTCGATGCCCAGCAGGCCGCTGATCCGGGCTCCTCGGCCACGGCCGTCCGGTCGAGGCGCCGGCCGCTCACCGGGTACGTCGACGGTACCCAGCAGCGCGGAGCCGAGCGCCCCGGCGATCTCCTGACCGGAGCGCGGCCGGCGATTCCTGCGTGCGGTGACGAGATGCCCGACGATCGCGAGCACGAGGAACAGCAGCGCCCCGCCCGCGATCAGGTGCACCCGCGTCGGCGGGGCCTCGCCGGTCGGCCGGGCCGCCGGCCCCATGACGACCAGGTTGGCCTTGCCCGTCGCCCCGTCTGCCTGCTCCAGCTTGTTCATGGCGTCCGCCAGCGTGGTACGCAGCTTCGCCAGTTCGGTGCGGGCCTGCACGCTCTCCACGGTCCGCCCGGGGTCGGCCGAGTCGGCCAGATCGGTGATGCGGCGGTTGGTGCGCACGACCTGCTGCCGCAGCGCCTCGGACTCCGTGGCCGCGTCGGAACCGGTGTTGTCGCCCGCGATCCGCGCGGCGAAGGAGACGAACTGCTGTGCCACCTCGTCGGAGAGCCGCTGCGCGCGCCCGGGGCTGTCGGCCGTACCCGAGATCTTGATGATGTTCCCGTCGGTGGCCTCGGCGCCCACCTGCTCCCGCAGGCCGATGCCGTCCACGCCGTTCCAGTGGAGCGCGGCGGCCGCGCGGTCGACCACCTCCGAACTGGTCGCGATCTTCGCCTGGGTCAGCAGCTCGCGCTGCTCCCACTGCCCGGGCAGGAGGACGGATGCCGACGTCGTGTATCTCGGCGGGAACAGCAGGGAGGCGCCGTAACCGACGAGTGCGCCCACCACGGCGAGGACGGCGAAGAGCCGCCGACGCCTGCGCAGCATCCGCCCGATCGTGACCAGACGTATGGTGTCATCGCTCAACGGTGCGGCTCCCGCCCTGTACTGACGTGCCGGCCGGCGGCACCGGAGTGCGGCCGTCGCAGGCGGCGGCGTAGGCGGCGAGCAGCGACCGCTGGGAGTTCCGCCAGGAGAGCTCTCCGCCGATCCGCTCCTGGCCGAGCTTGCCCATCTGCTCCCGCCGCTCCGGGTCGTCGAGGAGCAGCGCGATGAGCCCGGCGAACTCGGCCTCGTCGTTGGCGGGCGCGTAGACGGCCGCGTCGCCCGCGGAGACCCTCGCCTCCCGGAGGTCGAACGAGACGATCGGCCGGCCCATCACCATGTACTCCAGGACCTTGTTCATCGTCGACACGTCGTTGAGCGGATTGCGCGGGTCGGGGGAGAGGCACACGTCCGCGGTCGACAGGTAGCGCACCAGGTCGGCGTCCGGAATGCGCCCGGTGAACTGCACCTGATCCGCGAGCCCGAGCCGTCGGGACAGCTCCACCATCTCGTCGAAGGTGTCACCGGCGCCGACGAACACCGCGTGCCAGTCGGTCCGCCCGAGGTCGTCGCGCAGCCTCGCGAGGGCCCGCAAGGCGTAGTCGACGCCGTCCTGCGGGCCCATGACGCCGAGGTAGCAGAGCAGATGAGGCTTGCCTCGCTTCAACTCCGGCTCGGGCGGGACCGGGTGGAACCGGTCGACGTCGGGAGCGCTGCGGACCACGAAGACGTCCGCCGGACGCCGGCCGCCACGGCGCACCGCGACGTCCCGGTAGCTCTCGTTCGTGGCGATCACGACGTCCGCGGCCCGGTAAGTGAGCCGCTCCAGGGCGCGCACACCGCGGTAGAGCAGGTCCTCACCGCGGCCGAACCGGGACAGGTACAGCTCGGGAACCAGGTCGTGCTGGTCGAAGACGAACCGCGCGCCGCGCCGCTTCATCCACAACGCGGGCAGGAACAGCAGGTCGGGCGGGTTGCAGGCGTGGACCACGTGGACCGGGCCGACCTTCCGGGCCAGCCGGACCGTGTGCCACAACGCCGCTCCGTACTCCCGCAGATAGCCGGCCGGTCCTCCGGTGGCCGCGCGCAACGGGTAGCGGTGGATCCGCACCCCGTCGATCTCCGCCTCCGGCTCCGTGTCCCGCTTCGTTCCCCGGGGACAGATGACGTGCACCGTCCAGCCCGCGTCGCGCAGCGTCGTGCACTCCTGCCAGACCCGCCGGTCGAACGGGACCGACAGGTTCTCGACCAGGATCAGCGCGCGCCGTTCCGGCCCGGCACCGCCCTTCGCGTCATTCGACGCCGTGTCACCAAGCAAGGCCCATGTACCCCGGTTCGGCCCGGCGCGCCTCGGCGTCGGGAAGGTGGACGAGATCGACGATCACGGGGCCGCCGGCGCCACGGGGCAGCGCCGACAGCACGGCCGGGTCCCTGGTCCCGACGACGCACACCTCGGCGTGGTCGAGTACCTCCTCGACGGAGTCCGCGAGCAGCTGCGCGAGGTGCGGCAGCCGCGTCTCGATGTACTCGCGGTTCGCGCCGAGCAGCCGGGACAGGCTCACGTTGGCGTCGTAGATCCGCAGGTCGTACCCCTTGCCGAAGAGCCGCTCCGCCAGCTCGACCAGCGGGCTCTCGCGGAGGTCGTCGGTGCCGGGCTTGAAGGACAGCCCGAGCAGGCCCGCCCGGCGTTTGCCGGTGCGCTCGACCAGCTCCACCGCGCGCTGCAGATGGTCGGAGTTGGAGGGCAGCACGTGGGAGAGGATGGGCACCGAGACGTCGGCCCGCTGCGCCGCGTGGACCAGGCTGCGCAGGTCCTTGGGCAGGCACGAACCACCGAAGGCGAAGCCGGGCCGCAGATAGGCGGGGCTGATGTTCAGCTTGCGGTCGGCCAGGAACACGTCCATCACCTGGTGCGAGTCCACGCCCAGCGCCTGACACACCGCGCCCAGCTCGTTCGCGAAGCCGATCTTGAGGCCGTGGAACGCGTTGTCGGCGTACTTGATCGCCTCCGCCGTCGGGATCGGCACCCGGAACACCTCGCCGGGCAGGCCGTAGTACAGCTCCATCACCGCCTCGCCGCTGGCGGGATCCAGCTCGCCGATGACGGTCTTCGGCGGGTCGAAGAAGTCCCGCACGCTCGTGCCCTCGCGCAGGAACTCCGGGTTGACCGCGACCCCGATGTCCACGCCGGCCGTGCCGCCGACGGCCTTCTCCAGGATCGGCACCAGCAGGTTGAGGCAGGTGCCGGGGAGCATGGTGCTGCGGAACACGACGGTGTGCCGCCCGCCGCGCTCACCGCGGGCCGCCAGCGCGGCGCCGATCTGCTCGGTGACCCGCTCCAAGTAGGTCGTGCACAGGCTGCCGTTGGGCTCCGACGGGGTGCCCACGCAGACCAGCGACACCTCGCTGTTCATGACCGCCTCGTGGACGTCGACGGTGGCGCGTAACGCGCCGGTCCCCGTGACCTCGGCGATCAGCTCGCCGATCCGCTCCTCGACCACCGGGGCCTTGCCGTCGTTGACCAGGTCGACCTTCACCTGGTTCACGTCCACCCCGATGACCTCGTGGCCGATTTCGGCCAGGCACGCGGCCGACACACAGCCCACGTAGCCGAGCCCGAAAACGCTGACTCTCATGACGCGTTCCTCCCCCCAGGCAGGCCCACCGGGCCTGCGGTCCCTGCGCCGGCCGGACCACGGCTCCGGCGCATCAGTAGGCCCCCTGGCCGTAGAACACCGCACGCAGCGTCTTCCACAAGATCACTGTGTCCAGGGCGAGCGACCAGTCCTCCACGTACCGCAGGTCCAGCCGGACCGCCTCGTCCCACGACAGGTCGCTGCGTCCGCTGATCTGCCACAGGCCGGTGAGCCCGGGCTTGACCAGCAGCCGCCGCCGGATGTCCGGTCCGTAGGCGGCGGACTCCTCCGGCAACGGGGGCCGCGGGCCGACGAGCGACATCGATCCGGTCAACACGTTGAAGAGCTGCGGCAGTTCGTCGAGCGAGTACCGGCGCAGCACCGCACCGACCCGGGTCACCCGCGGGTCCCGGCGGAGCTTGAACAGCAGGCCGGCGCCCTCGTTGCGATCGGCCAGCGCCGCACGCGCCCGGTCCGCCCCGGCGACCATGGTGCGGAACTTCAGGATGGTGAACTCGCGGCCGTCCTTGCCGACCCTGCGCTGGCGGTAGAAGGCCCCGCCCCGGCTGTCGACCAGCACGAGCAGCCCCACGAGCACCATCAGCGGCGCGAACAGCACCAGCAGGACCGCCGCGCCGGCCCGGTCGACGATCCCCTTGATCGCGCGGCGGCCACCCGTGAAGGTCGGCATGCTGACCCGCAGTAAGGGGATGCCGAGCACCGCGTCGATGTGCAGCCGCGGTCCGGCCACCTCCATCAGCACGGGTGCCACGACCATCTCGGTGTCGCTGCCTTCAAGGTTCCAGGCCAGTCGCTGGAGCCGGTCCGGCGACCAGTGCGGGTCCGGTGTGACGGCGACGACACGGTAGCCGTCGCGGTGGACGTGGCCCGCGACGTCCGAGAGCCGGCCGACGACCGGCACTCCGTCCAGTCGGTCGTCGTGCCCCTGACCGTTCGTCCCCAAACCGTCCGTCGTGCACACCGCGTCGACCCGCCAGCCGAGATGCGGGAATCTTCGGGTCCGCGTGATCAGGTCGCGCACGGTGGCGGGACTCCCGGCGGCGAGCACCGGTATCAGGCACCGCCCGTCCTTCCGCTGCCGGTGCAGCCACAGCCGCAGCACGTACCGCGCGGTCATGGTGACCAGCGCGATCGCGGGAATGGCGACGAAGATCCAGAGTTTGATGTTGCGCGAGGTGAGGGCGATCCCGCCGAGCGCCAGTACGACGGTCGCCATGAACAGTGAGCGCCCGAGCCGGCGGAATTCCTCGGCACCCTGGCCGAGCACCCCCGGGGCCCACGACCGGCTCACCGCGAGCGCGCCCAGCACCAGCAGTTCGGTGCCGAAGGCGAGAATTCCCCACTTCTCGTGCCAGTTGGCCGCGTCCCGGGCCCCGAAGAAGTTACCGATCGCGGCTACGACGACGGCGGTCGCCACCGTATCGGTGGTGATCACGGTACGGCGATATCGCTGCTCCCAGTCGACCGCGGGCCGGCCGACCGCCCCGTTCGCCAGGCTTCCGCCCGCAGCCGGAAAAGGGCTGACTATTCCCCCTTGCCGCACAGAACCCCCCAGGTCCCCAGTGATTCGACGTGTTCGCCCAACACTGTTTTGCTCTGCCGGGAGGCCCCCGCCTTCCGTGCCGATGCGGCAATGCAGAGCTACTTGAAGCAGAGCTACTGGAATTCGAGGCGCGCCGGTACCCGCCGAAACCTTGGGTGCTCCCCTCACCCAAGCGCCCTTTCGGGCTCCAGAAATTGATCATCCCCATGGCCGGCACGGATGCCGCAGGGTGCAACGCTGACCTGCCGCAGTGCCGGACCTATAGATCATTACTGGTCGCCTCGTGTCGAAGCACGGTCAATGTAGACCATCGTGGCCCGGTGTGAAGAGGGGATGTGTGTAATTTGTGTTCAACCTTTGAGGTTACCTTCATTAATCGGTCACGCTTTGCGGCGCTCCCGATGTCGCCCGGACTCCGGCGACGGCCTTGATCGAATTTGCGATACTGCTCACCCCCGAGCTCTGACCGTCAGTCATGGAACCGGTGCTGAGCTGCGGGTCTTGTGCCGTGTGATCGTCCGCGCTCATGGCCCGCGACTTTGCACGCGGTTGCCCGATCGCGCCGGCCCGGCCGGCGAAGAGCGCTCTCCGGCGGAGATCGCCCGCCCGCCGTGGAGGGGCATCGGGATCAACATCGGCTGGATTGCGGCGGGGTGGGGCCTCGGTCGTCGCTGGAGTGCGGGCGGGGGAGGTCGCCGCGGCTCCAAACCGGCGCGCGGTGGCGTGGACTCGGCCGACGGTGATCCCGGGCGCCGTTGGCCGGCCCGTGGAACTGGACAGGCTCTCCCCAACCGGGTGAGTCAGGGGGCTTGAGATGGCCAGTGGGTTTCAGCGGGCGAAGGTCGGGGCGATGTTCGAGGCGTTCGACGCCGACGGCAACGGCCTTCTGGAGGAGGCGGACTTCGCGGCGCTCGTGGAGCGGTGGCGCCTGCTGCCGCGCGTCGCCGCCGCTCCGGAGCTGACGGAGCGGGTGCGGGGCGTGCTCATGGGGTGGTGGCACCAGCTGTCGGCCCTCGCCGCCGAGGAGGGGGGAGGCGCGGGGCAGGTCGACATGGACATCCTGATGGCGATGGTGGACCGGCTGCCGTCGATGCCCGAGGCCGTCACGGCCACGGCCGACACCATCTTCGACGCCGTGGACGAGAACGGTGACGGACGCATCTCCCGCGCCGAGCATCAGCGGCTCATCGACACCTGGCACGGGCGCGGCACGGCGACGGGGGACGTGTTCGACCGTCTCGACCAGGACGGCGACGGCTACCTCGGCCGGCCGGAGTTCGCGCTGCTGTGGCTGCAGTTCTGGATCAGCGACGACCCGGCCGAGCCCGGCAACGTGATGTGCGGTCCACTGGCCCCGGCCGCCTGACGCCGCGGGCGCCGACACGGGAGTACGGTGTCGGCGCGCCGGCCGCCGGGAGCGCCCCGGCGGTCGTGGGCAGTGACCGGCCGCCGCGGCTCCCGTTCATGCCCGCCGCAGCGCGGAGCCGCCCGCGAAGCGTGCTGCGGATCCCAACTCCTCCTCAATGCGGATGAGTTGGTTGTACTTCGCCGTCCGGTCGGAGCGGGAGAGCGATCCGGTCTTGATCTGACCGCAGCCGGTCGCCACCGCGAGATCCGCGATCGTCGTGTCCTCCGTCTCGCCCGAGCGGTGCGACATGACGGCCGTCCAGCCCGCCTGGTGGGCCGTGGCCACGGCGGCCTGCGCCTCCGTCAGGGTCCCGATCTGGTTGACCTTGACCAGGACGGAGTTGCCGACGCCGGTGCGGATCCCCTCGCGCAGCAGCGTCTCGTTGGTGCAGAACACGTCGTCGCCGGTGAGCTGGCAGCGGTCACCGACGCGGGCGGTCAGCTCGCGCCACCCGTCCAGGTCGTTCTCCGCCATCGGGTCCTCGATGGAGACGACCGGGTAGGCGTCGATGAGCCTGGCCAGGTAGTCGGCCTGCTCCGAGGGGGTGCGCCGCACTCCCTCGCCCGTGTAGTCGTACACCCCGTCGTGGAAGAACTCCGACGACGCCGGGTCCATGACCAGGCCGATGTCCGTGCCGGGTCGGTAGCCGGTGCGTTCGATGGCGGCCATCACGAAGTCGAGCGCCTCCTCGGCCGTGCGCAGGTCCGGTGCGAAGCCGCCCTCGTCGCCGACGCCCGTGGAGTGCCCGGCGGTCAGCAGATCGCGGCGCAGGGTGTGGAAGACCTCGCTGCCCATGCGGACGGCCTCGGCGAAGGTGTCCGCGCCCACCGGCGCGATCATGAACTCCTGGAAGTCCAGCGGATTGTCGGCGTGGGCACCGCCGTTGACGATGTTCATCATGGGCAGCGGCAGGAGGTGTGCGTCGGCCCCGCCCAGGTAGCGGTAGAGGGGCCGGCGCCGGGCTGCCGCGGCGGCCTTGGCGGTGGCGAGGGAGACCCCGAGGATCGCGTTGGCCCCGAGCCGGGACTTCGTGGCCGTCCCGTCGAGGGTGATCAGCGCGCCGTCGAGCCCCGCCTGGTCCGCCGCGTCCCGGCCGCGCACGGCTGCCGCGATGTCGCCGTTGACGTGGGCCACGGCGCGGTCGACGCCCTTGCCGTGCCAGCGCGCGGAGTCTCCGTCACGCAGCTCGACGGCCTCCCGGGCACCCGTCGAGGCCCCGGAGGGGACAGCCGCGCGCCCCAGGGACCCGTCCTCCAGGACGACATCGACCTCGACCGTGGGATTGCCTCGGCTGTCGATGATCCGGCGGGCGGTGACGGTCTCGATGACGGCCGCGACGTCTTCGGCTGCCTGTGCGGACATGGGAGGTCCTTCCCGTTGTCGTGTGCCGTGGCCCCGGCTGCGACAACGCTGGCGCTGAGCCCGACAGCACAGACACTACAGCAATGCTGAACAGTCTTGCTGTTCAGTTCTGCTGCGCAGCTCTGCTGTGCAGTCCCGCCGTGCGGGTTCTTCTGCTGTGCAGCTCAGGTGCACAGCAATGCTGGTCAGCGGGATAAAGTGCCGTATGCCCACCTCGGAAGCCGCCGCCATCGCCGCCGAACTGCGCACCGCGATGGGAAAGCTGACCAGACGCGTCAGGCACGAGGACCGCATTCCGCTGGGTCAGATCGCCGTCCTGGGCTCACTCGACCGAGCCGGGGCCATGACCACCAGCGATCTCGCCGCGGACCAACGCGTCCGCCCCCAGTCGATGGCCCGGGCGGTGGGTCTGCTCATGGAGAAGGACCTCGTCACCCGCCGCGCGCACCCCACCGACGGCCGCAAGACCCTGGTGGAGCTGTCGGACGCGGGCCGGGCCGCGCTCGAAGCGGAACGCAACCGCAGGGCCGGCTGGCTCGCCCAGGCCATCGACGCCGGCCTCGACGACGAGGAACGGGCGCTGCTGGCCCGGAGCACCGCGCTGCTGGAGCGGCTCGCGGACTACTAGGGCGGCTATGGAAAGTCGACCCCGCCCTGGTCAGGCTGGGTTCGCGTGCTCACCGGCCAGGAACGGACGCAGCAGCCTGAGCAGTTCGCGCGGGCGATGCAGCGGAATGATGTGGCCGCAGTCCTCGATGACGTGTCCGGTGAGGTCGTCGGTGAACGGTCGGAGCTGGCGTTCCAGCGAGGCACCGACGGGCCGGGCGCCCACCGCCATCGTCGGCGCTTTCAGGCGGGCGGTGGCGACCGCCCGCTCGATCTGTGCGGCGCTCTCGGGCAGTGCCCGGTAGTACGCGAACGCGCGGCTCAACGCCGGGCGGCCGGTGTATGCGCGGACGAAGGCGTCCCGAAGCTCGGGGCGCACCCCGTCGCCGAGCGTGCCGGCGCGCAGAAACCAGTCGACGTAGTCGGCCTCGTGGCCCTGCAGCACGGTCTCGGCGAGGCCGGGCGCGGCGGAATGGAAGCCGAACCACCACGGCGGCCCGTCGGCGAGGAAGTCCTCGGCGCCGGGCAGCGTCCCCAGCAGGGACTCCATCACGACCAGGCGCCGGACGAGCCCGGGGCGACGCAGGGTCAGGAGGAAGGCCAGCGCAGCACCCGCGTCGATGCCCACCACCGCGGCCGGGGAAACGCCGAGCGAGGTGAGCAGCGCCGCCGCGTCCTCGGCCAGGGTGCCCGCGTCGTACCCGGAGGCGGCGGGGCTGCTCGCGCCGAACCCGCGCAGGTCCGGCGCGATGACGCGGTAGCGGCCGGACAGATCGGCCATGACGTCCGTCCACAGCTCCCAGGTGTGCGGGAAGCCGTGCAGCAGCAGTACGGCCGGGCCCGATCCGGCGAGAGCGACGTTCAGTTCGACACCGTTGACGGGGACGCGCCGCAGTTCGGGCATGGACAGGCTCCAGGTGTGTGGTGAGGAATGGTGACCTGGTCACGCTAGGGAACTATCCTGGTCCGTCCAAGACGGCACTTTCCCTTCAGGTGGTGAGCCCTGAGTGACCACATCGAGGCCCGGCGAACCCGCCCGGCGGCCCGGTGAGCGGGGTGATCTGCTGGATCCGCGCTGCCCGGCCCGCCAGTTGCTCGACCGTATCGGCACCAAGTGGACGTCGATGGCGGTCAAGGTGCTGGCCGAGGAGGCTCCGGACGAGCTGCGTTTCGCTGAACTGCGGCGCCGTATCCCCGGCATCTCACAGAAGATGCTGTCCGTCACCTTGAAGAGCCTGGTCCGCGACGGCCTGGTCGCACGGCGCGTGGAACCCACCGTGCCGCCCGCCGTCCACTACCGGCTCACCGAACTCGGCCTGTCCCTCGAAGGACCGCTCTCCGCGCTGCGGGTCTGGGCCGAGACACACATGCCGGAAATCGACCGCAGCAACCAGCTCGCCGACGAGTCGCCCCCGGGCTGGATCGCGGGCATGCCCAGGACCACACCACCAGGAGGAACCGGTGTCATACCCGCACCTGCTCACCCCCGAGGAGCAGCTGGCCCGGGCGAAGAAGCTGCTGAGCCTCCCTCGCATCGTCGCGATCTGCGGCTCCACCCGCTTCATGACCGAGATGAACGAGGCCGATCTGCGGGAGACCAGAGCCGGAAGGATCGTCGTCAAACCCGGCTGTGACATGAAGTCGCCGCACGAACTCTGGTCCGACCCCGTCGAGGCCGAGGCGCTGAAGGTGCGACTCGACGATCTGCACCGGGCGAAGATCCGGCTCGCCGACGAGGTGCTCGTCGTCGGCGGCTACATCGGAGACAGCACCCGAGCCGAAATCGCCTACGCCCGGTCACTGGGCAAGCCCGTGCGCTTCACACACCCCGACGTCGATCCCGACGCCTGACCGTCTCGCGGTGGCTCCGTCCGCCGCCCACGCCGCCGGTCAGCGGGTGCCCGGCCTGGGCCGGGGCACCCGCTCCGTGCGACACCGTCAGACGGCCCCGCGCACGCGTTCGCCGACCCGCTCCTGCGAACCGAGAGCCCGCAGTATCTCCTCGACGCTCTGCTTGGCGTCGCCGAAGAGCATGCCGCTGTTCTCCCGGAAGAACAGCGGGTTCTGCACGCCCGCGTAGCCGGAGGCCATCGAGCGCTTGAAGACGATGACGTTCTCCGCCTCCCAGACCCGTAGCACCGGCATGCCCGCGATCGGGCTCGACGGGTCCTCGGTCGCGGAGGGGTTGACCGTGTCGTTCGCCCCGATGACCAGCACCACCGACGTGTCCGCGAAGTCGTCGTTGATCTCGTCCATCTCCAGGACGATGTCGTACGGCACCTTCGCCTCGGCCAGGAGCACGTTCATGTGCCCGGGCAGTCGCCCCGCGACGGGGTGGACGCCGAACCGGACCTCGATGCCGCGCTCGCGCAGCCGCCGTGTCAGCTCCGCGACCGGATGCTGGGCCTGCGCCACGGCCATGCCGTAGCCGGGAGTGATCACCACCGACCGCGCCCCCGCGAGCAGCCCGGCCGCCTCGTGCGCCCGGATCTCGCGGTGCTCGCCCTGCTCCTCGGCACCGCTGGGCGGGGCCTCCATGCCGAAACCGCCCGCGATGACGGAGAGGAAGGAACGGTTCATCGCCTGACACATGATGTAGCTCAGATACGCACCCGAGGCTCCGACCAGGGCCCCGGTGACGATGAGCAGGTTGTTGTCGAGCAGGAAGCCGGCGGCCGCCGCGGCCCACCCGGAGTAGCTGTTGAGCATGGAGACGACGACGGGCATGTCGCCACCGCCGATCGAGGCCACCAGGTGCCAGCCCAGGGCGAGCGCCAGGACCGTGACCGTCACCATCAGAGGCAGGTTCGGACTGACGGTGAACCAGACCGTGAGCGCGGCGAACAGGGCCAGCGCGCCCAGGTTGAGGGCGTTCTTGCCGGGCAGCGTCAGGGGCCGGGACTTGATCCGGGCGGACAGCTTCAGGTACGCGACGACGGAACCGGTGAAGGTGACCGCGCCGATGAAGACGCCGATGAACACCTCGGCGTGGTGGATGCGGATCAGATCGGCGGCGATCAGGTTCTGCGAGCCGTGGGCCTCGACCTCCAGGTAGCTGTTCCAGCCGACCAGGACGGCCGCGAGGCCGACGAAGCTGTGCAGTACCGCGATCAGCTCCGGCATCTGCGTCATCTCCACGCGCCGCGCCTGCCACAGGCCGATCGCGGCGCCGATCACCGTGGCGAGCAGGATCAGCACGATCGGACCGGCGGAGACGCTCTGTGCCGAGACGACGATGGTGGCGGTCAGGGCCAGCGCCATCCCCGCGATGCCGTAGACGACGCCGGCGCGTGAGGTGCGGTGCTGGGACAGGCCGGCCAGGCTGAGCACGAACAGCAGGGCCGCCACCAGGTCGGCCGCGCGGGAGGCGGTCATGGACGTCATCAGGACTCGCCTCTCGAGAACATGGACAGCATGCGTCGGGTGACGGCGAAACCTCCGAAGATGTTCACGCTCGTCAGCAGGATCGCCACGAAGGACAGCACGGTGACGAGCGCGCTCTCGTGCCCGACCTGCAACAGGGCACCGATCACCACGATCCCCGAAATGGCGTTGGTCACCGACATCAGCGGTGTGTGCAGGGAGTGGTGCACCTTGCCGATGACGTAGTAGCCGATGACCACCGCGAGCGCGAACACCGTCAGGTTCTCGGCGAGTTGTGCCGGCGCGAAGGCGATCAGGAGGAACGTGACCGCCATCCCGAGGCCGATCAGCCCGAAGCGCCCGGCCGGGGTGAGCCGGGACTTCCTCGCGGGCACGGGCGCTGCCGGCGACGCCGCGGGCTCCGCCGCGGCCGGGGCGGCCGAGACGGCGACCGGTGGGGGAGGCCAGGTGACCGCGCCCGCGCGCACCACGGTCACGGCTCGCTGCACCACGTCGTCGAAGTCGACGGCGAACCGCCCGTCCTTGCCGGGGGTGGCCAGGGCGAGCAGGTTGACCAGGTTGGTGCCGAACAACTGGGAGGCCTGGGCCGGGAGCCGGGACGCCAGGTCCGTGTAGCCGATGAGGGTCACGCCGTTGTCGGTCACCACGGTCCGGCCCGCGACGGTGCCTTCCACGTTGCCGCCCTGCGCGGCGGCCATGTCGACGACGACGCTGCCGGGTCTCATCGCCGCCACGTCCGCGGCGGTCAGCAGTCGCGGCGCCGGCCGCCCGGGGATCAGGGCGGTGGTGATGACGATGTCCACGTCCCTGGCCTGCTCGTGGTAGAGCTCGGCCGCGGCCCGGTCGTAGTCGGTGGAGGTCGCCCTGGCGTAGCCGTCGGTACTCGCCTCCTGGGAGGCGTCCACCGCCAGGTACTCGCCGCCCAGGGAGCGCACCTGATCGGCGACCTCGGGGCGCGGGTCGGTGGCCCGCACGACCGCGCCGAGGCTGGACGCGGCCCCGATGGCGGCGAGGCCGGCGACCCCGGCCCCGGCGACGAGGACCTTCGCGGGCGGTACCTTGCCCGCCGCGGTGACCTGCCCGGTGAAGAAGCGTCCGAAGGCGTGCGCCGCCTCGATCACCGCACGGTATCCGGCGATGTTCGCCATGGAACTGAGGACGTCCATCGACTGGGCCCGCGAGATGCGCGGCACCGCGTCGAGGGCGAGCACCGTGACGTCCCGCGCGGCCAGCGCCTCCAGCAGGTCCGGGCGCTGTGCCGGCGCGATGAGCGCCACCAGCGCCGCACCCTCGCGCAGTTCGGCGACCTCCTCGCCCGACGGCGGGTTGACCTTCAGTACGACGTCGGCGGCCCAGGCCTCGCCGATACTGGCCCCCGCCTCCGCGTAGGCGTCGTCGGCGAACCCGGAGGCCGAGCCGGCTCCCGACTCGACGACGACCTCGTAACCGAGGCCGAGGAGCGGGCGGACCGTGGCGGGCGTCGCGGCGACACGAGTCTCTCCCGGTATGGACTCGGCGACGACGCCGACGCGTTGCGGCGGATGGTGAGTGGCGTGGTGTCCAGTCATGTCCAGTCTCTCGTCGAGGCGTTGTTGCCGGTTCCGTACCCAGACGAGGGCGAGCGGGCACCGAAAACGTGATCCCGGTCCGGCGGTTCACCGGCCGACGAGGATGAGCGGCACCGATCTGGTCCAGGGAGGCGGGGAGACGTGCTCGACGTCCCAGTCGCGCAGCCGCTCGAGGACGTGGTTCGCCCGGCCCCCCCCGTGCGAGCGGTGCGTCAGGTCCCTTCGCCCGAGTCGGGTTCGGCCATCTTGCGGTGGGCCTCGGCCTTGAGCCTGTCGGGCAGCACCTTGTTCGCCAGTCCCTGTGCCTTGGTCCTGGCGGATCCCGCGGTGAGCTTGTCCTTGCCGGCGAAGAGCGCGTCCAGCCCCTGCCGCGCCACCTGCGCCGGGTCGTCCTTGTCCTGCCGGCCGACCGGGGTGTCGTCCATGCCGGCGCGGTGGAAGAAGTCGGTCTCGGTGGGGCCGGGCATCAGCGACGTCAGGGTGACGCCGGTGCCCTCGAACTCGTTCCCCAGGGCCTGGGTGAAGGACTGGAGGAACGACTTCGACGCGTTGTAGACCGCCTGGTGGGAGCCCGGCATCGTCGACGCGATGGAGGACGTGACGAGGACCCGTCCTTCGTCCCGGGCGGCCATGTCGCGCAGGACGAGCTTCGCCAGGTGGACGGTGGACCGGACGTTGAGGTCCACGATCTCGAGATCGTCCGCGAGGTCGGTGTCGACGAAGGCGCCGCCCCGCCCGACACCCGCGTTGAGCACGGCGACGTCGAGCGGGCGGCCGGTCGCGGTAACCGCGGCGTAGAGCGCCTCGGTCCGGTCGGGGAGCCGCAGGTCGGCGGGGACGGTGTGGACGACGGTCCCCGCCTCCCGGATGCGCCCTGCCGCCCGCTCGAGTCGGGCCTCGTCCTCGGCGTTGACGATCAGGTCGTGTCCCCGCTCGGCGAGCTGACTCGCGAGTTCGAGACCGATACCGCTGGAGGCGCCCGTGACCAGGGCGAAAGGCTTGACGTCGTTCATGGCCGCTTCCCGGGGGTGTGGGGTTCAGGAGGACGGCGGACAGACCGCGGTCCGGGCCCCGGCCGCGTGGTCGGAGCCGACGGCCGGGTTCCCCGCCTCGCGCTCCCGGAACGGGGCACCGCGGCCCGGTCCGCACCACGCCCGCGTCGACCTTGTCCGTGCGGGTAGTCGGGGTGGCATGAGCGAAACGGACCCGAGGAAGAACGTGCAGGACTGGGCCACCGGCGAGGAACCGGCGACCGGCCCGCAGCTGAGCTATCTCCGGACGCTGGCCCGCGAGGCGGGCGAAGAGGTCCCCGAGAACCTGACGAAGGCGGACGCGTCACGGATGATCGACCGCCTGCAGCAGGCCTCACCCAGGACTAAGGAGACGGGTCCGGGCGGCGCGCAGGCCACCTGACCTGCACCCCGGCCCGGCTGACCAGGAGCGGGGCCGGGCATGCGTGGACTACCGTTGGCGTGAGCCGGACTCAGCGGCCGGTGAGCCCGGACGAGTCGGGGAGGCGCGGGTGGCGAGCCCGGAGGACGAGGTGGTCGGCGACGCCGACCGGCTCCAGGCGGTGCGGGACACCGGCCTGACCGCGGTCGCGGACGCCGACATGGACCGCTTCGCCCGCCTGGTCTCCCGCATGCTCGGTGTGCCGGTGGCACTGGTGTCGATGCTGGAGGAGGCCCGCCAGGTCTTTCCCGGCATGGTCGGCCTCGGCGAACCGTGGGCGCGGACACGGCAGACCCCCCTCACCCACTCGTTGTGCCACCACGTCGTCGCGAGCCGTGAGCCCTTCACCGTGGCGGACACCCGCGCGGACGAGCGGACCGCGGCGAGCCCGGCGATCGACGACCTCGGGGTGCTCGGCTACGCGGGGGTGCCTTTGACGGACGACGTCGGGCGGGTACTGGGCTCGCTGTGCGCCATCGACAACCGGCCCCGGCGGTGGAGCGCCGAGGATCTGGCGGCGCTGCGGGACCTCGCGGCCGCGTGCAGCGCGGAGCTGCGCCTGCGCATCGCCTCCAGCCAGCGGGAGCTGGCGCGCCGGGGGGAGGCCCGGGCCCGTGAGCGGGCCGACGTGATGCAGCACGGGACCCGGACGGCACTCAAACGCTCGCAGCTGCTGCTGCGCGCCGCGGACGCGCTGGCGGACACCACCGGCCTGAGCGAGGTCCGCCAACGCGTCCGCGAACTGGTCAGCGGCGACCTCAAGCCCGACTACGTCGGCCTGGTCCTGGCCGAGCGGCGACGTATGCGCCGGCTCATCGACCGGACCGGCGTCGCACCCATGGAGTACTCCTACGAGACCTACTCGATCGACTCGGCCTGGCCCACCGCCCGGGCGGCGCGCGAAAAGCGCACCGTCATCGTGCACAGCCCCGAGGAGCTCGCCGACCAGTACGGGCCGGACGCGGTCGCCGCCTTCGGACAGCTCGGCCTGCACACGGCGGTGTGCGTGCCGCTGCCCGGCACGGTCAGCTCGCTCGGCACCCTCGTCCTCGGCTGGGCCCACCCCTACGAGATTGACGTGCTGGAGCAGGCAGTGCTGGCCTCGCTGGCCGGCTACACCGCCCGCGCCGTCGAACGCGCCCTCTTCGTCGACGACCGCGTCCACGTGGCCCACCAGCTCCAGGAGGCCATGCTCACCGACCTCCCCGCCGTCGACGGACTGGACAGCGCCGCCCTCTACCGCCCCGCCGCCCAGGCCGACATGGTCGGCGGCGACTGGTACGACCTGTACGTCCTGCCCTCGGCACCGGACCGCGAGGCAGACCCCGCAACGGTCGCGCTCACCATCGGCGACATCACCGGCCACGACATGCACGCCGCCACTCTCATGGGCCAGACCCGCAGCATGCTGCGCCAGGCGGACCTCGACCACCCCGGCAGGGACCCCGCCCACATCGTGCGGGCCCTGGAGCACGCCAACCGCGAACTGCTCGTCGGCTCCAGCGGCACACTCGTCCACACGCACCTGCGCCCGTGCCCGCCGCCCGACGCCGCGACCTGGGAGATGACCTGGACCAACGCCGGTCACCCCCCGCCCCTGCTGGCTCTCCCCGACGGCACCACCGAGCTGCTCCACGACCACGGTGCACTGATCCACCCCGGTCTCGACCCGTCCGGTCGTACCTCCCACCGGCGCGTCCTCGATCCCGGCACGCTGCTGCTGCTCTACACCGACGGCCTCGTGGAGCGCCGGGGCACGGACCTCGACGCGCTCACCGACCGGGCGGCCAGGATCCTGTCCACCCACCGGCGCGACGATCTCCCGGCGCTGCTGTCACACCTGGTCGACGCCGTCGCGGGAGCGAGCGCCCCGGACGACGTCGCCCTCCTCGCCGTGCGCGTCAAGGAGTGAGCGACGCAAGGCGCGGGCGACCTTCCGGCGGTGACCGGCGGTCCGGTGGACGCCGGTTTCCCCAGCCGGCCGCGGGGGACCCGTCCGGTCGGCCTCCACGACGGAGCGCGCCTCGATGTCGGGAGCCCTTCACGGCGGCTTGTCGCGCTGCCGTTCGCGACCGCGCGCCGTTTTGCCCCGCTGCACGGTCCGCCCGGCCCTGCCGCTCTCGCGCCCGGTCTCCGGCGAGGCCTCCCGCGCAGCGCGCCCCGAGGTCCTCCCGACGACCTCACCGGCGCCGTCGCCCACCTCGCCAACCGCCTTCCCGGCGCTCTCGCCGACGCCCCGGACCGCGTTCCCGGCACCTTCCGCCAGCTCTCCCGCGGCCCGGCCGGCGCCGCTGCCCAGGCTCTCGGCCGCGGCATCGAGGCCGGACGTCAGCTGCTCGAGGATCTGCGGATGGGCGTCGACGGTGGACAGGACCCTGCCGACCATCTCGGCGACGTTGTCCAGCCGGACCTTGAGCAGGGCCTGCGCCTGGACGCCCTTGATGTCGAGCTCCACGCGGCCGAGCGAGACGTCGGCCCCGACGTTCAGCTTGAGGAGGTCGAGCACCTCCGCGTTCAAGGACACCCTGGCCTGCAGGTTTTCCACGTGCAGGCTGATCTCCTCGACGTGGAGCTCCGGCACGTCGAGGAGCACGTCCGGCTCACCGTCGCGGCCGGCACCGGTCTCCGCCTCCTCGTCGTCCCACTCCTGCTCGTACGTCTCGTTCTCGGCGTCGTCGCGGTCCGGCATAAGACCCCTCAAATCGCATATGTGTCTCTTTTCATACTGCATCACCCGTACGTCGGAGCGCAGAGGGAGCGGTCACGACGTCCCGGTGCCCGAGTCCACGGTGATGTCCGGCGCGGACGGGAGGGCGTGGAGCGGCAGTCCCGTCAGGTCTGCCGCCGGCTCGGTGTTCCGAAGGGTGTCGCCGAGCCACTCGCACATCAGCACGGTCGCGTCGTCCTGCAAATGCCCGTCGTGGTAGTCGAGGACGGCCTGCATGAGGCGGCGCAGCGTCTCCGGGACCGGCAGGCCGTCGGCGTGGTGGCGGATGAGGAAGTCGGTGAAGCGCTCCACGCCGAACTCGCTGTCGTCGTGGCTCCGGGCGTCGGTGATGCCGTCGGTGTAGAGGACGACGCGGTCACCCGGCTGGAGCTGTTCCCGGCAGACGGTGCTGGACAGGTTCAGGTCGGTGCCCATGGGGTGGGCCGGCGGGCACTGCAGGTGACTGAACCAGCGGTTGCCGCGGATGACGATGGGTGGGTGATGGCCGCGGTTGACCCAGCTCAGCACCCCCGTGCGGGTGTCGAGGGTGGCGAGGATGCCGGTGACGTACCGGCGGTGCCCGTACTGCTCGACGAGGGCGGCCTCCACCGCGGCGCCCTTGGCGGCCAGACCGGCGCCCTGACGGCGGGCGTTGCGGCAGGCTCCCAGCGCCAGGGCTCCGCACAGGCCCGCCGCGTTGTCGTGGCCCATGGCGTCGAACAGCGTCAGGTGCACCAGTGGCCCGTCGAGGGCGTACTCGTAGACGTCGCCGCTGATCTGGTAAGTCGGCTCCATCACCGCGGAGATGACGACCCGCCCGTCGGCGTAGGTGCGCGGCGGCATCAGGTTCCACGCCATCTCCGCCGCGATGTTCAGCGGCTCGGTCCGCATCAGCCGGGCCAGCGTGTCGCTGGAGGTGCGTTTGGTGGTGAGCAGCAGCGCCACGAGGGCCGCGAGACGGTCCGCGTCCTCCCGGGCGCGGGCGTCGTCGTGGGCCGAACGCAGCCGCAGCAGTCCGAGTCGCTCGGTACCGTCCACCAGGGGCACCCACCAGTCGGTGCCGGTCTCCTCCTGGGGCGCGGCGGAGGTGAGCCGTCCGCGCTGGTAGGCCCGCCCGGGCGCGGTGCCCTCGATCCGGATCTCCCGTTCGGCCCCGTGCGGCGGACCGTCCGGCCCGGCCAGCAGGTGCAGGCCCTGGTGCCCGAGGTCCGCGACATAGACGAGAACGTCGGTGAAGCCTGCGGCACGCGCGTGCGTGCGGACGGTGTTCGGCAACGCGTCGACCGGCATGAGGTGGCCGGCGTCCAGCAGGCCGGCGAGCATCGCCCGGGCCCCGGCGTCACGGTCCACGTCCACGGTCAGCTCCCTCCCGCTCGGCAGCCGCCCCCGCGTCACGTACTGGGGCCCATCGCAGCACAGGAGGCTCGCGCGCACCATCGGAGGGCGCATGTGAAGCGGTCTCGGGTTCCCCGGGGCCCGAAGGCCCCGAGGAACTCGGGGCTGTCTGCTCAACCCCTGGAGGGCGAGTAGCCCGGCTCAAATGCCTCACACCCGCACACCCGGCCCGAGTACCCGCATGGGCCGACGGGCCGGCCCCGCACCCCTTGACGCCCGTCCGGCGCCACGAGCGCCGCAAGCCCGTCAGTGAAGCCGCCGCACCGGGGTACCCGGTCGGCATGACGGAGAACGCGCAGGTCAACGGCTCGTACTGGCTTCAGACGGCCCCCGGTGGTGCGCCGCGTCCCGCTCTCGACGCCGACCTGGAAACCGACGTCGTCGTGATCGGTGCCGGGATCGCCGGGCTCAGCGCGGCCTGGGAGCTGGCGCGGGCCGGGCGCCGGGTCGCGGTGCTGGAGGCCGGGCGCCTCGCCGCCGGCGTCACGGGGCACACCAGCGCGAAGCTGACCGCCCTGCACACGCTCGTCTACGACAAGCTGCGCCGCACCCGCGGCCCCGAGGGCGCCCGCCTGTACGCCCGCTCGCAGTCCGAGGCCGTCGAGCACGCCGCCGGCGTCGTCGCAGACCTCGGCATCGACTGCGACTGGGAGACCCGCGACGCGTACACCTACGTCCGTGATCCGGGCCGCGCGGACGAGCTGCGGGCCGAGGCGGCGGCCGCCGCGGACGCGGGACTGCCGGCGTCGTTCGTGACGGAGACGGGGCTGCCGTTCCCGGTCGCGGGCGCGGTCCGCGTGACCGGCCAGGCCCAGTTCCACCCCCGCAAGTACCTGCTGGCCCTCGCCGAGAACCTGGAGGCGCAGGGCGGGCGGATCTTCGAGAGCACGCCCGTGCACGGTCTGGACGGCGGCAGCCCCTGCCGCGTCTCCACGGGCACGGGCGCGACCGTCACCGCCCGGGACGTCGTGGTCGCCACGCACTACCCGGTCTTCGACCGGGCCCTGCTCTTCGCCCGCCTCTCCCCGCGCCGCGAGCTGGTCGTCGCCGGGAGCATCGAGGCCGACCGCGACGTCGACGGCATGTACATCACGCCGGAGGAGAACACCCGCTCGGTCCGCACGGCGCCGCTGGACGACGAGGGACGCAGGCTGCTCATCGTGACCGGCGAGCACTTCACGCCCGGCACGGGCGACACCCGGGAGCGCTTCGAGAGGCTGTCCGCGTGGGCCGGCGAGCACTTTCCCGGCGCGGGCCTCACCCACGCCTGGGCCACCCAGGACATCGACCCCTCCGACACCGTGCCGATGGTCGGCCCACTGCACCCCGGAGCACAGCACACCTACGTCGCCACCGGCTTCGGCGGCTGGGGGCTGAGCGGCGGCATCATGGCCGGCCGGCTGCTCACCGCGTTGATCACCGGCGAGGAGTGCGCGTGGGCCGGCCTGTACGACCCGCGACGAATGCGCACGGCGGTGCGCGAGGCACCCGCCCTGCTCAAGGCGCAGGCCGAGGTCGCCGGCCACTTCGTCGGCGACCGGCTGCGGCCCGTACCCCCGGTGGACGCGCTCCCGCCCGGCGAGGGCGCGGTGGTCAGGGCCGGTGGCGACCGCGTCGCGGTCTACCGCGACGAGGCCGGCACGCTCCACGCCCTCTCCCCGCGCTGCACCCACCTCGGCTGCCTGGTCGCCTTCAACGCCGCCGAACGCGCCTGGGAGTGCCCCTGCCACGGTTCCCGCTTCGACACCGACGGCAAGGTGATCGAGGGCCCGGCGACCAAGCCGCTGGAGCGACGCGACATCTGACCGCGCCGCGCCGCGCCGGCGGGCGGTACGCGCGCACGTAACCCTCCCACCTGCGCTTCGAGTCCGCCTCGAGCGGCATTCAAGGGATTCGTGCGCACGGGGTGCTGTACTGGACGGCATTGACCGTGCTCGTCGAGGCGTACCGGGTCGGGCGAGCGTGACCCACGAGGTGCGGGAGCGCACATGAGCAGTGGCGACAAGAGCAACTACGAGGGTTTCACGGCCGAGGAACGGGCCGCGATGAAGGACCACGCCAAGGAGCAGAAGGCGGCGGCGAAGCGCGGGTCGCGGGCCGACAAGGCCGCGCTGGCCGAGAAGGACGTGCTGGAGAAGATCGCCGAGATGCAGGACTCGGACCGGGCGATGGCCGAACGCGTCCACGCGGTGGTCCTGAAGACCGTCCCCGAGCTGGCGCCCAAGCTGTGGTACGGAATGCCGGCCTACGCGCTGGACGGCAAGCTGGTCTGCTTCTTCCAGAGCGCGGCGAAGTTCAAGGCGCGCTACGCGACGCTCGGCTTCAGCGACAACGCGAACCTCGACGAGGGCAACATGTGGGCGTCCGCGTTCGCCCTGACGAAGGTGACGTCCGAGGTGGAGGAGCAGATCGCCGCCCTGGTGAAGCAGGCGGTGAGCTGACGCCCTCCTCGCCGTACTGATGGGAGAGCCGGCCCTGTGCCCTGCTGGCCGGCCGTGCCCCGTGCGCGGCCGGCCCCGCGCGGACGGCGCACTGCGCCCGGCGCGGGGGCACCGCGGCAACGCCCCATTCGTCCCCCTGCGCGCCCTGCCGAGCCCGCGTCACCCGCGGAAATGATGTACGGACCGCACGTGCACCACGTGCATCCGCGCACCCGCCCCTCAACAGGCGGGGCACGCAGGGAAGGACACCACCTTGCTGCTTCTCATCTCTCCGGACGGCGTCGAGGAAGCCCTCGACTGCGCCAAGGCGGCCCAGCACCTCGACATCGTCGACGTCAAGAAGCCCGACGAGGGCTCGCTCGGCGCCAACTTCCCGTGGGTCATCCGGGAGATCCGAGCGGCAATACCGGCGGACAAGCCGCTCTCCGCCACCGTCGGCGACGTCCCCTACAAGCCCGGCACGGTCGCCCAGGCCGCGCTCGGGGCGGTCGTCTCCGGCGCCACGTACATCAAGGTCGGCCTCTACGGATGCTCCACCCCCGAGCAGGCCGTCGACGTCATGCGGGGCGTCGTCCGCGCGGTGAAGGACCACCGGCCGGACGCCTTCGTCGTCGCCTCCGGCTACGCCGACGCCCATCGCATCGGCTGCGTCAACCCGCTCGCCCTGCCCGACATCGCCCGCCGCTCCGGCTCCGACGCCGCCATGCTCGACACGGCGGTCAAGGACGGGACGCGGCTGTTCGACCACCTTGCGCCCGACGTCTGCGGGGAGTTCGTCCGGCGCGCCCACGACGCCGGCCTCCTGGCCGCGCTGGCGGGCAGCGTCAAGACCGGCGACCTGGGCGACCTGGCCCGCATCGGCACGGACATCGTCGGCGTACGCGGGGCGGTCTGCGAGGGCGGCGACCGCAACGCCGGCCGCGTCCAGCCGCACCTGGTGGCCGCCTTCCGGGCGGAGATGGACCGGCACGTACGCGAGCACACGGTCACCGTCCCCGCCGCGAGCTGACCGCCACCATGGCGACGGAAACCCGGGGACGCCACCCCGAGACCCGCAACGGATACTTCCCCGTCGTCGATCCGGCGACGGGCGAGCCCTTCGACGAGGCCCCCGACCAGCAGCCGGACGACCTGGACTCCGTGGTCGACCGCGCGCACACGGCCTGGCACGGCTGGCGGGCCGACCCTGCAGCCCGCACGGCCGCGCTGCTCGCCGCCGCGGACGCCGTCGAGGCGGCCGGCCCCGGCCTCGCCACCCTGCTGACCCGCGAACAGGGCAAACCCCTGGCCGAGTCGCACGCGGAGGTGGCCCGCACGGCCGCCCGGCTCCGCCACTTCGCCGACCCCGACATCCCGACCCTGCCGATCACGGACGGCCGGCCGGTCCGCAGCGAGCTGCGCTGGCGGCCGATCGGCCCCGTCGCCGCGATCGTCCCGTGGAACTTCCCCCTGCAGCTCGCCTCGGCGAAGTTCGCACCGGCGCTCGCCGCGGGCAACACGGTCGTGCTCAAGCCCTCTCCGTACACACCCCTCGCAACCCGCCTGTTGGCGTCCGTCGTCTCCGCCGCCCTGCCCGAGGACGTCCTGACCGTCGTCACCGGCCGCGAACCCCTGGGAGCCCGTCTCGCCTCGCACCCGGGGATCCGCCACGTGACCTTCACCGGCTCGGCCCCCACCGGACGCGCCGTCGCCCGGGGAGCGGCGGCCTCACTGGCCCGCGTCACCCTGGAACTCGGCGGCAACGACGCCGCCGTACTGCTGGACGACGTCGACGTGGAGGAGATCGCGGACCGCCTGTTCTGGGCCGCGTTCCGCAACTGCGGACAGGTCTGCATGGCCGTCAAGCGTGTCTACGCCCCGGCCCGCGTCCACTCCCTGGTCGTGGAGGCCCTCGCCCACCGGGCGAAGACCGTCGTCGTCGGACCCGGACTGGACCCGGCCTCACGACTCGGCCCCCTGAACAACGCGGCGCAACTGACCCGGGTCGAGCACTGCACGGCCCGAGCCCTCGCGGACGGTGCCCGAGCCGCCGCCGGCGGCCACCGGCTGGACGGGCCGGGGTACTTCTTCGCCCCCACAATCCTGACCGGCGTAGCGGCCGACAGCCCGGTGGTGACCGGGGAGCAGTTCGGCCCGGTCCTGCCGGTCCTGCCGTACGACAGCGTCGACGAGGCCGTCGAGGCCGCCAACGGCACCCGCTTCGGACTCGGCGGCTCGGTGTGGGGGACCGACGCCGACCGGGCCGAGGCGGTGGCCGGCCGGCTGGAGTGCGGGACGGCGTGGGTCAACCACCACGCCGAGCTGTCCCTCGCCCAGCCCTTCGCCGGCATCAAGGACAGCGGCGTCGGCGTCGCCGGCGGACCGTGGGGCCTCTACGGGAACCTCAGACCGTTCGTCGTGCACCGCCCGCAGGAGGCCTGACGTGAGGTACCGCGCGGCCGTACTGCGCTCGTACGAGAAACCGTTCGCCGTCGAGGAGGTGACACTGGACGAGGCACCCGCCGCGGACGAGGTCCTGGTCCGGATCGCGGGCTGCGGCCTGTGCCGGACCGACCTCGCGGTGCGGCACTCCGCCGGCCGCTCACCCCTGCCGGCCGTACTCGGTCACGAGGGCGCGGGCGTCGTGGTGGAGACGGGCGACGCGGTCACCGGCCTGCACCCCGGCGACCACGTCGTGCTGAGCTTCGACTCCTGCGGTCACTGCCGCAACTGCCTGCGTGCCGCCCCCGCCTACTGCGACTCGTTCGCCACCCTGAACCTCCACGGCGGACGCCCCGGGAACGCCGGCCGGTTCACCGACACCGCGGGCGCCGTACTGGCCCCCCGCTGGTTCGGCCAGTCCTCCTTCGCCGAGTACGCGGCGGTCCCGGCCCGCAACGCCGTCCGGGTCGACCCGGCGCTGCCGCTCCACCTGCTCGGACCGCTCGGCTGCGGGTTCCTCACCGGCGCGGGCGCGGTCCTCAACTCCTTCGCCGCCGGCCCCGGCGACACCCTCGTGGTCCTCGGCGCGGGCGCGGTCGGCCTCGCGGCCGTGATGGCGGCCACCGCGGCCGGCGCGGTGACCGTCGCCGTCGACCGGCACCCCGAACGGCTGGCCCTCGCCGAGCGACTCCACGCCATCCCCCTTCCCGCCGCGTCGGCCGGCCTCAGCGAGCGCATCCGCCGGCTGACGGGCGGCGGAGCCCACTACGCCCTGGACACCACCGCCTCGGCCGAGCTGATCAACGGCACCCTCCACGCCCTGCGCCCGACCGGACGCCTCGGCCTGGTGGCGCGGCTCCACACCACCCTGCCCCTCGAACCCGGAACACTCGACCGGGGCCGCCGCATCTCCCACATCTGCGAGGGCGACGCCGTGCCCGCACTGCTGATCCCCCGGCTGACCGCCCTGTGGCAGGCGGGGCTGTTTCCCTTCGACCAGCTGATCCGCACCTACCCGCTCGCCGACATCAACGAGGCCGAACAGGACTGCGACGCGGGCCGCGTCGTCAAACCCGTACTCATCCCGGAACCGATCGGGGGACATGACGCATGACCCATACCGCACAGCAGGACACCGGCGTGGAGGGCGTGGAAGGAGGGGTCGGAGTGACCGCCCTCCTGGTCGCCGCGGCCCGGGCGCTCGAGACCCACCGGCCCGACAGCCTGGCCCAGGACGCCTACGCGGAGCACTTCGTGCTCGCCGCTCCGGCGTCCGCCGGCTGGCCGATCCGCCCCGAACAGGTCCCGGACGGCGACGCGAACCCGCTGTGGGGGCGGTTCGCCCGGTACTTCGGCCTGCGGACCCGCGTCCTCGACGACTTCGTCCTCGACGCGGTGCGGGCCGGCGGGGTCCGCCAAGTCGTGCTGCTCGGCGCGGGGCTGGACTCGCGGGCCTTCCGTCTCGACTGGCCGGCCGGCTGCGTGGTGTTCGAGATCGACCGCGGCGGCGTCCTCGACTTCAAGCACGAGGTGCTCGCGGGCGTGTCCGCGGCACCGCTCACGACGCGCGTGCCCCTCCCGGTCGACCTGCGCGACGACTGGGTCGGCGCGCTGACCGACGCCGGCTTCGACACCGCGGCCCCCACCGTCTGGCTCGCCGAGGGACTGCTGTTCTACCTGCCCCGCGCGGCCGAGACCTATCTCGTCGACACGGTGGACCGCCTGAGCGCGGCAGGCAGCGCGCTGGCCTACGAGGCCAAGCTGGAGAAGGACCTGACGGCCTACCGGGACAGCCCCCTCTACACCGAGACGCGCCGGCAGATCGGCATCGACCTCCTGGAGCTGTTCAGCCGGGAACCGCGCCCCGACTCCGCCGGCGACCTCGCGGGCAAGGGCTGGACGACATCCGTCGGCACCCCCTTCGACTTCACCCGCAGCCACGGACGCGGCCCGCTGCCCGAGGAGAACGACGCGCTGGCGGGCAACCGGTGGGTCTTCGCGGTGAAACACCGGAGGTAGGAGGGCCACACCACGGCCGGCCGGGGGCTTGCCACGGCGCGAGCGTGGAAGAAGGGCCCCATGAGTTCACTCACGACGCAGCAGAACCCGGCCGACTTCTACGACTTCGAGGGCGCCCTGTCGGAGGAGGAACGCAAGGTCCTGGCGAGGACACGGGCGTTCATGCGGGAGGAGGTCCAGCCCCTGGTCGCCGAGCACTGGGCCGAGGGGACGTTCCCCAGAGAGCTGATCGACCGCTTCCGCGAGAGCGGACTGGTCGGCCTGCCCTACGAGGGATACGGCGAACCGGGCCCCGTCGCCTCCCACTTGCTGACCGGCATGATGGCCATGGAGATGAGCCGCGTCGACGCCTCCGTGGCCACCTTCTTCGGCGTCCACAACGGACTGGCCATGTACGCCGTCCAGTCCGGCGGCGACCAGGAACAGCGCGACCGGTGGCTGCCCGGCATGGCGACCATGGAGACGGTCGGGGCGTTCGCACTGACCGAACCGCTCGACGGCTCCGACATCGCGGCCGGCATGCACACCACCGCCCGGCGCGACGGCGACACCTGGGTGCTCGACGGCGAGAAGCGCTGGATCGGCAACGCCACCTTCGCCGACCACGTCGTGGTGTGGGCCCGCGACGTCGACGACGACCAGGTCAAGGGCTTCGTGGTCGGGCAGGGGACACCGGGATTCGAGGCCACGCGGATCGAGCACAAGACATCGCTGCGCATCGTGGAGAACGCGGACGTCACCCTCACCGGCGTACGGGTGCCCGAGTCCGACCGCCTCCAGAACGTGTCGTCCTTCCGCGATGTCGCGGAGATCCTGCGCGCCACCCGCAGCGGCGTCGCCTGGCAGGCCCTCGGCGTCATGATCGGCGCCTACGAACTGGCGCTGCGGTACTCCACTGAGCGGGAGCAGTTCGGCAGGCCCCTGGCGGGCTTCCAGCTCGTCCAGGACCTCCTGGTGAAGAGCCTGGCCAACATCACCTCGAGTTGGGGGCTGCTGCTCCAGCTCGCCCGTCTGCAGGACGCGGGCACCTTCCGCGACGAGCACTCCTCGCTGGCCAAGGCCCACGTGACCGCTCGTATGCGCGAGGTGGTGGCCTGGGCGCGGGAGATATTCGGAGGCAACGGCATCGTCCTGGACTACGACGTGGCCCGGTTCTTCGCGGACGCCGAGGCCATCTACTCCTTCGAGGGCACCCGGGAGATGAACACCCTGATCGTCGGCAAGGCGATCACCGGGGAGAGCGCCTTCGTCTGATCCGCGGCGGCATGCGGAGCACCACGAGCGCGGCGTCGGCCGGGACGCCGCGCTTCCCCGTGCGACGGCCTCCGACGCATCGGCGGGAGGGATACGCCCGTTCGTGTGCACGGGACGGCCTTCGCCACCGCGACCGTCCGGTCGGCCCGATAGTGGACGAGCCGCCGGCCACGGAGCCGGCGAGCACCGACGGCAGTACTCCACCCGGAAAGTTCGAGGTGCACCATGACGCCCACCAGCGAGGCGACGGACCGTGTCCAGCTGGTCTTCACCCTCTTCGACGCCGACGGGAACGGCTACCTGGAGCCGGCCGACTTCAAGCTGATGAGCGACCGTGTCGTGGCGGCCGTACCGGCGGCCGGCGACGCCGTGAAGGACCGGCTCGCCGCATCCTTCCGCCGCTACGGGGACACGCTCCTGACCGAGCTGGACGCCAACGGCGACGGGCGGATCAGCCCCGAGGAGTTCGACTCCGTCGTCCTCAACCCGCAGCGCTTCGGGGCGGCCGTCGACGAGTTCGCGGAGGCGCTCGCGGCGATGGGGGACCCGGAGGGCGACGGCTTCGTCGCCCGGCCCGAGTTCGTCGCGCTGATGCTGGCCATCGGCTTCCGGCGGCCCAACATCGAGGCCCTGTTCGACGCCTTCGGGCCGGACCGGGAAGACCGTATCCGGGTGGCCACCTGGGCGGACGGCATCCGGGACTTCTACCGGCCCGAGAAGTCCGGCATCCCCGGCGACCACCTGACCGCGAACGCCTCCGCCTGACGCGCGGGCGGTGGCGGCGGGAGAGGCTCAAACCCGCACCACGCTGGTGTGATCGGCGACCGTCACCGCCCGAGCCGGGTCGCCCGCGATCGCGACCATGACGTACTGCCTCTCCTGGCGGGAGGGGGCGCACCGCATGCCTGACCGCCGTCCGGGCAGGTGAAGGATGCCGGACCACACGCGCACCGACAGCCCGCCAGGGGAGTGCACCATGCTGGAGATCAAACGGGAACGCGCCTTCGGGCGCACGTACCGCATTCTGTCGGACGGCACGCCCGTCGCGCGATGGTCCGCCCACGCGTGGAAGTCCGGCGGGCGGGTCGAGGTGGCCGGTGAGACCTTCGAGCTGCGCTCCGGCAAGTGGGGCCGGTCCTTCGAGATGCTGGCGGGGGACACGGTCCGCGCCGAGGCACACCGGTCCGGCCGCCGGTGGGTCGTCACGGGTGAGGGCGGCGAGTACGAGCTGACCCGCCAGTCCGCCCTGCGCGGACACCGCCGGCTGGTCCAGGGCACACGCGTCCTGGGCGAATTCCGGCGCAGCGGCTTCGGCACCGGCCTGACCGCCGAACTCACCGACGTGCCACTCTCCCTCCAGATCTTCACCGGCCTGGTGGTCGTCTCGCTCCAGCACCGCCAGAACACGGCTGCCGCGGCGTCGGCATCCAGCGGCTGATCGGAGACACGCCGCGCCAGCCGGTTGACCTCAACCACCCTGCACAGCAGGCTCGTTCGCGGACACGACGGGCCCGTGGTGCCTCGCGGGACGGACGACGACCTCCGAGAGAACGGGGTGAAGGCTGTGGCGACACGTCGCGCGGTGATCATGGCAGCGGGAGCCGGGGCACTCGCGTCCGGTGTGCAGACGTCGGCTGCCGGCGCGGCCGGGCCCGCCGGGAGCGACGTGCTGGCGGTCGTGGAGAAGAGCGGCCACGCGGTCGGCTTCTACGAGACGACGTCGGGCCGGCTGCTGCGGAAGGTGGCACTGCCCGACCACCCGCACGAGATGGTCGTCGACTCCCAGCGGCGGTTCGCGTACGTCGGGCACTACGGAGTGCGCATGTCCGCGACGGCCGGCGAGGGCGGCGCCGCGGTCTTCGTCGTCGACCTCGCCGAGCGGACGCTCGCCCGGACGATCGACACCCGGCCCTTCAACCGCGTCCACGGCATGGGCATCGACGACCGCGACCGGCTCTACGCGCTGAGCGAGGAGAAGGCGATGCTGCTCGGCTTCGACACACCCTCGACCGACCAGGCACCGACGCGGGCCGTACCCGCGCACGGCGTGAAGACCCACCTGTTCACCCTCAGCAAGGACGGCGAACGGGCCTATGTCACCGGACTCCTGTCCCACACCGTAAGCCTCGTGCGCCCCCACGACGCCTCCGCCCCTCCGCTCGTGGTGACCCCCGGGCAGCTGCCCGAGAGCAGCTGCCTCAGCCGCGACGAGAAGACCCTGTTCGTCGGCGCACGCAAGAGTTCAGCCCTGGTCGCCGTCGACGCGCGGACCATGAGGGTCCAGCGGAGCCGGAAAGTGGGCGGCGACCCGCTGCGCGTCTACACCGTCGACGACGACCGGCTGCTTGCGACGGACATCGCCGCCAACACCGTCACCCTCTACAGCACGGCCCTCCGCCCGATCCGCTCACTGAAACTCGACGGCATCCCGGCGGCCGTCTCCTTCCACCCCCACAGGCCAGTGGCGTACGTGTCCCAACTGGGCACCAACAGCGTGGCCATCGTCGACCTGGAGCGCTTCGCCGTGGTCGGCGGCTTCGACACCGGCCTGGAACCGGACTCCTCGGCCCTGCTGCCGACGGCCGGATAGGTACGGGGCCGTAGCCGGCACACCGGTCTCGACCGCGCCCACGGAGGGGTCAGACCGGTGCGGCACCGCCGAGGATCAGTTCGACCTCGTCCCCGGCGAGGACCGTGCCGCGCACCACCCAGCCGCGTCCGCCGATGGCGGTCCCCGCTGCCGTGGTGTAGGCCGCGACGACGAGCACGGGGTCCGCCGGGCCGTCTGTCGACAACCGCGCGTCCGCGATCACACCGTCGGAGAAGCGCACGTCCACGTCGACCGGGGCGGGCCGAGCCGCGAAGCCCCGCGGATCGGGCAGACCCTGGACACGGCACCGAGCCCCGGGAAACAGGTGCGTGCGGTCACACACGGCGACGTACGTGTCCGCGTCGGCCGGCCCGGTGGAGGACGGGGGCATGCGGGACCTCCGCGAGAGTGAGAGGGACGGTGCTTCGCCCGGTGACTCTAGGCCACCCTCGCGGGCCACCGGCGCAGGTGCGGGGGTGGTTTCGATCCTTCACGTACGCGTGGGCCGACGGCGGTACTCCCCGGGTGTCGTCCCCGTGATCCGTTTGAAGGCGACGCTGAGGGCGCTCTCGGACCCGTAGCCCACGGAACGGGCGATCGAGGCCAGGGTGGTGCCGTCCTTCCGCAACTGCCGGGTCGCCAGCTCGATGCGCCAGTGGGTGAGGTACTCCAGGGGCCCCTGGCCGACCGCGGCCTTGAAGCGCGCGGCGAGCGTGGAGCGGGACACGGCGGCGGCATCGGCCAGTTCGGCCACGGTCCACGGGCGCGCGGGGTCCCCGTGCAGGGCGGTCAGCGCCTCCGCGACCACCGGGTCCGTGAGCCCGGACAGCCAGCCGGACGCCGCCCGTGGAGACTGCTCGAGATGCAGCCGCAGCATGTGCACGAGCATCACCACGGCCAGGTGCTCCGCCACCAGGGCGCCGGCCATCGGCCGGTCCGTCAGCTCCTGGTTGATGGCGGCCAGGGCCCACCGCACGGTCTCGGCGTGCGGTGTGCCCGCGGAGACGTGGAGGACCGGCGGCAGTTGGCCGAGCAGCAGGTCCTGCGCGCGGCTGCTGAAGGCGAAGCCACCGCCGAGGAGAAACACGTCCGACCCCTGGCCTGCCTGGGCGATGCCGTCGACGGCACCGGCGAAGACAGTGCTGCCCTCCACCGGATCCGTCTCCGGGTCGCTGCGCAGAATGTAGGAGCGCGGCCGGGTCAGCAGAAAGCAGTCGCCTTCCGCCAGCTCGAACGGTTCCGGCACCCCGTCGACCACCAGCTGGCAGGAGCCCCTCCGGACGGCGTTGAACTTCACGACAGGGGGCGCGTCGAAGCGGACGGCCCAGCGTCCGCCCGCGACCAACCCGGCGGAGAGCCGGCTCCGGGTCTCCAACAGGGTCAGCACGTCCTCGAGCGGATCCATCTCCGACCTCCCCTCCTCAGCGCCTCGGCCTTGACTTCCTCGGGCTTTGGACGCTGGCTAAAGAAATGTGGACTCTTGATGATAGTGGATCCAGTGGGTTCATCGTAGCTTGGACGCATGACGACGAATCCGAGTCCACGGCCCGCCCCTGACGGCCACCGCCCCCTGCCGGCCGTCTCCGCACCCCTGACCACTCCCTTCGGCCCCGATGCCCGCGCCCGCGACGTCATCGAGGGCGTGGACCTCACCGGTCGCCGCGCCGTCGTCACCGGAGGCGCCTCCGGTCTCGGTGCCGAGACGGTCCGGGCCCTGGCCGCCGCCGGCGCGGAGGTCACGGTCGCCACGCGCCGCGTCGAGTCCGCGCAGCCGCTGCTCTCCGAGCTGACGGCCGCCGGGGGAGCGGGGCGGGTGCACGTACGCGCCCTCGACCTCGCCGACCCCTCCTCGGTCGACGCCTTCGCGCACACATGGAGCGACCCCCTCGACATCCTCGTAGCGAACGCCGGGATCATGGCGCTACCCACCCGCACTCTGAGCCCGCGCGGCTGGGAGATGCAGCTCGCCACCAACTACCTGGGCCACTTCGCCCTGGCCCTGGGCCTGTACCCGGCCCTGCGCGATGCCGGCTCGGCGCGCATCGTGGTCGTCAGCTCGGGCGCCCACCGCGGGGCGCCCTTCGACTTCGGCGACCCCCACTTCGAGCGGCGCCCGTACGACCCGTGGACGGCGTACGGGCAGTCGAAGACCGCCGACGTCCTGTTCACGGTGGGCGCCCGCCGCTGGGCGGCGGACGGCATCACGGCCAACGCCCTCAACCCCGGCTACATCCTCACCGGCCTGCAACGCCACGTGGACGACGACACGATGCGCGCGTTCGGCGTGATGGACGACCAGGGCAACGTCAAGCCGCTGCCCTACTACAAGACCGCTGAGCAGGGCGCCGCCACCTCCGTCCTGCTGGCGGCGTCGCCCCTCCTCGACGGTGTCACCGGCCGCTATTTCGAGGACAACGCCGAGGCCCGCACCGTCCGGGCCGGCGAAGAGGAGCCCGGTGGCGTGGCCCGCCACGCGCTCGACCCCGACGCGGCGGACCGGCTGTGGGAGTACGCGGCGAACGCCCTGCGCGACGGCTGAGAGAGCCCGGCCGCCGACGCGCCCTTCCGCGGGAGCCCGCCGGCCCGCCCGGCGTCAGCGCGCCGCCTGATCCGCCGGCTCGTGCGGCCGGGTCTCCGTGAAGGAGTACGGCGGCCAGGGGCCGAGGAAGCGGATGCGCAGCGCGGGCTCGCCCGCCCGGGCCTCGCTCAGTACCGCGCCCACGGCGTCGATGTCCTCCCGGCGCACCAGCACGGCGGCGGAGAGGACCGCCGTCTCGCCCGGTGCGCGCTGGGCCGGACCGCGCTCGCGCAGGTCCTCGGCCACCGACAGCAGCCGACGGCGCAGTCCGGCGTGCAGGGTGTCCGCGAGCTGCCCGGCGGTGTTCTTCTCCCGCTGCTCGCGCTGCTTGGCCATGAGCCTGCGCATACCCGGGGACCGTCCGTCGTCCCCGCTCTCCGGGGTGTCCGCGGCCCGCGCGCCCGGCTCACCGCCCGCACCGCGCTCGAGGGCGACCTCCACCCGCAGCTCGCAGCGTCCGGCGAGCGCGTCGAGCTGACCGGTGACCTCGTCCCGCTGGTCCCTGACCCAGTCGCCGAGCCGCTGTTCGGCGCCACGTCCTGACGCCGTGTCGGCGGCCACCAGGACGTTGAAGGTCATCGGCAGCAGGGTGCCGGTGCGCTCCCAGACCGTGGTGACGGCCTCGCTCTGCTCAGCCACCCACCGGCGCACCCGGTCGTCGTCGCCCTGGAAGGGTTCCGGCGCCGCATCGTGCACCAGTGCGGCCACCCCGGTCCCCTCGACCGGCACCAGCCGCAGCCGGCGTCCGTCGAGCCCGGTGACGCCGTCGGCGGCACCCGGCAGGTCGGGGAGCAGGGCGTAGACGTACAGCCCGCTGTCCTCGGTCATCGCCCGGCCTCCTCCGACCAGCGCTGAGGGTTGATCAGCTTGTCCACCACGTCGTCGACCACCTCGTCCAGGCCTCGGTGGAGATCGGCGACCGACGCGACGATGCCGTGGTCCTCCTTGATCTGCTCCATCGCCTCGTCCAGCTCCAACAGAGCGTCGGCGAGCCGCTCGGACTCCTCCGGGTTCAGGTCACCGCCCTCGATCCGGCGCATGGCCTGACGGTCCAACGCCTCCTGGATGACCTCGACCAACGTCACCACGAGGGACAGCACCCCGTGTTTCAGGCTTTTCTCGTCGACGGTCAACGGCATGTCGTCCCCTTCTTCCTCCGCGTCACTGTCAGGTTCCTGCGGGCGCCGCTCACGCGGGCGCCGCCATCCGGCCCACCGACTCGAAACGCCGGACCCAAGCCGCCGGGTCCTCGGCGGAGAGCCGGTGCTCGTCGCCGCCGACGGTGCGCAGCAGCACGACGCTCCCCTCGCCCCCGGGCCCGTACCCCGGTGCCCGGCCGACCTCCGCCAGGTCGGCCGTGGACAGCACCAGTGCGGGCCGGCCGTCCACCGGCGACTTCCACGTCAGCCGGTCGGCCGTGAGCCGTGCCCGGCCGCCCCGCCACATCGGACCGGACCTTCGCGGCTCCTCGTACCAGAGGTGCCCGTCGGCGAGCGGCGGCTCCTCCTCGGCGACACCGGGCGAGAGCGACGGCCCGAGACTCCCGGCGAGTGAGCGGCTGAGCAGGTCGTGCAGGGTCTCGGGCTCCCGCGCGGAGAGCAGCTCCCGCCGGCCGTCGGCCAACGCGACCTCCAGGCGCAGGCGTTCCTCGCCGCCCACCGTCTCCTCCGGCTTCAGCCGCACGTCCCGTACGGCATCCAGGTCCGTCTGCCAGAGCACTTCCCGCGGCTCGTCGCGCAGGACCACCAGGCGCCGGTCGGTGAGATAGACGGTGCCGGGTCGCCAGCCGTGGTAGACGCCGCCGGTCAGCAGGTGGCCGCCGCTCATCCGCCGTACGACGCTCTCGCCCTCGCGCAGCCCGAGACCGCGGGGCACGGCGGAACGTTCCGCCCACTCCCTGGTGGCCTCGTCCCAGTTGCGCATCATGCCGTACTCCAGCATCGTCTCCATCCCCGCGATCGCCGCCCGCACCGAGACGCCGATCAGCGGGATGTCGGCGACGGCGACGATGAGGTCGAGGTGCAGCACGGCGCCCTTGTTCAGCAGTACCTCCACCAGGTCGTCCAGGGTCACCCGCGGTTCCCGGGTGGGGCGCATCGGCGGCTGTTCACTCGCCATGCGGCTCCGCCTCCCGCTCGGCGGAGCGCCGGGTGCGCCTGCCGTCGCCCTCACCGTCACCGTCGTCGGTGGCGTCGTCCCTGCCGCCCTCTACCGCCGCGTCGTCCCGGCCCACGACGGCGGCCCGGCCGGACGCCTCCCGCATCTGCGCCTGCGCACTGCGCCAGCCGCACCAGGGACACCACTGGTTCAGCAACTGCTCCACGGGGGCGCGCTTGCCGCACGCCGGGCAGGACTCCTTCTCCTCGCGCGTCTCCCGCCACGCGGCGGTCTCGGTGTCCGTGCCGGAGGGGAACTCCAGCCCGTAGCGGGCCGCCGTCTCGAACGAGGCGAGGGCCGCCCGCAGACGGATGCCCAGCAACTCGACACCGGCGACCGAGACCATGATGTCGGCGTTGAGCACCAGGCCCTTGTCCAGCAGGGTCTCCACGACGTGTGCGAGGCTGCCCTCGCCGTCCCGCCGGGGCTGCATGGGGGCCGCACTCACGGCCGGAACCGTACGGGCGGACGGCTCGCGCGCGGCGGCAGTGGCGGGGAACCCGCCCTCACCCGGCGAGGTTCTTCCGGAAATGCTGCTCATCCCAGCCGCGTATCCGGTCAAGGGCCTTTCATACCCGGCGACTGCTCACATGCGGCGTCCCACCACGTGACACGGGCCACCCCGGTTCGGTCCGACCCGTCACTCCACGAGCGCGTACACACCGATGATCACGACGCCGATCAGCATGTCCATGAACCCCGCCCGCAGCGACGACGCCCAGCGGAGCCCGGCCGTACGGGCCGCCGAGATACCGAGGCAGAACAGGGCGACGGTGTTGAAGAGCAGGGCCACGTCCGCGGCGGTCTCCTCCGACCACCACTCCGCCACCGCGCCGAGCAGCAGACACACGGTGGGCAGCGCCGCGGCGACGAGGGGCCACTCGGCGAGCACCGCACGCAGCCTGCTCGGCCTCGCCCCGCCCTCGGCGACCGCACGCTGGGCGATCACGTGCGCGTAGCCGTGGGCGGCGCTCGACGCCAGCGCGGTGAGCAGCACCCACAGCGCGTCCTCGCCGGGGTCGGCCACCTCGCCCGGCACGTCGAGAGCCGCCACCAGAGCGCTGGCCAGAACCAGGCCGTAGATGCCGCGGAACAACCACAGCTCGGCCGTCCTGGGCGGCAGACCCCGCCGTGGGGCGGCACTCGCGGGATGGACGTGGTCGGCGGGTTCGGACATCGCGTCGCCTCGGTACGGGGGAGGAGTGGGTCGGCCCATGCTCGCCCGCGCGGCGCCCGGGAACACGGTGCCACGCGGTCGAGCCCGGCCGTTCGCCCGAAGGAGCCGACGCCACGCTGGTGCTGGTGCTGTTGCTGCCGGCGGTCGTGCCCGTGACGGACGACCGATCACCGCCGCTGCGCAGACGGGTGTCACGAGCGATCGAACAGAGCGACGACGCTCCGCGGAGCTTCCGGTCCGAAGAAGTTCTCCAGGTTCCGCGCCGACCGGCCGGCGGCATCGCCGCCGCGCCGGAACAACCGCTCCTCGTAAGCGGTGAGCGCCGCCTCGACGTCACCTTGCCCGACCAACTCACCCGCCAGGTCCGCACCGTCGTACATGGCAAGGTTCGCGCCCTCGCCGGCGAAGGGCGACATCAGATGCGCGGCGTCGCCGACGAGCGTCACGCCGGGCATCCTCTCCCAGCTGATTCCGACGGGAAGGGCGTAGACGGCCCGGAGCCACGGTTCCGCGTCGCTCTCCGTCACGAAGGCGGTCAGCAGCGGCGACCAGCCGTCGAACTCACCGGCGACCTGCCGGAGGCCGGCAGACGGATCGCCGAAGTCGATCGACCTCATCCACTCCTCGGACTTGTTCAGCGCCACGTACCCGCGCACCTGCCCGTCCGCGTAGCGGTGCACGATGATGCCCTTGCCCGGTGCGACCGCCATCAGCGTGCCACTGCCGATCGCGGCCACGCTCGCCCGACGGGTCCGGCCGCCCGAGGCGAGGGCGACCTCGACGAAGCAGGTTCCGCTGTAACGGGGCGCGGCGGGCGTGAGCAGCGCACGGACCTTCGACCAAGCACCGTCGGCGCCGACGACGACATCGGCACGCGAGGCGGGCCCCGCCTCGAAGGTGAGGTCGTAGCCGCCCTGCGGCCGGCGCCGGACCCGGTCGAGCCTGCGCCCCCACCTGATCGTCCCCGGCGCCAGCGAGTCGACGAGCAGGCGCCTGAGTTCGCCACGGTCGACCTCGGGACGGGCGGAACGGCGGTCGGCCGGCCTGTCGAGCAGGATCGTGCCGTGGCGGTCCACCACGCGCTTGGCGTCCTCGCCAGGGCGGACCAAGGTGAGGAACTCGTCGTACAGACCGGCCGCCCGGAGCGCGGCCTGACCGGTCTCTTCGTCGATGTCGAGCAGGCCGCCCTGCGCACGGCTCGTCGCCGAGGCATCACCCTCGTAGACGGTCGCGGTGACACCGCGAGCCTGAAGTACCCGGGCGAGCGTCAGCCCGCCCAGTCCCGCTCCGACGACGGCGATGGTCTTCTGCATGCTGCGCTCCCTGATACCGGCACGGCCGGCGATGGTCGGCGCCGGGAACGGGCAGGAGCCCGGTCTCGGCAAGGAGACGCTCAACGATCAGAACCATCTGGATCGATGTGTGCGCGATGTCCGGCGCAACTCGGCGGAACATCGTTTTTCGCGACCATTCGACTATAACCCCGCCCGGCTCCGTGCCACGGCGCCAACGGCTCTCCCGACGCCTTGGTACCGCAAGCGCGTACGGTGCACGCCCTGGTTCGCGGCACCGTCCCGCCGAGACTGCCGACGTCGGAGGTAGCGGCCCCGCGTAGGATCACCGTCCAAGGGGGACGGCATGTTCATGAAGCAGTGGTGGGGAACGGCGATCGTGGCGGCGCTGCTGCTCACCGGTTGCGGTGGCGGCGTGCAGACCGACGGCGCGAGCGACAAGGCGGCCGCACTCTCCGAGGACCGAGTGCGGGACGTACTGCCGGACGACGAAGCCATGCCCGACTGGAAGCAGTCCGCGCGGCCCACGGCCGTGAAGATGACCGACCTCTACCGCCGCGAAGCCTGCCCGGTCAAGGGCAACGCCGGATGTGAGGAGTCCCGTTTCTTCGGCGCCTCGACCTTCCGGCACGACGACACCGCCGCCTACGTCAGCTTCCTGGTCATCGCCTACAACAGCGAAGAAGCCGCCGAGAGAGCGTACGACGTGCTGTGGGACGGCTACTACGGCGACAAGGCCGGACCGCGTGCCAAGACGCTCGAACTCGGCCCGCTCGGCGATGAGCGCGACGCGCGGTTCGGTACGTCCGGCTTCAACGGCGAGGCCGGCGCGGTGACCCAGACCCGGGTGGGTACGACCCTGCTGTGGACCGAGGCGGCCTCCACCGGCAAGGGCGGCATCGACGAGGAGGACGTGCGCGAACTCGCCACGGTGCTGGCGGAGCGCTCCCGGCAGGCGCAGAACGGAGATGCGGTGTCGGCGAGCCTCGGCGGCTGACCGGTGCCCGGCCCCGTACGCCGCGTCGCGTTCCGCTCTGCGCAGTAAGGCTCTGTTGGGCAGAATCGGTTCCATGGAGGCGCATCAGTCACCGGAGCGGACACCCGACGGGCACTTCGTCGTCATCCGGGGCCGGAAGTGGCGGGCGACCGACCCTTCCGTCCCGGAGGAAGCCGCGGCCCGCCTTCGGCGCCACTTGATGTCCGCTCGCCGTGCGGTGCGCCATGCCCTCGCTGAGAGCGACGCGCGGGCTGAAGCGGCGGCGCGTGCGCGGGTGAACCGGGCGAAAGTCGCGTTGGGGGAGCGCGGTACGCCTTGGTGGGAGCAGTCCGACGGGGCGCGTCGGGAGCGTTGGGAGGGCGGGTTGGCGGAGCTGGACGAGCGGGCGTCGGACGTGTAGGGGGGGCGATGGGCTCCAGCCCAGGCGAACCGCGACGCCGGACGCCTCTGCCCTCGACTCCGTCGGGTCACTTCTCGAGGAGCCTGCCGTGGGCGTCGGCGATCCGGCCCCGGAGCATGAGGTCCAGCACGGCCATTTGACTTCCGCTCCCCGGGCTAAAGCCCGGGGATTCCTACCACGGTCGGCTGACCGTCTCGGTGGGTTCCTGCTTCACCGCGCTGGGCCGGTACGAGTACCGGTCTTACCTGCGCTCCACAGGCTGACACCGCCAGTCCGGCGGCCTTGGCGGCGTTGACCGCCGCGTTGATGTCACGGTCGAGGACGGCCCCGCAAGCCCTGCATTGCCACACTCGAATGTGTAGGGGCTTGGGGCCGTCCTTGATGCCGCACTGTGAGCACACCTGGGAGGTCGGCTCGAACCGTCCGATGCGGAGGAAACTGCGGCCGAACTTCGCGGCCTTGTACTCCAGCATCGTCACGAACGCGGACCATCCCGCGTCGTGGACGGACTTGGCCAAGCGCGTACGGGCGAGCCCCTTCACCGCCAGGTCCTCAACGGCAATCGCTTGGTTATCGCGAATGATCCTCGTTGAGAGCTGATGGTGGAACTCGCGCCGTGCGTCGGCCACCTGCGCGTGAGCGCGGGCGACCTTGACGCGGGCCTTGTCCCTGTTCTTCGATCCCTTGGCCTTACGGGACAGGCGGCGCTGTTCCCTCTTGAGTTTCTTCTCGGCCCGGCGCAGGAAGCGCGGGGCGTCGATCTTCGTGCCGTTGGAGAGGACCGCGAAGTGCCGGAGGCCCAGGTCGATGCCGACGGCGGATGCCACGTCGGGCAGCGTCTCGGGGACGGTCTCCACGACGAAGGACGCGAAGTATCTCCCGGCAGCGTCTTTGACTACGGATACCGTGGACGGCACGGAGGGGAGGTTGCGGGACCACTTGACCCGCACGTCGCCGATCTTCGGCAGGGACAGGTCCCCGCCGGTCGTGATCTTCCATCGGGCGTTCGCGGTGAACCGTACTGCCTGCCGGTTGTCCCTGCGGGATTTGAACCGGGGCGCTCCCATGCGTGGGCGCTTGCCCTTGAGGCCGTCGAAGAAGTTCCGGTATGCGGTGTCCAGGTCCCGGAGGGACTGCTGGAGGACGACGGCGGACACCTCGCCGAGCCATGCGCGCTCTTCGGTGAGCTTGGCCTCGGTGATCAGCAGCTTGGACAAGTCCCCGGTCTTCGGGAACGCCTCGCCCGCAGCGCGGGCGGTCTCACGAGCGCGAAGCGCATCGTTGTAGACCACCCGCGCACACCCGAACGCCCTGGCCAGCGCTGAACGCTGAGGACCGTTCGGACATAGGCGAAAGCTGTACCTCAACTGCACACCGATCACCCTACCCAAGTTGTCTTATGTCTGAGTGTCAGACAGCATTCCGGTCACGCAGAGGGTGTGAGCTGCGAACGCACCCATTCCGGGGCGGGGTTGGTGTGCAGGCGGCCCGCCACGACGACGGTCGGCACGGTCTCGTTGCCGTCGTTGGCATCCCGCACCACTGCGGCTGCAGCCGGGTCGCGCCAGATGTTGACCCAGTGCAACCGGCGGCCGCTGCGGCCCAGCCGGAAGCGCAGTCGTATGCAGTACTTGCAGCCCGGCCGCCAGTAGACGACCGGCCGGCCGTCGACCGCGGCGCGGCGTTCCGCCTCGCGCGCACCGATCGATCTCGGGAAGACGAGGGGCGAGTGCATGCCGGCGAGCGCCAGGAACACCAGCAGGAGTGCCGCGGCAGTACCGACGTCGCCCGCGAGGGCGGGCCGCATCGCGACGGCTGAGCCGCAGAGCACGAACACCATCGGCAAGATCCAAGCGCGCATCATGATGACGCAGGCTATCGCTCAACCGAACCGTCCAGGAGCCGTCGCCTCATTGCGTAGAACGGCCCGTTACCGAGTGCCGCCGCGATCCATCCACCGAGATCACGTGGGCGACTGACCCTGGGCAAGGGAACGGGTGACCACGTTGATGTTGAACGTGTGGGCGCCCAGACCGCCCGCGATGCCCATGAAGAGCAGGGCGAAGTGCTCCTGTCCGCGTGCGGTGGTGATGCCGCCGATGTCCAACTGGGACGACAGGGGCCAGCCGAGGTCGTCGAGCAGGCGGGCGGTGGTCCGTTTGGCCTCGGCATCGTCGCCGGAGAGGAAGACGGTGCTCGGGCCGTCGAGGGCGTCCGGTGCGGTCATCACGGTGGAGTCCATGGTGCAGAGCGTCTTGACGACGGGGGTCAGGGGGAACGCTTCCTGGATCTGTTCGCCCAGGCTGTTGTTGGGGTGTGAGAGCTCGGTGAAGTCGTCGGAGAGGCCGACCCCGACATCGATCAGCACGGTGCCGGCCAGCGCAGGCGCGCCGATGGAGCGCAGCAGTTCCACGGAGACGGCCCCTGGGGTGGCGTTGACCAGGACCTCTGCGTGGGCGGCTGCTTCACTCAGGTCTGCCACGGGGAGACCGAGGTCGGTACGTTCCCCGGGCCGACGTGATCCGAGGAGCACGTCGTGTCCTGCGTCGCTCCATCCCTGGGCGAGTGCTCGGGCGACGTTGCCGGTGCCAAGTAGTCCTATACGCATGGGGGGACGCTAACTGCCGTCGGGGCTCGGCGAATCGGACCGCGGTCCCGGGTGGACCGGCACCAAAGACGTAGTCCCGGAGGCAAGGGCCGCGTGCGCTCCCCCGCGTGGGTGGCGCGGCAGGGGCGTACGGACCCTCGCCTGTGCGCAACAGCGGTGTCATGATGGTGAGTTATGGCTGAGGGGGACAGTGTGGTGACGCGCGGTATCCGGATCCGGCTGGACGGGACCGAGAGGGCGACTGACATCGTCGCCCTGCACAAGTGGCTGGAACGGGAGAAACCACTCGCCGACCTGGCCCGGATCGACCAGCTCCGCATCACCGAACAGAGCAGGACCGACGAGGCCGGCACCCCCATGGGCACCGGCATGGACATCGTCGTGGCGGTGCTCGGGGGCGCCGCGGGCGCGATGTTCCAGGGGGTGGTGGACCAGGTCAGACGGTCGGTGGAGGCCTGGCAGGCCAACCGCCGTGCGGTGGAGGAAGGCGATCCGCCCCAGGTGCGCGTCGAGCCGGTGCAACCCGACGACAGGTAGGCGCCCGGTGACCGGTTACGACCCGCGGGGGAAGGCGAACCGGGCGCTGTTGGTCGGAGTGTCCGAGTACGACAACACGGCGCCGCCGGACGGCGTGCCCGGCGACCTTCCCGCGGTCAAACACAACCTGAACCGGCTGTCGGAGGCGCTGCGGCACGGCGGGGTGTTCGATGAGCGGGAGATCACGGTGTGCCGCTCTCCCGACCAGGGCACCTTCGACCAGGAGCTGTGGAAGGCCGCCAACGAGGCGGACGGTGTCCTGCTGCTGTATTTCGCCGGACACGGGGCGATACCGAACGCGGGCGACGAGCTGTTCCTGCAGATGCGCAACGCACGCGTGGTCGCGGGCGGGCACGCGGTCTTCCCGGGCGCGGTGCTGTTCAGCCTCGCGCAAGCGATGCTCACCGCGAGTTCGGCCCGGCGGATCGTGGTCGTCCTCGACTGCTGCTTCGCCGGCAACGCCGCCTGGGTCCGTCCGGAGACACCCGACAAACGGCGGCTGCTGCTGATGAGCGTGCAGCCCAATCACCGCATCGACGCGGGCGATCCCGACACGCCGACGCCGTTCACCAACGAGCTGGTGAAGCTGTTGGAAGCGGGTGGCGATGTGTCGTTCCGCGCCCTCGTGGACGACCTGCGGGCTCAGATGTCCGCCGCGGGTCACCGGACGGTACGGGGTGACGCCTGGGAGCCGGAGAGCCGCGCCGAGCCCGGCATGGACGTGCTGCTCGCCGCCGGAGCAGGGGGTCCCGGAAGCCCACCCGCGCCCGACCCCGCCCAGGGCACCGACCCCGGGCCCGGGGCCCTCGACCCCGGCCCTGGGCTCGTCCGGCGGGTCGGGGTGGTTCTGGTCGGGGGGCTGGGCGGGATGGGGGCGGCCTGGGGCGCGCTGATGCGTCGCAGGCGGGACTCCGGGGCCCGGGGGAGCGGGGGTGGCGACGGGAACCCCGGTGTGGCGGCGGGCGACACCGGCGAAGAGGACGCGACGAGGCGGGAGCGGCGGCGGACGCGGCGGCTGGTCGCCGGAGGCGTCGCCATGCTGGTCCTGGTCGTCACCGCCATCGGGATCGGGACCTACCGTCACCTCGTTCTGGCCAACGGCCCCTCCTCCTGCGCCCCACCCCTGGAACTGCGGGTGCTCACCGACCCCGACCTGGAGCCGACCGTCCGGGCCGCGGCCGACGCGTATCTGACGTCGGAGGCGAACACCACCGGCGACGACTGCCGCCGCAGCGGCATCACCGTCTACAGCGCGGGCGCCGCCGACGCGGTCACCGCCCTGCGCAAGCAGACCGGTGCCTGGCAGGAACCCCGCGAGGCCGACACCAATCCGCAGCGCGACGTCGGTCCGCAGCCCGACGTGTGGATACCGGCTTCCCCCGCCGACGCCGCCCGGGCCGTCGCGGGCCAGGACACCGACGCCGTGGCCGAAGTGGACGCCGACCAGGAGCCCTTCGCGTACTCTCCCGTCGTGCTCGCCGTCCCGCAGGACATCGCCGTCGACGAGCTGGACGACCGTACCGGCCCTCCGCTCACCCGGATGATCGACGACCTGCGTGCCCGGCACGCGGACGCGGCGGTGCGCCGCCCCGACCCGGAGTTCACCGACACCGGGCTGCTGGCCACGATCGGCCTCTACGCCACCCAGGGCGCGGCCGGTGCCCCTGACCCCCGCCGCGCCGAGGACCGGGTCGCCCAGTCCGGGCCGCCCGCCCCGACCGCCGCCGAGTTGCTGTGCGCGCTGCCCGACGACGACGCCGTCGACAACCGCACCGCGGCCCTCGTCCCCGAGTTCCTCCTGAAGAGCGGCGTCGGCTGCGACAGCGCGCGCCGCGCCCCGCGCATGGCCCAGTATCCGGGTGATGTGCCGGGGCTGGAGCCGGTCTTCGTCCGCGTCCGCTGGCAGGGCGCCGACCGCGACCAGGCCGACCGGAACCGTGAGGCGGAGGCCTTCCGGGAGTGGCTCACCGGCGAGGGCGGCCGGGTGGCCTTCGCCCGGGACGGCTTTCGCGCGGCCACCGGCGACCGGGCCCTGCTGGATTCCACCGAGGTCGCCGAGGGGGTGCTGAGGGCGCCGTCGCCGCTGAAGGAGTCGGCCGGACGGGACGCGATGGAGGCGTCGCTGGAGGACTACCGGGGCGCCAACGGGCCGGGCCGCGTGCTGTTCCTGCTGGACAGTTCCGGCTCCATGGCCGGTCAGTGGGAGGGGCCCAGCGGTGGGCCGGGCCTGCTGAAACAGTCGCTGGGCGGGCTCGGCGACCGGGACGAGTACGCCGTGTGGGCGGTGTCGGACGCGGGTGAGGACACGTACGACACTCTGCTCCCCTTCGGCCCGCACTCCCGCAAGGACGCCGAGCGCGCCATCGACCGCGAGGCCCGGGTCCGGGACGCCGAGGCGGACCCGCTCGGGGCGCTGCGGGCCGCGCTCGACGCCATGGAGGTGCGGGACGCCGACGACGAACGCCCCGGCCTGATCGTCTTCGTCACCGACGACGAGGACGGGGACCGGCTGGCCGGCGACGGCTTCGGCAGCCTCCTGGACATCGCCCGCGCGAGAGGGCTGCCGGTCGCGATGGTCTCCCTCAAGGGCGGCGGCTGCGACGCGGGGAAGCCGGACGCCCGGATCTCGGAGGCCGGCGGCGGACGGTGCCTGGACGCCGACGACGATCTCGGTGCCGCCCTGCACGACGAGGTCGCGCGCACCGGAACGGGGGAGAGCTGATGCGCGGACTACCGCTACGACGAGAGCCCCGTCGGCGGCTGGCGGTGCTGCCGGCAGCGCTGTGCCTGGTCCTGCCCACCGCGTGCAGCGGTGGTGGTGACGGTGGAAGCGGACCCGCGGCGCCGCCCTCCGCCGACGTGCCCGGCGACATCGTCGTCGCCAGCGGCCGGGACGTCACCGGCAAGAACGGAGTCCGCCAGCGGCTCATCGACGCCTGGAACACCGAGCAGGAGAAAGCCGGCACCGGCTACCGGGCCCGACTGGTCGAACTCCCCGGCAGCGCCGACGAACAGCGCAGCCAACTGCTCGGCGCGCTCCAGTCCGGCAGCGCCGCCTACGACGTGGTCAACCTCGACGTCACCTGGGTCCCGGAGTTCGCCGCCGCGGACCTGATCAGCCCACTGCCCGAGTCGCTGCTCGACGACGACGTCATCGCACCCGTCGCGAGCACCGCCCGCTGGGACGGCAACGTGTACGCCGCTCCCTTCAACAGCGATGTCGGCCTGCTCTACTACCGCCGCGACCACCTGAGCCAGGCGGACGTCGAGCAGACCGACCTGACGGGCGGCCTGGACTGGCCGGAACTGAAGACGCTGATCAACGCCGTCGGCGACCACAAGCCCGACGGCTACGACAAGGGCTGGACGACCCAGCTCGCCGCGTACGAGGGGCGGACGGTCAACGCCGTGGAGGCGTTCGCGTCGGCCGTACCCGACCTCACACTCACCGGCGAGGACGGCCACTACGACGCCACCGTCGAGGAGCTGACCGAGGGCATCGGCGAGCTGCGCCGTCGCACCGAGGCCTCGTACGTGCTCCCGGACGCCTTCCACTCCGACGAGGCGGCTTCCCTCGGTGACTTCGCCGCGGGCCGCACCACCTTCCTGCGCCACTGGCCGTACGTGTATCCCGCCCTGCACCAGTCGTTCCCCGGCGACGACCGGCTCGGTGTGACCGCGTTGCCGGGGCGGGCCGTGCTCGGTGGCCAGAACCTCGCCGTGACCGCGGCGTCCCAGCGCAGGACCAAGGCGACCGACCTGATCGAGTACCTGACCGGCAAGGAGAGCGAACGCTGCCTGCTGGACGCCGGTTTCGCGGCGACGCGCACGTCCGCCTACACGGACGACGCCGTGACGTGCGCGGTGGGCGCCACGACCCCATCGGCGGCGCCGACCGGGGAGAGCGCCGACACCGTGCCCCGCGACGCGGCCGGCCGCCCGGAGTACGCCGGCGACACCCTGCTCCCCGCCCTCCAGACGGCGGTGCACCGCCCCCGCACCCCGCTGTACGGCGCCTTCACCCAGACCTTCACCACCGAGCTGGGCGCCCTCTTCGCCGACGACCCGCCGAGCGACGGGGAATTGGCGCGGCGCTTGGACGAAGCGCTCAGACGCGCCCTGCCGGACTGAGGGCCCGGCCGCGCCGGGCGAGGCCCTGGAGGAGGGGGGTGACCCACTGCTTCCAGGTCCTGGCGACGCCGGGATGCTCGCCGGCGGGCCGAAGTACCGCCCGGCCGGGCTGGCCGGTTTGCCGTGACTGCCTCAGGCGGCCCGCACGTCGAGTACGACCCGGAATCGGGCCTGACCCGACAACATCCGCTCGTAGGCAGGGGGCTCCTGCCCCCACCAGCCACGCCACCCGTGGTCCTCCCAGGGCCCGCGCTGGGGCCCGAACTTGTTACGGCCCATGATCTCGGCACCGATGTTGCGCGCGGAGTCTCGAGTGAAGTAGTCGTCAAGGCCCCCGGCTCCCCCCATCATCCGTGCGCATGGGCCAGCTCGCCGTGGCCCCCGCCCAGGCGAACAGCGGAACCGACAGCGGGCGCGGCCTTCTTCCCCGGCGCGAGGGCAGAGGGCCCGCCGGTTCCCCGCGCGAGGGCAGAGGGCCCGCCGGTTCCCCGCGCGAGGGCCGGAGGACGGTGCCGGAGGCGCGCGGACCGCCTGCCACGAAGAGGCGAGCACGTCGGAGAATCGTTCGCTTGAGTCGCTGCGTCCCCCGCCCCCTCCCGCGTCCGCCGACTCAGACGGGGACGCCCACCGAGTGGTCCCGGCGGAAGACGGGGGGTCGTGCGCCCGGAACCCCGTCCACGAGGACATGGTCGACCTGGCACCCCTGCCCGGTCGGGAACCCTGTGGGCGGATGCAGAGAAAGGGTGGGCGGCGCGGGGGTGTGGTTGGCTGGAGGGCATGGTGAAGCGCGCACGGATCCGCGCACCCGAGCTGGCGGGTAGAGGCGGGTGGATCAACACGGGAGGCCGCGAACTGAGCCTGGCTGCACTGCGCGGGCGGATCGTGATCCTCGACTTCTGGACGTTCTGCTGCATCAACTGCCTGCACGCCTTGGACGAGCTGCGTGAACTGGAGGCCGGGCACCGGGACACCGTCGTGATCGTCGGTGTGCACTCGCCGAAGTTCGCCCACGAGGCCGAGCACGGGGCCGTCCTCGACGCCGTCGAGCGCTACGCCGTCGGACATCCGGTGCTGGACGACCCGGACCTCCACACGTGGGGGCAGTACGCGATCCATGCATGGCCCACCCTGGTCGTGGTCGATCCCGAGGGGTACATCGTCGCCCAGCACGCCGGCGAGGGACACGCGCGCGCCATCGAGGTGCTGGTGCGTGAGCTGGAGGCCGAGCACGCGGCGAAGGGCACCCTGCGGCGCGGCGACACCCCGTACGTGGCGCCGGAGCCGGAAGCGACCGCTCTGCGTTTTCCGGGCAAAGTGCTAGCTCTTCCTTCGGGAGGCTTCCTGGTCAGCGATACGACTCGGCACCAGCTGGTGGAGCTGGGCGAGGACGGGGAGACTCCGGTGCGGCGGATCGGGAGCGGAGCACGGGGCCTCGAGGACGGGCCCGCCGAGCACGCACGCTTCAACGAGCCGCAGGGACTCGCCCTGCTCCCCGACGGCTCGGTGATCGTGGCCGACACCGTCAACCACGTCCTGCGCCGCTACGACGCCGCCGACGGCGAGGTCACCACCCTGGCCGGGACCGGTGGGCAGCGCAGACGCGACGAGCCCCGTTCCGGCCCTGCTCGTTCCGTCAGCCTCTCCTCACCTTGGGACGTCGCCGCGTGGCGCGGCCGGGTGTGGATCGCCATGGCCGGGGTGCACCAGCTCTGGGCGTACGACCCACGGGACGGCACTCTGGCCGTAACCGCCGGCACGGCCGACGAGGGGCTCGTCGACGGGCCCGGGGCCGAGGCCCTGTTCGCGCAGCCGTCCGGCCTGGCGGCGACCGAGGAGCGGTTGTGGGTGGCCGACTCCGAGGCCTCCGCCCTGCGGTGGGTCGACCTCGACGGCACGGTACGTACGGCGGTCGGCAGCGGGTTGTTCGACTTCGGCCACCGCGACGGCCCCGCGGGACAGGCCCTGTTCCAGCACCCCCTGGGCGTCACCGCCCTGCCCGACGGCTCGGTGGCGGTCAGCGACACCTACAACAACGCCCTGCGCCGCTACGACCCGAGGACCGGCGAGGTCAGCACGCTCGCGACGGACCTGCGCGAACCCAGCGACGCCGTTCTTGCCGGCGACGACGTCGTCGTGGTCGAGTCGGCCGGGCACCGGCTGACCCGGTTGCGGCTGCCCGCCGAGGCCACACGCCCGGCAGCGCTCGCCGACCTCACCCGGAGGGAGCCGACCGAGGTGGCGCCGGGCGCACTGCGACTGGACGTGACCTTCGAGGCGCCCGCCGGCCAGAAGCCGGACAGCCGGTACGGCCCCGCGACCCGGCTGCTCGTCTCGGCCACCCCGCCCGAGCTGCTGCATGGCGGCGAGGGCGCGGACAGCAGCCTGTCCCGCGTCCTGCGACTGAACTCCGCCGTGCCCACCGGGGTGCTGCACGTCTCGGCGACGGCCGCATCCTGTGACGACGACCCGGGCAACCTGCACCCGGCCTGCCACCTCCACCAGCGGTCCTGGACGATCCCGGTCCGTCTCACTGAGGCTGGGGCCGATTCTCTTCCGCTGGTGCTGGCCGGGCCGGCCGACGAATGACGGACGACGCCGACACCCCGGCCGTCTCGTGCGGGCGGGAGGGAAGGACCGGACGGACCGGCGCCCCACCGCCCGGCGCGCGCACGGCCCGTCGGCCGGGCCTCGTGCTGAGCCCCACCCCTAACCACTAGTGTCCGGGCATGAGCGAAAACTCGAAGCGTTCCGTCGTCGTCGAACGCACCAGCGGTGGTCGGTTCGTCGCGGTCAACGCCCGCGGCGAGTCGATCAGCTTCGGCACTTCCCCGGACAGCGGCCAGGCCAGCGGATTCACTCCGGTGGAACTGCTCCTGGCCGCGATCGGCGGCTGCACAGCCGTTGACGTCGACGCCGCCACCGGCCGCCATGCCGAGCCCACCGCGTTCTCCGTGACGGTCAGCGGTGACAAGATCAGCGACGAGCTGGGAAACCACATGACCAACCTCCAGGTCGCCTTCACCGTCGCCTTCCCGGACGTCGAAGGTGCGGAGCGCGCCCGTGCGATCCTGCCCCGCGCGGTCAAGGCCTCCCACGACCGCCTGTGCACCGTGAGCAGAACGGTCGAGCTCGGCACACCCGTGACCGCGACCGTCGCGAACCCCTGAGGACGCCGCCGAGCCGGCGGTCCGATCCCAATGTGTACCCGGCCGAGGGCTCCGACCGGGTCGTAGCGAAGATGCAACCGTTGTGGCAGCCCTTGCGCCACGTTCGATGAGGGCTCTTTGTACGTGGCGGCACAGACTCCACCCGGCCACCTGATCAGGACCGGATACGGTTCCTAGCTGCGGGCTGCCGGTGTGCCGGTCGCGTGCCATTCGCGGCGGAGGAGGCCGTAGATCCAGGAGTCGGAGACGTCGCCGTTGACGATGCAGTCTTCTCGGAGAGTGCCTTCGCGCACGAAGCCGAGCTTTTCCAGAACCCGGGCGGACGCAAGGTTGCGGGTGTCGGTTTCGGCCTGGACGCGGTTCAGGTCCAGGGTGCTGAACGCCCATTGCAGGACGGCGTGCGCGGTCTCTGTGGCATAGCCGTGGCCCCATGCGGCGGCGTCGAATACGTAGCCCAGGGAGGCGCTACGGAAGCTGGGGTTCCAGCTGGTGAGGCCGCACCAGCCGATGAACGCGCCGTCGCGGACGCGGTCGACGGCCAGCCGCGCTCCCGTGCCTTCCTCCTCCATCGTCCGGCAGGTCGCGATGAAGCGCTGGGCGCGGGCCGGTTCGGTCCATGGCGGGGAGTCCCAGTAGCGCAGCACGTGGGTGCTGCTGTGCAGCGCGTAGAGCGACGCCGCGTCGGCGTCGGTGAACGGCCGCAGCCGCAGGCGGGTGGTGTGCAGCTCGGGCGTGGCCAGTGTCATGCGGAGCATCCTGCCGCGTCACGCTCGCCCCCGGCCAGCCGTTTGTCCGGACGGTCGGGGGCGGGTATGTCCCGGGTGATGTCGGGCGGCCGATGTTAGGGGCTGTCGGGGGTGCGGCGACTGTGGGGTGTGCGGCCGAGGGGGGTGGGTGTCCTTTGGTCGTGGGGGTGTTGCTGGGTGGGTGGGTGGGGTTAGGGCCCGTCTTTCGGATCAGGCGTCAGCCGAAGCGGTCGAGCAGCGCGGCGGCGCTGTCCTCGGCGAGATCCTCGGCGTAGGGCGGGAGGGCCTCGCCGGCGCGGAGGTGGCGGCGGACTGGGAGGAAACCCTGCGCGGCTACGACGCCATCTTCTTCGGCGCGGTCGGATGGCCCGAGGTCCTGCCCGACCACGTTTCGCTCTGG